>JBEBDN010000031.1:0-22145 GCA_041156945.1 Verrucomicrobiota bacterium | reverse complement strand
CCAACCGCCAACCCCCAACCGCCAACCGCTATTCCAAACAAAAAACCCCGACAGGGTCGGGGTCTCGGGGCGGCTGGCGGGTTGCTCAGCCCTTGGTGGCGAACTTGGCCCGGATGGCCTCGACCACGGCCGGATCGGCCAGGGTGGAGACGTTGCCGAGTTCCCGGCCCTCGGAGATGTCGCGCAGCAACCGGCGCATGATCTTGCCGGAACGGGTCTTGGGCAGGTCGGGCACGAAGACGATGCGTTCGGGTCGGGCGAACTTGCCGATCTTGGCGTCGACCATCGCGTTGAGCTTCTTGGCGAGCTCCGCCTCGTTGACGCCCTGCGCGGCGGCGGACTTCAGGATGACGAAGGCCATGAGGCCCTGTCCCTTGAGGTCGTGCTTCACCCCGATGACCGCGGACTCGGCGACCGTGGCGTCCTCGATGAAGATCGCCTCGAGCTCGGCCGTGCCGATGCGGTGGCCGGAGACGTTCACCACGTCGTCGACGCGGCCGGTGATCCAGAGGTAGCCGTCCTTGTCGCGGATGGCGCCGTCGCCGGGGAAGTAATATTTTCCGCCCCAGCGGTTCCAATAGGTGTCCACGTAGCGCTGCTCGTCGCCGAAGATGCCCTGCGTGATGCCCGGCCAGGGTTTGCGGATGGCGAGGATGCCGTGGTCGGTCTCGTTGCCCTGCTCGTCGAGCACGGCGGCGTCGACGCCGAAGAAAGGCAGGGTGGCCGAACCGGGTTTGGTCGGCGTGCAGCCCGGGATCGGGGTGATCATGTGGCCGCCGGTCTCGGTCTGCCACCAGGTGTCCACGATCGGGCAACGCTCGGCGCCGATGTGCCTGTGGTACCAGAGCCAGGCCTCGGGGTTGATCGGCTCGCCGACGGAGCCGAGGAGGCGCAGCGAGGAGAGGTCATGCTTCTTCACCCACTCGTCGCCCCACTTCATGAAGGCGCGGATGGCGGTCGGGGCGGTGTAGAAGACGGTGACCTTGTGGTCCTGCACGATCTTCCAGAAGCGCCCGAAGTCCGGGGCGTCGGGCGCGCCCTCGTACATCAGCACGGTGGCGCCGTTGAGCAGCGGACCATAGACCACGTAGGTATGGCCGGTCACCCAGCCCACGTCGGCGGTGCACCAGAAGAGGTCGTCGCCGCGGAGGTCGAAGACGTACTTGTTGGTCGCGTAGGCGTGGACCATGTAGCCGCCCACGCTGTGCATGATGCCCTTGGGCTTGCCGGTGGAGCCGGAGGTGTAGAGCAGGAAGAGCATCTCGTTGGCCTCCTGTCGGACGGCGTCGCACCGGTCGGAGACCTGCGCGGCGGCCTCGTGGTACCAGACGTCGCGGCCGGGCCGCATGACGCAACCCGCGTCGGGCTTGCCCGGGTGCCGCTGGAGCACGAGCACGTGCGCGCAGGTCGGGCAATCCTTCACGCCCTCGTCGACGGTCTGCTTGAGCGGCAGGAACTTCCCGCGGCGGTAGCCGCCGTCCATGGTGATGACGGCCTTGGACTTGGCGTCGTTGACGCGGTCGCGGATCGACTCGGCGGAGAAGCCCCCGAAGACGACGGAGTGGACGAGGCCGAGGCGCGCGCAGGCGAGGACGGCCATCGCGAGCTCGGGGACCATCGGCATGTAGATCGCGACGGTGTCGCCGCGCCGGAGGCCCATGCCCTGCAGCACGTTCGCGAAGCGGCTCACTTCGGAGAGCAGCTGGCGGTAGGTGATGCGGCGCACCTCGGTGGCGCGGCCGTCGACGGTGGGTTCGCCTTCGTAGACGATGGCGACCTTGTCGCCGAGTCCCTTGGCGACCTGGGCGTCGAGGCAATTGTAGGCGATGTTGGTCTTGCCGTCCACGAACCAGCGGAAGAACGGCTTCCTGGCTTCGTCGACCACCTTCGTCCACGGCTGGAACCAGGCGAGCTCCTTGGCCTCGTCGGCCCAGAAGCCCTCCGGGTCCTGGATCGAGCGTTTGTAGAGGGCTTGGTAGCCGTCCATGCCCTTGACGCGGGCCTTGGACACGAAGTCGGCGGAGGGCGGGAAGATCTGCTCGTTCGAGCCGAAACCTTCGGCTTGGGCCTTCTTGACGTCGTCGATTTCTTCGGAGCTCATGGCGGGGTCGGGGAGGGGCTATTTGAACGGACTTGCCCGCCCTTGGGCAACCAAAACCCCTTCGCGCGGCCGGGTTTGACACCGCGGGTTCGCCCGGGACTTTGGCGACCCGGCATGCGCCTCCGCTGCTTCCATCACCCGCTCTACCACTACCCCTTGCCGGCGGAGCATCCTTTCCCGATGGACAAGTTTTCGCGGAGCCGGGCCCTGCTGGAGGCCGAGCTCCCGGACGCCATGTTCCTGGCGCCGGAGCCCGCGCCGTGGGAGCTGCTCACGCTCGTCCACGACCCCGCCTACTTGACGGCGGTCCGCGACGGCGGGCTGTCGGTCTTCGACCGTAATCGGCTCGGGTTGCCGGACGATGCGGCGCTCTTCGACCGTTGCCGCCGCGAGACGCACGGGACCGTCCTCGCGCTCCGCGCCGCGCTCGAGGTCGGCGTCGCCGCCAATCTCGGCGGCGGTACGCACCATGCCTTCGCCGACCGCGGGCTCGGGTTCTGCGTGCTCAACGACGTGGCCGTCGCCTGCGCCGTGCTGCGGGCCGAGCGCCCCGGCCTGCGCGCGCTCGTCCTCGACACCGATGCGCACCAGGGCAACGGCACCCACGCGCTCCTGCGGGGCCAGCCCGACCGCTTCAGCGCCTCGCTGCACGTCGGCCGCAACTACCCCGCGGAGAAGGAAACCGGCGACCTCGACGTTCCCCTGCCGCGCGGCGTGGCCGGTCCGGCCTACCTCGCGGCGCTCGACGCGGCCTTGGCCGAGATCGCCGGCCGCTTCGTCCCCGACGTCGTCTTCTGGAACGCCGGCGCGGACCTGCACGTCGACGACCGCTTCGGGCAGATGGCGCTCACCGACGCCGACTTCGCCGCGCGCGACGCGCGGGTCCTCGCGTGGACGCGCGCCCGCGGGGTCCCGCTCGTCGCCCTCTACGGCGGCGGCTACAACCGCGACCGCGCGCACACCGCCCGGCTGCACGTCGACACCGTCAGGCGCGTCGCCGCCGCCTACGGGGCGGCCTGAAGTTCCGCCACCAGTTCGGCGAACCCGTCGACCACGCGCGCCCCCAGTCCCTCGAGCCGGTCGCGGTGCTGATGGCCGTGCGCGACCAGCACGCAATCGACGCCCATCGCCCGGGCCGCCTCGGCGTCGTGCGCCGTGTCGCCCACGTAGAGCACGTCGGCCGCGGCCAGGCCCAGGTCGTCGAGGTGCCGCCGGGCCCGCGTCTCCTTGCTGCCCGCGTGGATGTCGTCGCCGCCGCAGGCCTTGCGGAACCGGTCGCGGAGCCCGTATTGCCGGAGGGTCGCCTCCAGCAGCGTGCGTTCATACGCCGAGAGCACCGAGTGCGTGGTGCCCCGCGCGCTCAGGCCGTCGAGGAGGTCGAGGGCGCCGGGATGGAGGTCGCACTCGTGCTTGCGCGCCTCGTACGCCGCCATGAAGCGGACGGACATCGCGCGGAAGGACGACTCATCCGGCGTGAAGCCGATCGCCTGGTAGACCTTGATCACCGGGAACTCGAAGATGCGGCGGTAGCGCTCCGGATCCACGCGCGGGTGGCCGTCCTCGGCGAGCAGGAGGTTGAGCGAGGCGCAGCACAGCCACGTGTCGTCCAGCAGGGTGCCGTTCCAGTCCCAGACCGCATGGCGGTACTCGGCGAGCCGCCTACGCATGGGCGGGCACGAGGCCGAACGCCTCGACGTCGACGCCGACGGAGCAATGGGCGTGGTCCGGCGCGCGTCCCGCGACCGGGAAGCCGTCCCATTCGACCGGTTGTTCACTCCAGGTCGTGAGCTGCGCGAGGCTGAGCCGGTAGGGCGCGTGGTGGACCTGGCCGCGCAGGAGCCGGCCCCCGCGGACGCTGAAGAAGCTGTACCGCTCCGCCAGGTGGAAGAGCAGCGTGCCCGGCTCGGCCGGCGCCGGCGGCGTCAGGGGCTTCCAGGCGTAGCGCGCCGAGTGGGCGTGGCCCGCGCGGAGGCAGTCCATCGTCCAGCGGTCGCCGAAGGGCCGGTGCGCCATCTCCGCGTCGCGGTAGGGCAGGCCGAAGCCCGCGCGGGCGATCCGCACCGCGGGCCAGCGGTCGCAATCGAGGGAGAGGAACCAGACGCCGGGTTCGCCGGCGGCGTCGCGCACGTAGACGCGCACGTTGAGCTCGTTGAAGTCCGACAGCCAAGGCAGCGCCGGCAGTCCCCGCGGGCGCACCCGGCGCATCCGGAAGCCGACGATGCCGAGGTAGGCCTGTCCGTCGAAGGTGTCCACCGTGAGTCCGGCGGGCAGGTGCCGCGCGACCTCCGCCGGGTCCACGCGCCAATGGAGGAAGAAGAGGTGTTCCCAGCTCTGGCGCATCACCGCCGTCCGTCCCGGGTGGCGACGGGCGTCGAGCAGGCGGAGGGTGGCGGCGTCCATCGGCCCACCATCCTGCGGGGGCGTGTCCGCGTCAAGCAGGCGGGTCATTTGGCCTCGGCGAACGGCGGCGCCGCGAGGTCCACCTGGTAGAGCACCTGGTTGTAGTCCCAGCGCGGGGTCGGCTCGCGGCGGCCCGAGAACGTCGTCACGTAAGTCCCCTCGAAATGGATCAGCGGGGAATCGTCGCGGAAGGCCTCCGCGTGCAGGATCGGGTTGTAGAACGTGTAGTGGTCGTGCGTGGCCACCTTCCGGGCGTCGGTCCATGGACCGGTCGGGCTCGGCGCGCTCGCCAGCCAGATTTCCCCGAGGTAGGAGGAGCCGCCGCCTTTCTGGGTGAACAGGAGCAACCAGCGGCGGCTCCACGGGTGCCAGGCGAGGTCGCCGCCGTGGGCTTCGACGGGTTTGCCCTCCGCGGTCAGCACCCGGCGGTCGGGCGCCAGCGGCTCCCAGGTCGAGGGATCCTTCCAGGCCTCGTACGTGGCCGGGCAGCGCATCGTCGGGAAGGGGTTGCTGAAGAGCAGCCAGGCCTTGCCCGCCGCATCCGTCCACTTCAGCGCATGCCCATCGGGCACCTTGGTCGGCTGGGGTTCCGCGGCCGACTTCCTCCAGAAGGTCAGCAGCGGCGCGAATTTCGCCGCGGCGGCGTCCCACTCCACCAGGTCCCAGCGGTAGGCTTCCATGTTGCCCCTGACCTTCACGGCCGAGGCCACGAGGTGCTCGCGGCCCTGGGCGTCGGGCACCGTCGCCGCGCCCCAGACCCAGGTGGGGCCGTCTCCGGGCACCTCGGCCACGCCGCGGGGCGCCCCGGCCGCGTTCCGGAAATAATCGAAGCGCACCTTCAGCGGTGGCCGGGCGGGCGGGGTGAAGCCGGCGGTCGTGGCGGCGGAGACGTTGAAGATCCCCAACGGGTAGCGGGCGAGGTTCGTGTCGCCCCAGAACCAGTGGAGTTTTCCGGCGAAGCGCGCGGTCACCACGCTGTCGCAACCCTGCACGCCGCTTTCCGGCCAGTCCAGTTCCTCGCCCAGCTTCTGGCTTTCCGCGAAGAGGCCGGCGCCGGTGAGGCGTCCGAGCCGGCGGGCGGGTTGGGCGCGGTCGACCTCGATCCGCACGGTCGCGCCCGGGCGCGGGACGAACCGGACGCCGGCGTAGCCGAAGCCATCCCGCTTCACGCCGTAACCATGGCCATGGACTTCGGCCCAGGTCTCCCGGCCCATCAGCTCGGGCAGGTCGAACGCGATCAGGCCGGCGTTGTCCGAGACCAGGCGGGCGCCGTGCACGGTGCGTAGTTCGACGCCGGGGACGGGCCACCCGTTCCCGCGTTCGACGATCTCAAGGCGGCAGGGGGCGGCCCCGAGGGCGGCGACGCCGAACAGGAGCCCAAGGAAGCGGCCACGGGGAAGCATGCCCCACCTTCGTTCGTTTCGGGCGCGCCTTCAAGCCGGGCTTCCGCCTTTTCGCTTGGAGCGGACGGACGGTCGCCTTACCCCTTGGGCATGCTGAACGAAGCCAGCCGGCGGGAGTTGACGGACTTTGCCGAGTCCTTGGCCGACCTCGCCCGCGGCGTCCTCGTCGCCGCCCACGCCCGGTCCGACACGGAGATCGAAATCAAGCCCGACGGCACGCCGGTCACGGTGGCCGACAAGGAAGCCGAGCGGATCATGCGCGCGGCCATCAAGAAGGCCTACCCCGGCCACGGCATCCTCGGCGAGGAGTTCGGGCCGGAGAACGCCGACGCCGAGTTCTGCTGGGTGCTGGATCCGATCGACGGCACCAAGTCCTTCCTCTCCCGCGTCCCGCTCTACGTCACGCTCATCGGCCTGCGCCACCGCGGCGCGCCCCTGCTCGGGCTCATCGACCAACCCATCCTGCGCGAACGCCTCGTCGGCGACAACGAGGTGGCCCGGCTCAACGGCCGCGTCGTGCGCGCCGCCGAGGTGCCGCTCGCGGAGGCCGTGGTCGTCTCGACCGACTTCGACAACGTCCGCCGCCTGCACAAGGGGGCGCGCTGGCAGCGCCTCGCCGACTCCGTCGCGCACACGCGCACGTGGGGCGACGGCTACGGGCACCTGCTCGTGGCCAGCGGACGCGCGCACGTGGTGGCGGATCCGGTGATGAACCCCTGGGACCTCATCCCGGTCCTGCCCATCCTGCGCGGCGCCGGCGCCGTCGTCACGGATTGGCGGGGCGGCGACGCGCTCGCCGGCGGCAACGTCATCGCCGCCGCGCCGCAGCTGCACGCCGCGGTGCTCCGGGCCCTGTACGATTGATCGCGCCCATGACCGCGCCCGTCCCGCCCCGTCCCCGTCCGAGCCGCCGGGCGTTCCTGGCGGCCTTGGCGGCGGGCGGGGTGGGGCTGTCCGCGGCCGCCTACGCGCGTTACGCCGAACCCGGCTGGTTCGAGCTCGCCGAAGTCCCGCTTGACCGCGCGCTTTTCCCCGCCCCGCCCGGGCTGCGCATCCTGCACCTCTCCGACCTGCACCTCGGTCCGCACGTCTCGCTCGCGCACATCGAGCAGGCCGTCGAACTCGGGCTCGCGCAGCGCCCCGACCTCGTCGCGTTGACCGGCGATTACATCACCGGCCGCCTCCGCGAGGCCGCGGCCTACGCCGCCGTCCTGCGCCGGCTGAGCGCCGCGGCCCCGACGTTCGCCTGCCTCGGCAACCACGATGCGATCGTGGCGGACGGTCCGATCGGCGAAGTCGCCCGCACCGCCGCGGTCATGGGATTGCTGCGCGCCGCCCAGGTCGAGACGCTGGTGAACGAGACGCGCGAGGTCGCGGTGCGCGGCGGCCGGCTGAAGGTCTCGGGGCTCGGCGACCTGTGGACGAAGCAGAACCATCCGGCCCGCTGCCTGACGCCGCGGCGCGGCCCGGGCCGGGAGCCGCTCGCCCACCTGCTGCTGAACCATAATCCGGATGCGCGCATCGCGGCCATGCCCTACCATTGGGACCTCATGCTCTGCGGGCACACCCACGGCGGCCAGGTCGGCGTGCCCGGCTTGGCCGAATGGGTGGCGCCGGTCTCCGATAAGTCGCACATCGAAGGCCTCCGCGAACGGGAAGGCCGGCTGGTCCACATCACCCGCGGGGTCGGCAACCTTTACGGCGTGCGCTTCTGGTGCCGCCCGCAGGTCAGCCTGCTCGTCGTCGGCTAGGCCTTCGGGTCGAGGCGCACCGTCAGCGAACGACCGTGGGCGTCGAGGCGCTCCATCCGGGCGAAAGCGTCGACCACGGAGGCCGCCTTGCGCAGCGAGGCCGCGTCGTAGCGCACGAGGCTCGTGCGGCGGAGGAAGTCGGCCACGCGCAGCCCGCTGAAGAAACGGCCGGTCCCGCCGGTCGGCAGGGTGTGGCTCGGGCCCGCGGTGAAGTCGCCCAGCACCGTCGGGGTCTCGTGCCCGAGCAGCAGGGCGCCGGCGGTGGTGATGCGGGCCGAAAGGGCGTTGAGCTTGGACTTCGCGACCATCAGCTCGAGGTGCTCCGGGGCGACCAGGTTCGCGACTTCGGCGGCGTCCTCGAGGCGGTCGACGACGACGGCGCAGACCATGCGGTCCAGGGCGAGGCGGATCTTGTCGCCGTGCGTGAGGCGGCTCGCCTGCGAGCGGGCCTCGGACAGGCAGCGCTCGACGAGTTCGGCGGAGTCGGCGACGAGGTAGAGCTTCTCCTTGCCCGAGCCGTGCTCGGCCTGGGCGCAGAGGTCGGCCGCGACCCAAGCCGGCTTGGCGGTGCGGTCGGCGATGATCATCACCTCGCTGGGGCCGGGGAGGAGGTCGACGCCGACGACGCCGAAGAGCTGGCGCTTGGCCTCGGTGACGTAGGCGTTGCCGGGCCCGAAGACCTTGTCGACCGCGCGGATGCTGTCGGTGCCATAGGCGAGGGCCGCGATGGCCTGGACGCCGCCGACCGCGTACACTTCCTTGACGCCGGCGAGGTGCAGGGCGGCGAGGATGTCGGGGTTGACCTTGCCGTCCGCCTGGGGCGGCGTGCAGGCGCAGAGTTCGGGCACGCCGGCGACCTTCGCGGGCAGGGCCGTCATCAGCGCGGTGGAGACCAGCGGCACCTGGCCGCCGGGGATGTAGAGGCCGCAGCGGCGGATCGCATGGTAGCGCTCGCCGACGGTCGCGCCGTGCGGGTTCTTCGCCGTCCAGCCCTTGGGCAGGGTCCGGCGGTGGAAATCCTCGATGCACTTCGCGGCCTCGGCGAAGGCCTTGCGCTTGGCCGGGTCGAGGCGGGTGGCGGCCTGTTCGATCTGGGCGGCCGGCACCCGCAGCTGGCGGACGTTCAGCTTCGCGTGGTCGAACTTGGCGGTGTGGTAGAGGACGGCCGCGTCGCCGCGCTGCTTCACGTCGGCGACGATCCCGGCGACCGCGGTCCGCACGTCCTCGGCGGCCTCGCCGTTGCCGATGAAGGCGCGCAGGCGGGCTTCGAAACCCTTGTCGCTGGCCCGGAGGACCGGCATCGGCTCAGCGCTGGGGGAAGGCGAAGGCGGCGTCGGGCACTTCGTGGTTCACGACCACCTGGGTGTACTCGACGGAACTGACCTTCTTGCCGTCCAGGAGGATGGTTTCCTTCTTGGTGAAGGACACGCCCTCGACCCAGACGCTCTCGTCGACCACCTGGCGCTGCACCTTGCCGGCCCGGCCGGGCATATCGGAGGCCACGAGGTGGAAATCCTTGGCGTCGAAGTGGCGGGTGACCTTGAAGCCGCCGCGGTAGCTGTACTCGACGCTGTGCACCTTGCGGCCGTTGACCTCGGCCTCGCCCTTGTACTCGGCCTTGCCGGCGCCGGCGGCGGGGGCGGCGTAGAAGGCGAGCTCGTCGGTGGCCATGTCCTTGAGGGTGCTCACCGCCTCGTAGCGCATGACGCCGAGCTGGGAGCGGCCGCCGGTGACCAGTTCGGAATTCTTCGTCCAGCCTTCCAGACCGTTGGCGCAGGTGATGGTCTCGACGGAGTGGTTGGCGTTGTAGGCGAACTCCCGGCGCTTGAAGGGCGTGGCGACCTGGATGATGACGGAGCCGGCGCCCTTGCCTTCGGCGTCGGTGATCTTGGCTTCGAGGTGGAGGCTCTTGATGCTACGCAGGGCGTCGGCGTTCTTGACCATGGCGGCCTGGGCCTTGGCGATCACTTCGCCGACGGTCGGCGTGCCGGCGGCCGGGGCGTCGGCCCCGAAGAGGGACGGACCGAGCGCGAGGAAGGCGAGGAGGGGGCGAATCGTGGCCATAGGAGGGTCGATGTTGCGAGCGAGGGCTCGGTTGGCAAGCCTCGGCGCGCCTTCGTCGCCCCTGAAACCGGCCCAAAGGCCCCGTTTTTCGGTCTTCCGGTCAGCGGCAGGCCCGGAGCAGGCCGGCGACGTCGCAACGGCCTTCGTAGAGGGCTTTGCCGACGATGGCGCCGACCAGGTTGGGGTAGGCCTTCGACAACTGGGCCAGACGGGCCACGTCCTCCGTGCCGGCGACCCCGCCGGAGGCGATCACCCCGCAGGGGCAGGCCCGGAGGACCGCCTCGAGGGATTGCCAGTTCGGGCCCGTGAGCATGCCGTCGGTGGCGATGTCGGTATAGATGACGGTCGAGACCCCGAGTTCGCCGGCCTCCTTGGCGAAGTCGGTGGCCTTGAGGGCGGTGACGGCGGTCCAGCCTTTGACGGCGACGAGGCCGTCCTTGGCGTCGATGCCGACGGCGAGGCGGGGGCCATGGGCCTTGGCCATCTCGCGCAGGAAAGCCGGGTCGGTCGCGGCGCGCGTCCCGATGACGACGCGGCCCGCGCCGGCGGCGTAGGCCTGTTCGGCGAGGGCGCGGTCGCGCATGCCGCCGCCGAACTGGACCTTCGGGCCGAGCTGGGCGATGCGGCCGAGGGTGGCGAGGTTCAGCGGGGCGCCGCCGAAGGCGCCGTCGAGGTCGACCACGTGGATCCACTCCGCGCCGGCCCGGGCGAACTGCACGGCCGGCTCGACCGGGTCCTCGTAGTAGTGGGTCCGGGCGTCGTCGCGACCTTGGCTCAGGCGGACGCAACGCCCGCCGCGGATGTCGATGGCCGGGTAGACGATCATGGGGGTCAGGAGGCTTGTTTCTTCGGCGCGGCGACCGCGACCGGTTTTTCCCCGCGGATGGCCTCGGGCGTGACCGTGAACTTCGAGCCCGGGGCCGCGGAGGGCAGCGCGTACATCGTGTCCAGCAGGACGTTCTCGAGCACGCTGCGCAGGCCGCGGGCGCCGGTGCCGAGCGCCAGGGCCTTGTCGGCCGCGGCCTCGAGGGCTTCGCGGCTGAACTCGAGGGTCATGCCCGAGAGGGCGAAGAGCTTGCGGTACTGCTTGGTCGCGGCGTTGCGGGGTTCGGTCAGGATGCGGATGAGCGCCTCGCGGTCGAGGGGCTCCAGCACGGAGATGACCGGGAGGCGGCCGACGAACTCCGGGATCATCCCGAAGGCGAAGAGGTCCTCGGGCTGGAGTCCCTTGACGATCTCCTCGGCGCTGAGCTTCGCCGCCTCGCTCTGGGCGGGCACGAAGCCGAGGGACTTGGAGCCCGCGCGCTTGGCGATGAGGCGGTCGAGCCCGACGAACGCCCCGCCGCAGATGAAGAGGATGTCCGCCGTGTCGACGCGGATGCACTGCTGCTCCGGGTGCTTGCGGCCGCCGGCGGGCGGCACGTTGCAGACGGTGCCCTCGAGCAGCTTGAGGAGGGCCTGCTGCACGCCCTCGCCGGAGACGTCGCGGGTGATCGAGGCGGAGTCGGACTTGCGGCCGATCTTGTCGATCTCGTCGATGAAGATGATGCCGCGCTCGGCCCGGGCGACGTCCATGTCGGCGGCCTGCAGCAGGCGGAGGATGACGTTCTCGACGTCGTCGCCCACGTAGCCGGCCTCGGTCAGCGTGGTGGCGTCGGCGATCGCGAAGGGCACGTCGAGCATGCGGGCCAGGGACTTCGCGAGGAGCGTCTTGCCGGTGCCCGTCGGGCCGATCAGGAGCACGTTGCTCTTGTCGAGCTCCACGTCGGCGAGCTCGCCGGCCTCGGCCGCGGTCGCCTTGCGGAGCCGGTCGTTGAGGCGCTTGTAGTGGTTGTGGACGGCGACGGAGAGGACCTTCTTGGCGTGGTCCTGGCCGATGACGTGGGCGTCGAGCTCGACGCGCAGCTGCGTCGGGGCGATCAGCTTGACGGGCGCGAGCGGGTGGGCCTTGGCGGCCTCCTGCACGGCGGGACCGGCGGCCGCGGACCCGGCGGGGGCCGGCTTGCCGTCCTTGGCGCGCTCGCGCTCGAGCAGCCGTCCGCAGGTGCCGACGCACGCGTCGCAGATGCCGACGCCACCGGGGCCCGCGATGAGCTTGCCGGCGTTGGCGGCCGGCTTGCCGCAGAAGGAACAGGTCTCCGCCCGGTCGCCGGCCATGGGATCAGGCGCGGCCCGGCTTGGGCTGGACGACGTGGTCGACGAGGCCGTAGGCCTTGGCCTGCTCGGCCGTCATGTAGAAGTCGCGGTCGGAGTCGCGCTGCAGGTCCTCCGGCGTCTTGCCGCTGTGCTTGGCGAGGACGTGGTTGAGCGTGTCGCGCCAGCGGAGGATCTCCTTCGCCGCGATCGAGATGTCCGAGGTCTGGCCGGTGGCGCCGCCGCTCGGCTGGTGGATCATGATGCGGGAGTTGGGGAGCGCGTAGCGCTTGCCCTTGGTCCCGGCCGCGAGGAGCACCGTGGCCATGCTGGCCGAGAGCCCGACGCAGTAGGTGTTCACCTCGCAGGTGAGGAAGTTCATCGTGTCGTAGATCGCCATGCCCGCGGTGATCGAGCCGCCCGGGGAGTTGATGTAGATCGAGATGTCCTTCTTCGGGTCCTCCATCTGCAGGAACAGCATCTGGGCGATGATCGCGTTGGCGACCTCGTCGTAGATCGGCGCCCCGAGGAAGATGATGCGGTCCTTGAGGAGGCGGCTGTAGATGTCCCACGCGCGCTCCCCGCGGGCATCGCGTTCGACTACGTTGGGGATGATGTAGGACATGGGTCGGAGGTGGGTTCGCCGGGTACTATACCCGGGAATCAGGCTTTCTCAACCTTGGCCTGCGCATCGCCGAGGACGAGGTCCAGGGCCTTGTTCAGGAGGGCGTCCCGGCGGATCTCGTCGACCCGGGCGCGGTCCTTGACCAGCTTCTCGGGCGGGGTCTGGGAGGCGTAGGCGGCGCTCATGAGGGCGGTGCCGACCTCCTCGCGGGTGAGTTCGAGCTTCTCCTCCTTGGCGATGCGGCCGAGGACGACCTGGGCGCGGACCTTGACGGCGGCGGCCTTGCGGGCCTCGGCGAGGATCTCGTCGCGCTGGGTCTCGAGCTGCTCGGGCTTGGCGCCGTTGCGCATGCGGAGCTGGGCGTACTCGTAGAAGAGGCCGCTGGCGACGGAGTCGACGGCGGAGTCGGGGAGGGCGAAGTCGAGGCCGGCGAGGAGGGCTTCGACCGCCTTCTCGCGGCGGGCGGTGGCGGCGGCCTGCTGCTTCTGGCCTTCGACGCCCTTGCGGACCTGCTCGCGGAGCTCGGCCTCGTCCTTGACGCCGATGGACTTGAAGAAGGCCTCGTCGAGGGCGGGGACGGTCTTGCGGCGGACTTCGCTGGCGGTGATGGCGTATTCGGCGGTCTGGCCGCGGAGGGCCTCGCGCTCATGGGTGGTCGGGAAGGTGTAGGTGGCCTTGGTGGCGTCGCCGGCCTTGAGGCCGATCACGGCCTGGGCGATGGCGGGCACCGCGACGATCTCGCCGGTGGCGCCGGCCTCCTCCCAGGTGGATTCGGCCGAGCCGTACGACTTGGCTTCGGCGTCGACCTCGGCGATGGCCTTGCCGCCGATGGTGCCGGCGTAGGCGATGCGGACGTAGTCGCCCTTGGCGGCGGCCTCCTCGGTCTTCTCGTAGCGGGAGCGCTGCTCGCGGAGCTTGGCGATGAACTCCTCGACGTCGGCCTCGGCCACGGCGACGGTCTCGGCCGGGACCTTGACGGCCTTCCAGTCGGGGGTCTTGAAGTCCGGGATCACGTCGACCTCGTAGCGGATGACCACGTCGGCGCCCGCCTTGACGGCGTCGTCCTTCTGGACGTCGGCGATGGTGTAGACGGTCAGGTTCTTCTCCTCGAGGATGCGCTTGTAGCCGTCGGACAGGAGTCGCTGGCTGACTTCGTCGGCGATGTTCTTGCCGTACTTCTGGCGGACGATGGCCTCCGGGGCCTTGCCCGGGCGGAAGCCCGGGAGGGCGGCCTCGCGGCAGAAGCCCTTGACGACTTCCTTGTCGGCGGCGGCGACCGTCGCGGCGGGGATCGTCACGGTGACGGAGCGGCGGGTCGGGTTGGTCTCTTGGATTTTGATGTCCATGGTTTGTGTAGAAGTCGGAAGGTGCCCGGGGCCCGATGGGCGAGGGGGAAAGGCGGAGCAAATAGAACTGCCCCCCACGGTCAACAGCGGACGCGGGCGGGTTTCAGGACTTTTCGGCCAATTTCCGGCGGAGATGGGGCAGGACGCAGCGGGGGACGAAGGCGGCGGCCTGGCTCAGCTTGTGGCGGGCGATGTCCTTCACGAAGCTCGAGGAGGTCACGAACTGGTCCTGGCTGGGCATGAGGATGACCGTCTCGATGTCCGGGGCCATCAGCCGGTTGGCGTGGGCCAGGTCGAATTCGAACTCGAAATCGCTGAATTTGCGGAGGCCGCGGATGAGGGCGGCGGCCCGGTGGCGGCGGGCGAACTCGACCGTGAGGCCGTCGAGCGTGCGGACCTCGACGTTGCGGATGCCCTTCGCGGCGGCCTTCGCCATGGTCAGGCGTTCCGCGAGGGTGAACCACGGCCGCTTCGAGTCGCTCGGCGCCACCGCGACGATGACGCGGTCGAAGAGGCGCGACGCCCGGCGGAGCACGTCGAGGTGCCCGAGCGTGATCGGGTCGAAGGTGCCGGGGTAGACGGCGATGCGGACGGGGCGGGACATCGTTTTCCTGTTGCGGCACACTCTCGGTCGGGAACATCCTTTCCGCAAGCCCGCATGCGTCTTCTTCGGCATCTCCCCAACCTCCTGACGGCCGCCCGCTTGCCGGCCATCTTCCTGATCACGGTCTGGACCTACTGGGCGGGGGCCTGGGCGAGCGCGGCGCTGGCCTTCTTCATCCTGGCGGCCCTGACCGACATCTTCGACGGCTGGATCGCCCGGAAGCTCGACGCGGTGACGGACTTCGGCCGGCTGATGGACGCGTTGGTCGACAAGATCTTCATCCTCGGGCTCCTGGTCGGCCTCGCGGCCATCGGTTGCCTCCCGGTCGCCCGCTGGGACGAAGCCGGCCAAGCCCTCGCCCCCGACCGGGCGGACGTGCTGCTCACCGCCTTCGGCGTGGTGCTCATCCTCATCCGCGAGTTCCTCATCACGGGCCTGCGGCTCGTCGCGGCGGCGTCCGGCCAGGTGCTCGAGGCCGAGCGCCTCGGCAAGATCAAGACGTTCCTGCAGATTCTCGCCATCGGCCACCTCATCGGCCTGCGCGCCTACGAGACGCATTGGAAACTCTCCGCCGCCTGGCACCAGCGCTGGGAGCTCATCATCATGACGCTCTTCTGGCTGTCCGTCGCGTTGACCGTGGTCTCCGGGCTCAACTACCTGATCCGCCATCGGCGCCACCTGCCGGGCCTCGCCTCGTGATCGTCCAGCTCGCCACGCTCGGCCCCCTCGGTCGGCTGAAGGCGCCCGGCACCTGGGGTTCCGCCGCCGGCCTGCTCTGGTGGGCCCTGGTGGTGCGGCTTGCGCACCAGAAGGGTGGCCCGCACGAGTTCCTCTTCGACGCGCTGGTGGTGCTCATGGCGATCTGCGTCTGCGGCGTCGCCGCGGCGTTCCTCGGCAGGAAGGATCCGTCGGAGGTCATCCTCGACGAGTTCGCCGCGATGCCGCTGGTGTACTTGTTCAACCCCATGGGGGACTCCATGCACGGAGGGACCAAGGTGGGGTTGCTCTTCATCCTGCTTGGCTTCCTCCTGTTCCGCCTCTTCGACATCACGAAGCCCTTCGGCATCAAGGCGCTCGAGAGGTTGCCCGGCGGTCTGGGCATCGTGCTCGACGACGTGATGGCCGCCGTCTACGCGAACCTCGCGCTGCACGGCGTCGCCCGGCTCTGGGCGATCCTCTGATGTCCTTGCGCCACGCCCCAGTCGACGTCGCGGTCGTCCGGGTGACCGGCGAGGATGCGGCGGCTTTCCTGCAGGGGCAGTGCACCGCGGACCTGCGCGGCATCGCCCTCGCCGACGCGCTCTGGCTGAGCCGCAAGGGTCGCGTGCTCGCGCACACGGTGGTCGTCGCCGAAGCGGACGGCTCGTTCCTGCTGCTCTGCCCGCACCTCTCCGCCGCCGAACTGTGCGCGGTCGTCACGGCGAACGTCATCGCCGACGACGTCGTCGCGACGGACGAAGGCGACCGCTGGGAGTACGGCGTGCTCTGGGGCGAGGGCGAGCCCGCCGTCGCCGGCGCGCGCCTCTTCGCGACCCGGCGCTACGGCGTCGCCGCGTGGGACGTGCTCGCGGCCCCGGGTACCCTCCTGCCGGGCGCCCGCGCCGACCTGGCCGAACTCCACGCCCACCGCGTCCGCGCCGGCGTGCCCGCCGTGCCGGCCGACTGCGGCGCCGGGGAGTTCCCGCAGGAATGCGGCCTCGACGCCTGGGTCAGCTACGCCAAGGGCTGCTACCTCGGCCAGGAAGTCATGGCCCGCATCCAATCGATGGGTTCGCTGCGCCGCATCCTGCGCGTCGTCGCCGGTCCGGTGGCGGTCGGGCAGGAACTGCGGACGCCCGAGGGCAAGGTCGCGGGCGTGGTGCGCTCGGCCGCCGGCGACGCCGGCTTGGCCCTCGTCTCGGTCGACTGCGCCGAAGGGACGGTCCTCGACGGGGTTCGCCTCGGCGCCCCGGCCCGGTTGCCCGCGCGCTGACCTGTTTCCGTTTGCGGGCGCGGGGTGGTCCCGTATGTTGGCCCCGATGGCCTCCTCCTTCCATTACCAGGATCCTTTCCCGCTGGGCCCGGATACCACGAAGTACCGCCTGCTGACCAAGGAGCACGTCTCCGTGGCCGAGTTCGCCGGCCAGCCGGTCCTCAAGGTCGCGCCGGAAGCGCTGACCCTCCTCGCCAACCAGGCCCTGCACGACATCAACTTCTACCTGCGGACCGAGCACCTCGAGCAGGTGGCCGCGATCCTGGCCGACCCCGAGGCCAGCGACAACGACCGCGCCGTCGCGCTCGCCATGCTGCGCAACGCCGAGGTCGCGGCGAAGGGCGTGCTGCCGTTCTGCCAGGACACCGGCACGGCGCAGGTGACGGGCAAGAAAGGCCAGCAGGTCTGGACCGGCGGCGACGACGCCGAGGCGCTCTCGCTGGGCATCTACCAGGCCTACGCGCAGAACAACCTGCGCTACTCGCAGCTCGCCCCGCTCGACCTCTACACGGAGAGGAACACCGGCACGAACCTGCCCGCGCAGATCGACCTCGCCGCGACCAAGGGCATGAAGTTCGAATTCCTGTTCGTGGCCAAGGGCGGCGGTTCCGCCAACAAGTGCTACCTCTACCAGGAGACCAAGGCCGTCCTCAACCCGAAGGCCCTCGTCAAGTTCCTGACCGAGAAGATGCAGTCGCTCGGCACCGCGGCGTGCCCGCCTTACCACCTGGCCTTCGTCATCGGCGGCACCTCCGCCGAGGCGACCATGAAGGCCGTCAAGCTGGCCTCCACCCATTACTACGACGCGCTGCCGACCACGGGCAACGAGCACGGCCGCGCCTTCCGCGACACCGCCCTCGAGGCCGAGCTCCTGCAGGTCGCGCACACGCTCGGCATCGGCGCGCAGTTCGGCGGCAAGTGGTTCGCCCTCGACGTCCGCGTCATCCGCCTGCCGCGCCACGGCGCCTCCTGCCCGATCGGCCTCGCCGTCTCCTGTTCCGCGGACCGCAACGCCAAGGCCAAGATCGACGCCGACGGCGTCTGGATCGAGCAGCTCGAGACGGACCCCGGCCGCTTCATCCCCGCCGCGGCGCGCCAGCATGCCGACGCCACCCGGGTCGTGAAGGTCGACCTCAACCGGCCGATGGCGGACATCCGCGCCGAGCTCGCGAAGCACCCCGTCACCACGCGCCTCGCGCTCACCGGCACGCTCGTCGTCGCCCGCGACATCGCGCACGCCAAGCTCCGCGAGCGCCTCGAGAAGGGCGAGGGCCTGCCGCAGTACATCAAGGACCATCCGGTCTACTACGCCGGCCCCGCCAAGACCCCGGTCGGCATGGCCTCCGGTTCGTTCGGCCCGACCACCGCCGGCCGCATGGACAGCTACGTCGACCTCTTCCAGAAGCACGGGGGCTCGCTCGTCATGATCGCCAAGGGCAACCGCGGCGAGGCCGTCACCAAGGCCTGCCAGGCGCACGGCGGCTTCTACCTCGGTTCGATCGGCGGCCCCGCCGCCATCCTCGCCCAGGAGAACATCCGCAAGGTCGAGGTCATCGACTACCCCGAGCTCGGCATGGAGGCCGTCTGGAAGATCGACGTCGTCGATTTCCCGGCCTTCATCCTCGTCGACGACAAGGGGCACGACTTCTTCCGGGAGCTCCCCGGCGGCTGCGGCATCTGCGGTCCCTGAGGTCCGCGGCCGGGCACGAAAAAGGGCGCCCGACGGGCGCCCTTCGTCTTTGGCCGGCACGGCGAGTTACGCCTTGGCCGGGGCGGGCGTGTACTTCGCGTCGCCGAAGGCGAGGATCAGGAGGAAGATCGGGTTGAGGAAGATCAGGCCGAGGGCGAAGCCGGCGCCCTTGCCGAAGCGCTCCGCGGTCTTCACCTGCTGGACGATCCAGGTGATCGGGTAGACGAAGAAGCAGAGCAGCGAGAGCATCCACAGCGGGGACATGCCGGCGACGAGCAGGTCGACGTAGATGTTGTAGAAGGGGACGAGGACGGCCCAGCCCGGCTGGCCGGCCTTGGTGTTGATCTTCCACTTGGCCACGATGGCCACGACGACCATGGCCAGGGCGACGAGGAGGCCGGCCAAGCCGATCAGGGCGAAGACGGCGGCGAGGCCGGCGGCGGCGTCCGGGTCGAGTTCGGGTCGGGCTTGGGCGAGGAGGGCGGCGATAGCGGTGTTCATCGCCGAACCCCTATAATATAAATAGCCCTCGGTCGAGCGGGAATCTCGCCCCGCGACGGCCCCTTACTTTTCCCAGTCCAGCGCGCCGCGCTTGAACTCGTAGACGAGGCCCAGCACGAGGACGCCGAGGAAGACCGCCGTCGCGGCGGTGATGGCGATGCCGGCCGCGAGGAACTCGCGGTACACCAGCGCCCACGGCACGAGGAAGACCACCTCGATGTCGAAGAGGATGAAGAGCATCGCCGTCAGGTAGAACTTCACGGCGAACTTGGGGTGGGGCTTGCCCTCCATCGGCAGGCCGCATTCGTAGGCCTTATCCTTGATGTAGTTGCCCTTGGCGCGTTGGCCGAAGAGGTGGCTGGCGGCGAGGATGCCGGCCGGGATCGCGAGACCCAAGGCGATCTGGACGAGGACCGGCAGGTAGGTCGAAAGGGACTGGGTGGCGGCGAGGACCATCGGGTAGGACACGAAAAAGCCCTCGCCGAGGGAGGCAAGGGCTTTTGCGGCGGGCCGGCTTATTTGACGCCGGGCGGGGCCGAAACCGGGCCGAGACCGGGGATGTTCAGCGTCGGCCCGGCGCCCGGGGCCGGCGCGGCGGGCGGCGGCTCGAGCGCCTTCCGGAAGTCGGCCAAGGTCGCCGGCAGCTGTTCCGCGAGCCAGGGCGGGGCGATGAATTCGGCCTTCGCCGTCATGCCGTTGGACTTGTGCTTGGGGTCCGAGTGCGTGACGCGCATCCACAGCTTGGGGCTTTCGTTCGGTCCGGCCGCGGCGGTCTTGGCGAGCGTCAGCGTGACCTTGGCGCCGTCGAAGAGCTCGAGCTGGATCGACCAGGGCTTGGCGAAGGCGGCGGTCGCCGCCGGGTCGCCCTTGGCCACGGCGTCGTTGGCGCGGAGCGTCATGAGCACGTTGCTCAGTTCCTCCAGCAGCGCGCCTTCCTTGCCGGCGAACGGCTTACCCTTCTCGGCGCGGGCGAACGCCTGCGCGCCGTCGGGCCAGGTGAACGTCAGGCCGCGGAGCTCCTCGACCTTGGCGGTGAAGAGCACCGGGTCGAACCAGTTGACGGGGTCCGCTTCGAGGAAGCCCGTGAAGCTGGTGCGGATGGCCGCGGCGGCGCCCGGGCCGTCGGCGAGGGTCGCCGCGGCGCCCAGCCCATCGTCGGTGGTCTTGCCGAAGGTGATCAGCGTCGCCTTGCCGTCGGCGCCCGTCAGGCGCAGCTCGGAGTCGAGGTTGAGCTTCTCGAGGCGCTTCGGGTTGGCGGTCAGGACCCCGAAGCTCTCGGCCTTCTGCAGGGAACGGAACAGCGGGACGAGCCGGTTCTCCAGGTCGGCGGGCAGGCCGTGCTTCTCCTTCACGGTCCAGGCTCCGTCGGCGCCCTTCTCCAGCGTGGTGGATTTGCCGGTGGGCTTGAGCGTGATCGTCAGGGCGCGGGCCCCATCGAGCGTCGCGGCGGGCAGCAGGGGCGCCTTCGTCTCGGCGGGCGCGTCGTCCCCGCGGCGGAGCTGCAGGGACAGGAGCGCGGCGGCGCCCAGGGCGAGGGCGAGGAGGAGGAGCTTGGTCGGGCGCATGGCTTAGTTGGACTGGCGGCGGCGGCTGAGGAAGTAGGCCAGGCCCAGGAGGGCGGCCAGCAGCGGGCCGAGGAGGAGGTTCAGGACCTGCAGGCGGCGACCGAGGGAGGTGACCTCCTCGTTGGCCTGGCGCCGGATCTCGCGGCGATCATCCATGAACTTCTCGGCCTGTTTCTGCGCCTTCTCGAGTTCGCGTTGGATCTCGGGGGTCACGATCAGGCCCTTCGAGAGGTCGCCCTGGCTGCGGCCCAGTTCGGCGATGCGGGCGTTGGCGGCCTCGAGCTGCTTCTCGATCTCGTCGAGCTTGGCCTGGTAGTCGACCTGCGCCTTGCGGTTGAGGTCCTCGACCACCTTGAAGGGGCGCAGGGCGGTGCCCTTCGTGCGGAGGGAGCCGAGGTCGTCGTTGCCGACGAGCGCTTCGACCGAGTTGAGCACGAAGGCGAGGTTGTCGTTGGCCGGCTCGGCCACGGTCTGGCCGGCCGCCTGGCGCTGGCGCACGGAGAACGGGTCGAGGAGGAAGTCGGCGTCGGCGACGACGAGGAGGCGGCCGGGCTTGGCCGAGACCGCCAGGTGCGGCGCCGCGGGGGGCTTGGGCGCGGCCGGGGCGGCCGGCTTGCCGTCGGCGGGCTTGGCCTCCTCGGCGGGCGCGCCCTTCGGGAAGGCGGAGGTGAACGAGCCGCTCGCGAGCGCCGCGATCACGCGGGGCTTGCCATCGGCGCGGAAGGCGAGGGAGACCTTCTCGAACGGTCCGGCGTTGGCCGCGGTGGTGGTGATGGCCCCGACGGCGGCGCCTTGGAGCGTGATCAGCGGTTCGAAGCGGAGGCCCTTCTCGGCGCCCGAGATGAGCGAGACCGAGCCGGCCTCCATGAGCTGGAGTTCATGCAGTTCGCTCGTCAGCGGGGAGTCGGGGCTGAGGGCGTCGCGGCCGACGGCGATCGCCGGCGGGTACTGCACGGGCTCGCCGCGTCCGCCGCGGATCGGCAGGTTCCGGTTGAGGTCGCCGGTGACGGCTTCGAGCTCCACGTTGACGCCCCAGCCGCGCAGGAGGGTGGCGTCGCTGGACGCGCCCATCGCCATCGGCGCCATCATGAAGGGCATGCCGCCCTGCTGGAATTTCTGGAAGCGCGAGAGCGGGTCGACCGCCGCGAAGACCTGGCCGCCGCCGAGCAGGAACTGGTCGACCGCGTAGGCGAGCTTGTCGGCGAGGTGATGGGGGTGCACCAGCACGACCACGGCGACGCCGGCGGGCAGCTCGGTCGCCTGGTTGCTCAACGTCACGACCTGGAAGGTCTGGCCCAGTTCGGCGAGGAGCACGTCGGCCGGGCCGGCCTGCTGGTCCTGGCCGGGCGGCACCTCGTTGCTGATGTTCAGCGTGTTGATCAGGGCGAGCTTCGGGCGTTCGAGGCGCGTCACGGAGGCGACGAGCTTCGACAGGTCGTACTCGAGGAACTTCTCGCGCATCGGGTCGAGGTAGCCGATGCCCTTCACCGTGTCGGCCTGCTGGGCGGTGAGCCCGAGGTAGCCGGCGCCCTGCGCCGTGCGGAGCCCGTTGAGGCCGTGGCGCTGCGCGCGCTGCTCGTCCTTGGTGTCGGGCTTCGGGTCCGTGACGACGAGGCGGAGCTTGCCGCCGGAGGCCGCGACGTATTGGCGGAGCAGGGTCTCCACGCGGCGGGCGTAGCTTTCGCGGTAGGCCCCCAGCTTGACGTCGGCCCGGCTGACGAAGAGCTCGAGCTTCACGGGTTCGTCGAGCTTGCCGACGAGGCGGCGCGAGGCGGGGGAGAGGGTGAACGTGCGGTCTTCGGTGAGGTCGACGCGGCCGCCGACGACGGAGACGAGGAGGTTCGCGAAGAACGCCGCGGCCACGAGGGCGAGGGCGGCGAGCAGGGCTTGGGAGCGGGACATGGCGGAAGGCGGCGGGGGTTCAGCGGCGGTCGACGACCAGCGTGCTCAGGCCGAGGCCGGCGAAGGCCAGCGAGAGGAAGTAGACGGC
>JBEBDN010000030.1:0-11588 GCA_041156945.1 Verrucomicrobiota bacterium | reverse complement strand
GCGCATGGCGCCATCCTCGTCCCGGGCCGGTCGTTCCGCAAGCCGCTGTTTTGTTTGCGCAGGCGGGGGCGGACCCCATCGTGGGGCGCATGTCCGTCCCCGCCGTCCTCCCCCAGCGCCGCATCCTCGGACTCATCTTCCTGACGGTGTTCATGGACATCGTGGGCTTCAGCATCATCATCCCGCTGTTCCCCCACCTCTTGGACCACTACATCCGGGCGGAGGGCGCGGCCGGCACCCTCATCGGCTCCCTGAGCGCGGCGGCCGAGTGGCTGGGCGGCGACACCGTCTTCAAGAAGACGGTGCTCTTCGGCGGCCTCCTCAGCACTCTCTATTCCCTGCTGCAGTTCGTGTTCTCGCCCATCTGGGGCGCGTTGTCCGACCGGCTGGGCCGCCGCCGCATCCTGACCATCACCTTGGCCGGCAACGCCCTCTCCTACCTGCTCTGGATCTTCGCGGCCCAGTTCTGGGTCGTGGTCCTGACCCGGCTCGTCTCGGGCATGATGGCCGGGAACATCGCCGTCGCCAGCGCCGCCGCCGCGGACATCACCGAGGAGAAGGATCGCACGAAGGGCATGGCCGTCGTCGGCATCGCCATCGGCCTGGGCTTCGTCTTCGGGCCGGTCATCGGCGGCCTGGCTTCGTCCGTCCCGTTCGCCCCCGCCGCGGCGTCCGGTTCCATCGGGCTCAACCCCTTCTCCGTCCCGGCCGCGATCGCCGCCGGCCTCGCGCTGGTGAACTTCCTGCTCGTGGTGAAATTCTTCCCCGAGACGCTCGCCCCGGAGCGGCGCGCCGCCGCCGACGCCAAGCGTCCCTCGGTCTTCGACCTCGCCACCGTCCGCTCCGCGCCGGTCCGCCGTACCTCGTTCGCCAACCTCGTCTACCAGGTCGCCTTCACCGGCATGGAGAACACCATCGTGTTCCTCACCTTGGCGCTCTTCGCCTACAGCCCGCGGGACAACGCCTGGCTCTTCCTCTTCAACGGCGCCTGCATGATCTTCGCCCAGGGGCTCGCCCGCCCGTTGGTCAAGCGGTTGGGCCAGCGCAAGGTCGTCATGCTCGGCATGGTCCTCGCGGCGGTCGCCTTCGTCGTGGTGGCGTGGATCCCGGCGACGCGCGCCGCCGCCGGCGACGGCGCCGAGACGACCTTCTACCTCGGCCTCGGCCTGATCTCCTTCGCCACGGGGCTCATCCTGCCGAGCGTCTCGGCGTTGGTGTCCCTCTACTCCGGGGCCGACGAGCAGGGGCGCAACCTCGGCATCCTGCGTTCGGCCGGTTCGCTGGCGCGCGTCATCGGCCCGGTTACCGCGGCTTTGCTGTATTTCCACTTCGGCTCCCATTTCTGGGTCTACCTCGGCGGAGCCCTGCTGATGTTGCCCGCGCTCTGGATCGTCCGCGGTCTGCCGGAACCCGCCGCCGAACGCGCGCAGGGCTAGCCTAGCCGCGGGCCAGGGTCCGGCCGAGCGCGTCGCCGCCGCGGATCACCTGCATCAGGGAAATGCCGCCGCGGAACGCTCCGTGGAAATGGAGCCCGGGCTGGGCCGCCTCCGCCGCGGCCAGTGCCGCTTCCCGGCGGGTCTGGTCGACCCCGTATTGGGGGATGGCCCGTTCCCAGCGCTGGATCCACTCCTTCGCGGGCGCACCGCGGACGCCGAGCGTCGCGCCCAGTTCCTCGTCGACCAGTTGGCGGAGCTCGGCGTCCGGCAGCCGACCCCATTTGGGCTGACGCGCGCCCCCGATGAAGCACGCCAGCAGGACTTTCCCGGCGGGCGCGCGGCCGGGCAGGGCGGACGACGGGAAGAGGCAACCGAGCAGGCGGCGGCGTTCTTCGCCGGGGATGAGGAAGCCGAAGCCGTCCAAGGCGTGTTCGACCGCGCTCCGGTCGTAGCCGCGCGCGACGACGGCGACGGGCGGCGCCTCGGTGCGTTCCCAATCATGGAACAGCCCGCGCAGGCCTTCGTCGAAGGGCAGGGAGCCCCAGTGCCAATGCGGCGCCGTCACGATCAGGCGCCGCGCCCGCGCGCCGTCGTCGCGACCCTCCGCGTCGCGCCAGGCGACATTCCATCCCCGGGCATCCCGGCGGATGAGCGTCGGCATCGTCCCGAGCCGCAGCGCGTCCGCGCTCCGCAAAGGCGCCGCCATGGCGTCCGCCAGCGCCTGCATGCCGTCGCGGAAGCCCACGATGCGGCGCGGCTCGCCGCGCTTGCGCGCCAACCCCAGGAACACCGAACGGTGCGACCGCTCCAGCCCGTGGATGCGCGGGAAGCAGTTGGCCATCACGAGCCGCGCGGGGTCGCCCGCGTGGACGCCCGAAACGACCGGATCCATGAGGCGGGCGGCCGCCTCGTGACCGAAGCGGCGCGAGGCGAAGCCCTCGATGGTCTCGCCCTCGAAGCCCCCGCGCGGGATGAAGAGCTCGCCGAGGAGCCGGAGCTTGCCCCGGAAAGAGAGCAGGTCCGACTTGAACAAGGACGCGGGGCTCGCGGTGAGCCCGTGCAGCCGGCCCCGCGAGAGGATGTAGCGTTTGGCGGCCGCGGCATCCGCCTCCTGCAGCTGGGTTTCGAGCCCGTAGCCCTGCAGCAGGGCGAGGTCCGCCTCGCCGTCGAGTTGGAGGGTGTTCGGGCCGACCTCGACGAGCCAGCCGTCCTCCCGGATGGTCCGGATCGATCCGCCGACCCGTCCGGAGGGCTCGAGGACCTTGACCTGGGCGCCCTGGGCCTGCATCGCGTGTCCCACGGCCAGGCCCGCCGGGCCGGCGCCGAGGATGATCGCATCGAGCTCCATGCGTCCAGCAGAGTTAAATCCCTCAGTGTTGGCAACCCTGCGTCCTTCCGTCTGTCTGTCGCGAAGCATGCACCTGCTCACTTCCCTCCTTCTCGCCGCACCCCTCGTCCTCGGCGCGGACACCTTGACCCTCGCCGATGGCACCTTCCTCCGCGGCCGCATCGAAAGGATCGCCGACGGCCAGCTGGAGCTGCGGGTCCAAGGTTGGGGCGGCGCCGCGCCGCTGAACATCCCGCTCGCCCGCGTCGAATCCTTCCGGACCGATGAGGCCGTGCGCCTGAGCGGCCGCCAAGGGGCGGTCCTCGATGGCGTAGCCTCGGCGGCCGCGGGCCGCGTCGCCAGCAGCGGCGGGGCCGAGACGTTCGCCTTGGACGCCACGCTTGAACTCTGGCGGGAGCCGGGGGCTCGTCCGACCGAGGTCGCGACGAAGCGCCAGTGGCAGATGGAGGCGGACCTCGACCTGTCCGGTCGTTCGGGGGCGGCGCAGGGGAGCGGTTTCAGCGCCGGCTTCCAGGCGCGGGGCACCACCGCCGGAGACACCCTGACCGGCGGCGTCCGGATGATCCGGGCCACCTCCGGCAACCAGACGGCCTCCGATGACCTGCACGTCACCTTCTCCTACGAGACGAACCCGACGCATGTCGTCTTCTGGTACGCCCGGACCGACACCGGGTATGACAACGCCCGCCAGGTCGATTTCCTTTCGGTCAATGCGGCGGGGATCGGCCTGCGTCTCTTCACCGATCCGCGCGGCAAACTCGACGCCCGGGTCGGCTTGGCGCATCGCCTCGAGAACTACGCGCTGGCGAATCAGCCGAGCCTTTCCACCCCTTCGATGGACCTCGGCCTGAATTTCGAGCGCGAGTTCGGTTGGGCCAAGATGGAGACCAAGGTCTCGCTGGTGCCCTCGTTCCAGTCCGCCCAGAATTTCTACGTCCGGCACGAGACGGCCTTGAACATCTTCCGCGGGGACGGGCCGCTCTCCCTTAAACTGGGCGTTTCGAACGATTTCCGGGGACAACCCATCGCCGGTCAGGTGAGGCTGGACACGGCATACTTCCTACGGGCCGTGTATGCTTGGAAATGAACAACCCCGTATTGCCTATTTTTAGACACAAAGACTAATTATGGGCAAAGGGGGGTTGTGAATGGTTACCTGTTGAAGCGTGGCACGCACGGTGCTTTCCCAATGGGGTAATTCCGTCCATTTTTCACCAATCCCAACCATGAGCACTAACCCCGCACGTCGCAACGCCATCGAGGCGATTGCCTCCCAGCCTCGCCTCCAGGGCAGCTTCGACTTCCGCAACGAGAAGATCGACCTGATCTACGGCCAGAACGTCTTCTCCCTCGATAAGATGGAGAAGCGCCTGCCGAAGGACGTCTTCAAGTCCCTCAAGGCGAGCATCGAAGCCGGCACCAAGCTGGACGCCGCCGCCGCCGACGTGGTCGCCGCCGCCATCAAGGACTGGGCCCTGGAACGCGGCGCCACGCACTACGCCCACGTGTTCTACCCGCTCACCGGTTTCACCGCCGAGAAGCATGACACCTTCTTCGAACCCAACGGCAACGGCACCCTCGCCCAGTTCTCCGGCAAGGCGCTGATCCAGGCCGAGCCCGATGCGTCCTCCTTCCCGAACGGCGGTCTCCGCTCCACCTTCGAAGCCCGCGGTTACACCGCCTGGGACGTCACCTCCCCGGCCTACATCTTCGATACCGAGAACGGTTCCACGCTCTGCATCCCGACCGCCTTCGTGTCGTGGAAGGGCGAGGCCCTCGACAAGAAGACCCCGCTGCTCCGCTCGATGGCGGCCGTCAACAAGGCCGCCTCCCGCGTCCTCGCCCTGTTCGGCAAGAAGCACGGCTACATCTCCGCTTCGTGCGGCCCCGAGCAGGAGTACTTCCTGATCGACTCCCGCCTCTACCACCTCCGCCCGGACCTCTACACCTGCGGCCGTTCCCTCTTCGGCGCCAAGCCGGCCAAGGGCCAGGAGTTCGAGGACCAGTACTTCGGCACCATCCCGGACCGCGTCCTCGCGTGCATGATGGAGACCGAGCGCGAGTGCTTCAAGCTGGGTATCCCGATCAAGACCCGCCACAACGAAGTCGCCCCGGCCCAGTACGAAGTGGCCCCGATCTACGAGTCCGCCAACGTCGCGCACGACCACCAGATGCTCACGATGACGCTGCTCCGCCGCGTCGCCTCCAAGCACGGCTTCGTCTGCCTCCTCGCCGAGAAGCCCTTCGCCGGCGTCAACGGCTCCGGTAAGCACGTCAACTGGTCCATCGGCGGCGCCGGCGTCGGCAACCTCCTCGAGCCCGGCCACAACCCGCACGAGAACGCCCAGTTCCTGACCTTCTGCTCCGCCGTGATCCGCGCCGTCGACCTCCACCAGGGTCTTCTCCGCGCTTCCGTCGCCTCCGCCGGCAACGACCACCGTCTCGGCGCCAACGAAGCCCCGCCCGCCATCATCTCGATCTACCTGGGCGACATGCTCAACGAAGTCATCGAGCAGGTGAAGAAGAGCGGCTCCGCCTCGTCCTCCCGCAAGGGCGGCCACATGACCCTCGGCGTCGACACGCTGCCCGTCCTCCCGAAGGACGCCGGCGACCGCAACCGCACCAGCCCGTTCGCCTTCACCGGCAACAAGTTCGAGTTCCGCGCCGTGGGCTCCGCCTTCTCGGTCGCCGGTCCCCTGACCGTGCTCAACACGATCATGGCCGACTCGCTCGACAAGCTGGCCGACGAGCTCGCCGCCGCCCTCAAGAAGAATTCCGACTTCAATTCCGCGCTCCAGGGCGTCCTCAAGGACATCCTGACGAAGCACGGCCGGATCATCTTCAACGGCAACGGCTACTCCGAGGAGTGGCACAAGGAAGCGGCCAAGCGCGGCCTCAAGAACCTCCGCACGACCCCCGACGCGCTCCCCGAGATCGTCGCCAAGTCCTCCATCGAGGTCTTCGAGCGCCAGGGCGTCCTGTCCAAGGCCGAACTCGAGTCCCGCGAGGAGATCTACACGCACTCCTACGTGCTGGCCGTCAACACCGAGTCGAAGCTCGTCTCGGAGATCGCCAAGACGCTCCTCCTGCCGGCCGCCCTCAAGTACGCGGCTGACCTGACCCCGGTCGAGAAGACCAAGTCGGGCGGCAAGGTCCGCAAGCAGGTCGTCGCCCTCGCCGACGAGCTCGCCGCCGCCATCGACGCCCTCGACGCCGCCCGCGACGTCACCAAGTCCGACACGCACGCCCAGGCCAAGCACTCCTGCGACAAGGTCCTCCCGGCCATGCTCAAGGTGCGCGCCGCCGCCGACTCCCTCGAGGAGATCGTCGCCGACGAGTACTGGCCGCTGCCGTCCTACCAGGAACTGCTGTTCCTCCGCTAAGCCGTCCCCGGCTGCGCCGAGACCAAGGGCCGAACCTCCGGGTTCGGCCCTTTTTTGCGTCCCCGGCGCCCGCGGCGACCTAGCCAAAGCAGAAGGCCCGTCGCGGTGACGGGCCTTCGGTCGGAGGGTCAGGGGGCGATGCTTACACGTTGTCCCACTTCTTACGCAGGTAGGCGTTGAAGTTCTTGACCTTCTTCTTTCGGCGGCGGCGCTCGGCCGGCTTCTCGAAGCCGCGCTTGGCGCGGGCGTCCTTGATGATGCCCTCGCGGTCGATCTTCTTCTTGAGGCGGCGGAGAGCCTTGTCGACGGTCTCGCCTTTGCGAATCTTGATTTCTACGGACATGTTGGCGTTTGGAGGGTCGAAAGAACAAGGGGCGGGGCCGCTCGTCAACCCCGAATCCTAGGGATTTGCGGCCGTGAATAAGTCCCCCCCTTAGACTCTTGCGGGAGGGGTGGGGGAGGGCAATCGTGCCCAATACCCTCGATGTACCTCAAGGAAATCGTCGCCAACGGATTCAAGAGCTTCGCCGACCGGACCCGCATCGACCTGCGCCCGGGCGTCACGGCCGTCGTCGGCCCCAATGGATGCGGCAAGTCGAACATCGTGGACGCCATCCGCTGGGTCCTGGGGGAACAGAGCGCCAAATCCCTCCGCGCCGGCGCCATGCAGGACGTCATCTTCGCCGGTTCCGACCGCCGCAAGCAGCTCCCGCAGTGCGAGGTCGAGCTGGTCTTCGCCGACTGCGAGAAGGAACTCGGCACCGCCTTCGCCGAAGTCTCCGTCATGCGCCGCCTCCACCGCGAGGGCGCGAGCGACTACTTCATCAACGGCAAGCCGTCCCGCCTGAAGGACATCCAGCGCCTGTTCATGGACACCGGCATCGGCCGCATGTCCTACTCGTTCATGGTGCAGGGCCAGATCGACCAGGTCCTCTCCGCGAACCCCGCCGAGCGCCGTTACCTCTTCGAGGAGGCCGCGGGGATCACCCGCTACAAGGTCCAGCGCCGCGAGGCCCTCAACAAGCTCGCCGGCGTCGACGCCAACCTCGCGCGCATCACCGACGTCGTCAGCGAGGTCGGCCGCCAGATCGCCACGCTCCGCCGCCAGGCCGCCAAGGCCCTCCGCTACCGCCGCCTCCGCCACCGTTTCACGCACCTCGACCTCGCCTGGCAGGCCAAGCAGCACGGCGACCGCCGCGCCCAGGTCGCCACGCTCGAGGCCGATTTCGCCGCCTGCCGCGAGCAGGTCGCCGTCCTCGGCGACGACCTGCGCGTCCGCGAGGCCGCGCTGGGCGACGCCCGCGCCCGCCGCACCGCCCTGGCGGAGCAGGTGCAGCAGTCCCAGCAGTCCCTCTTCGAGCAGCGGACCGCCCGGGAGAACGCCGAAGGCGAGGCCCGGACCTCCGACCTGCGCGCCGACGACCTCGTCGCCCGCCTGGCGGAGATCGCCCGCGAGGCCGCGGACGCCGAGGCCGCCATCGCCGACTACGACGTGCGCCTCAGCGGCAGCTCCACCGCCAAGACCGACGCGGCCGGCTCGGTCTCGGCGACCGACGCCGCGTTCCGCGACAAGACCGCCGAGGTCGAAGCCTCGCTCCGCCAGCTGATGGACGCCGAGCAGCGCCTCCGCCGCGCCCGCCAGGACATCCTGATCGCCGAAGGCGAGATGACCCGGGCCCGCGCCGACGTCACCAACCTCGAGGTCGACCTCCGCGGCTACCAGCAGCGCCACGTCGACCTCTCGGGCTCGCTGACCCAGGCCAAGGAGGAGCGCGAAGGCCTGGAGCGCCGCGTCGCCGAATGCGCCGCCGTCGTCACCGCCCGCCACGGCGAGCTGCAGGCCGCCCGCGCCGCCGAACAGGCCGCGCTCGAGCAGGCCCGCGTGCTCGTGGCCGATTTCCGCGCGCTGCAGCAGACCATCTCCGAGCAGGACCGCAAGGTCGCCAAGCTCTCGGCCCAGCTCGGCCTCCTCGAGCAGATGCAGTCGCGCCTCGAAGGTTTCTCCGACGCCGCCAAGGCCGTGCTGCGCGGGGAACTGGCCGACGCGATGCCGGCCGGCAAGGCCGCCGCGCTCGCCGACCTCGTCACCGTCACCGACGTGGCCCTCGCCGCCGCGCTCGAGACGATCCTCGGCGCCGCCTCCGAGGCCGTCACGCTCGACAACGCCGAGTTCCTCCCCGGGCTCGTCGCCCAGATGGGCGAACGCCAGCTCGGCCGCGCCGTCTTCCAGGTCGAGGCCCCGCCCGCGTCCCGCGCGGGTTCCGCCGCCCCCGAGTGGCTGCGCCCCGCGACCGCGGCCGTCCGCTCCAAGTCCGCCGACCACGCCCGCCTCGTCTCCAACCTGTTCGACGGCTGCTACGTCTGCCCTTCGCTGGGCGACTTCATCCGCTGGTGGCGGGCGAACCCGGCCTTCGAATTCTTCCTGGTCGCCACCACCGACGGCGACCTGATCGACCGCCGCGGCCTCGTCTTCGCCGGCCGCCCCCGCAAGGCCGCCGCCGCGGGCGCGGGCTCCGGCGTGTTCTCCCGCGAGAGCGAGATCCGCGGGGTGCGCGCCTCCCTCGAGGCCGAGAACGACCAGCTCACCACCTTCAACGAGCAGGCGATGGCCCTGCAGGCCTCGATGGACGCCAACGAGGCCGAGGTCGCCCAGCGCCGCGGCGCCACCCAGTTCGCCGCCCAGGAGCTTTCCGTCGCGCAGGCCGACGAGCGCGCGGCCCGCGCGACGCTCTCCTCGGCCGACGAGCGCATCGCGCGCGACCAGCGCCACCTCAACGAACTCGAGGCCGCGAAGGCCGAGGCCGTCATCCGCCGCGACCGCGCGCAGGAGACCCTGACCGTGAAGGACGGCCAGGTCGCCCAGCTCCGCGACGCCATCGCCGCCGGCGAGAATTCCGTCGAGGCCGCCCGCGCCGAGAGCGAGCTGCGCCGCGCCGCCCTCGGGGAGGTCCGCCTCTCCCTCGCCGAGCAGCGCCAGCGGCTGGAACTGGTCGGCCGCGAGGTCGCCGAACTCGAATCCCGCCGCGCCGAGGCCTCCGCGCGCCTCTCCGCCCGCCGCGCCGAGGCCGCCCACAACGACCGCCAGGTCGCCGAGCTGCGCGCCCTCTCGGCCGCTGCCAAGGAGACGTCGCTCCGCCTCGCCGGCGAGATCGAGCTGGCCGCGGCCGCCCTCGCGACCGTCCGCCAGGAACTCGCGGCCACCGACGCCGCCGTCGAAGCCGAGGACCGCGTCCTCGGCGGCGACCGCGACAAGCTGCGCGTGGCCGACACGCGCCTGCGGGCCCTCGAGGTCGCGCTGGCCGAACAGACTTCCCAGTGCGGCTTCCTCGTCGAGAAGGTCCAGGCCGACCACCAGCTCGACGTGGCCACGGTGGACTGGCGCCTGCAGCTCTGGCTGGCCGAGGGCGAGCCCGAGGGGCTCGCCAGCTTCGACGACCTCGAGGACCCGGACGAGAAGGAGTCCGAGCGCCGACCCGCCAAGGCCCCCGTCCGCCGCGGCGAACCCACCGCCGAGGACCTCGCCGCCCTCGACGCGACCGACTGGCCGCCCCTCGTCCGCGAGATCGCCGAACTCCGCGACCGCATGGCCGGCATGGGGTCCGTCAACCTCGTCGCCGTCGAGGAATACTCCTCGCTCCGCGAGCGCCATGACTTCCTCACGAAGCAGAGCGACGACCTCTGGAAGGCCAAGGAGGAGCTCACCAAGGCGATCGACGAGCTCAACCAGACTTCCCTGAAGCTCTTCACCGACACCTTCGAGCAGGTCCGCAAGAACTTCCAGTTCACCTTCGAGCGCCTCTTCGTCGGCGGCAAGGCCGACCTCCAGCTCGTCCAGGGCGAGGACGTCCTCGAGAGCGGCATCGAGATCATCGCCCAGCCGCCCGGCACCAAGCTGCGGGGCATCTCGCTCCTCTCGGGCGGCCAGCGCACGATGACGGCCGTCGCCCTGCTGTTCGCGATCTACATGGTGAAGCCGTCGCCGCTCTGCGTGCTCGACGAGCTCGACGCCCCGCTGGACGACACCAACGTGGGCCGGTTCACGGACATCATCCGCGAGTTCACCCGCCACTCCCAGTTCCTCGTGATCACCCACAACAAGCGCACCGTCTCGGCGGCCGACGCCATCTTCGGGGCGACCATGCAGGAGAAGGGGGTCACCCGGCTCTTCTCGATGCGTTTCAACAAGGAACGCGACGAGGCCGAGCCGACTTCCCCGGGCGGCTTCACGATGGCCCGCTGAGGTCGCTTGCCTTGGCCCCGCCCGCCGTTAGGCTGGTGGGGTCATGAGCCGCCTCCTCGCCTTCATCGCCCTCCTGCCGGCGCTGCTGTCCGCCGGCGTTTCCTTCGAGTCCGACCCCCGTCCGGTCAACCGCGCCCTCCCCGGCGCGAGCTACGCCGACATGCTCACGCGCATCATGCCCGCCGTGGTCAGCATCCGCACGGCCCAGGTCATCCCGCCCGACGTCCTGCGTCGGTTGCGCGGGCGCATCGACCCCGGCGACGTGCAGGTCGACCGCAAGACGGGCGAGGTGATGGTGCCTGCCGGACTGGGTTCCGGCACGATCATCCACCCCGACGGCTACGTCATCACCAACCGCCACGTCGTCACCTTGCCCAACAACCAGACGGCGGAGACCGTCTACGTGAAGCTGAACGACCGCCGCGAGTTCCGGGCCAAGGTCCTCGGCGTCGACCCGAAGACGGACATCGCCGTCCTCAAGGTCGAGGAGCGCAACCTCCCCTACGCCCGCTTCGCCGACAGCGACAAGGTGCGCGTGGGCGACGTCGTGCTGGCCATCGGCAATCCCCTCGGCGTCGGCATGACGGTCACTTCCGGCATCATCTCGGCCACCGGCCGCTCCGGCATGGGGCTCGACTACGAGGACTTCCTCCAGACCGACGCCGCGATCAATCCGGGCAATAGCGGCGGGCCTCTGATCGACTTCGAGGGCCGGATCGTCGGCATGAACACGGCCATCCGCACCTCCGGCAACGGCGGGAGCATCGGCATCGGTTTCTCCATCCCCGCCAACCTCATGGCCAGCGTCGCGGTCGACCTGGCCAACACGGGCAAGGTGGTGCGGGGCCTCATCGGCGTCTTCGGCGAAGACCTCCCGGTCGAGGAGGCCGCGAAACTCAACCTCGCCCGCAGCGGCGCGGTCCGCGTCACGGAAGTGAGCGACGGCCTGCCCGCGGCCAAGGCCGGCTTGCGCGTCGGCGACATCCTCGTGGCGCTGGACGGCAAGCCCTTCGACGGCTGGACCGACCTCCGCCTCGCCATCTCCCGGCGCAAGCCCGGCGAGACCCTCATGCTCAACTTCATCCGCGAGGGCCGGGGCTCCTTCGCCCGGATCACCGTCGCGGCGCGCCCCGCCGGCAGCTGAACGTGCGTTCGCTCGGCACCATCCGCGACCTCGCCGG
>JBEBDN010000029.1:0-8493 GCA_041156945.1 Verrucomicrobiota bacterium | reverse complement strand
CCGGCCGGCGTGATGATGTCCGTCTGCACGGGCAGGCCCGCCGCGTGCGCGATGGTCGCGTGCAGCATGCCCGGCGAGACGCCCTCGCCGTCGGGGGCGTAGCCTTTGGCGTCGCTGGCGCCGTGCACGTAGCCGCGCTTGACGCCGCCGCCGGCGAGGACCGTGGAGAAGACCAGCGGGTGGTGGCCACGGCCGCCGCCGGAGAAGTCGGGCTTGCGGCCGAACTCGGTGGCGACGACCACCAAGGTGGAGTCGAGCAGACCCTTGGCCTCGAGGTCCTGGATGAGGGCCGCGTAGCCGCGGTCGAACTCGGCGCCGACGTCCTTCATGCGGGTGTCGAGGGTGGCGTGCATGTCCCAGCCGCCATGGGAGACCTCGACGAAGCGCACGCCATGCTCGACGAGTCGGCGGGCCAGCAGGCAGCCCTGGCCGAACTTGGAGGCGCCGAACCGGGCCTTGGTCGCGGCGGACTCGGCCGTGAGGTCGAAGGCGGCGAGGTCCTTGCTCTTCATGAGCTGGAACGTGGACTCGTAGAATTCATTGTAGGCCTTGACGTTCTCGTCGGCGGGCGCGCCGGCGAAGCCGCCGTTGAGCTGGGCGAGCAGGTCGAGCCGGCGGGATTGGGTGTCGGCGTCGGCGAGCCCCTTGATGTTCTGGAGGCCGTCGTTCGGCGTGAGGATCGGCAGCGGGGAATACGCGGCGGGGAACCAGCCGTTGCCGTGGTTGGACGGACGGCCGACGCAGACGGTCGACGGCAGGGTCTTGCTGCTCGCGCCCAGGAAGTGCTGGGCCCAGGCCCCCAGCATCGGGTGCTGCACGCTGCCGCGCTGCTCGAAGCCGGTGCGCATGAGGTAGGAGGCCGAGGCGTGCACGCCGACCTTGGCGGTCATGTTGCGGATCACGGCCAGGCGACCGGCGACCTTCGCGGTCTCCGGCAGGTAGTCGGTCAGCTGGAAGCCGGCCTTGGTGGAGATCGTCGCGCCGGGCCCCTTGCTGCCGCCCTCCTTGGGGTCGAAGGTGTCGATGTGGGACATCCCGCCGGCGAGCTGGATGAAGATCACGCGCTTGGCCTTGCCGAAGCCCGGCAGGCCGGCGTTGGGCGCGGAGCCGGGCGCGGCGTCGGCCGCGGCCGCGAGCTGGTTGAAGAACGGCAGGACGGACAGGCCGAACGAGACCTTGGCGCAACGTTCGATGAACGAGCGGCGGGCGAGCGGGTCGCGGAGCTGGTCGGAGGGGAGGTTTCGGCTCATGGGAGGAAGAGGAATTCGCGGGTGTTCGCCAGGACCCAGGCGAGGTCGGCGGCCGTCAGGCCGCCGGCCATGGCCTTGACGGCCTTGGCCGACTCATCGGGCCGGGGATGACGCGAGAGGAAGGAGAGGTAGAGGGAGTCCACCTGGGCCTCGCGGCTGGACAAGCCGGCCGCGGCGGCGACGGCCGCGGCCTTGGGGTCCGACACGGCGCGCCCGACGGCGCCGTTCATCATCTGGAGCACCTGCGGCACGCTCCCGTCCAAGGTCGCCGAATCGGCGAGGAGCCGGTCCCCTTGGCCGAAGACGCGGAGGAAGTGGTTCTCCGGCGAGGGCTGGGGCAATTCGCTGGCCCGGGCCAACAGGAGGCCGAAGCGCGACTGCGGCTTCTCGCCGTCGTAGCCGTTGGCGAGTCCGGCCATGCTGCCACCGGCGGCCTTCTTGCCGGCGTTGCCGCCCTTCAGGAGGCCGGCCTCCTTGATCGTATCGTAGACGCGGTGCACCGCCACGGACGTGATCGCCCCCTTCGGCAAGGCCATCAGCTTCATGTCGTCGCCGCGGCGCAGGAGCACGTTGTCGACGGAGGCCCCGACCGAGGCGACCACCAGGCTATCCCACGCCTGCTCGGCGGTGAGGCGACGGACGACCGGTCCGCTGAACAGGTACGGCCCTTTGGCGAGGTCGGGCGTGGGGTTGGCGACGGCCTGGTAGGTGCGGGAATTGTAGATCACGCGCTGGAACTCGCGCAGGTCGAAGCGGGCGGACTTCATGACCGTGGTCAGGTGGGCCAGCAGCTCGGGGCTGAACGCCTGCGTCAGGTCGTCGACATCGTTGACCGGCTCGAGCACCGCCAGGCCGAGGTTCTTCTTCCAGAGGCGGTTGGCGATGTTGGTGGCGAAGCGCGGATTCTGCGGACTGGTCAACCAGGCGGCGAAACCATCCCGCAGCTGGGCGGGCGACTTGGCGCCCAACTGGTAGATCGGCAGGCCGGCGTCGGCCTTGTCCCAGGCGATCAGCGCGGGGCTGACGGGCGACCCGGGCTTGGCGTCCTTGTACTTGTAGTCCTTGGGGAAGGTGAGTCTCTGCGCGGCGGTGTCCTCGAGGCGGTAGGCGTTGACGTCGCCGATGCGCTTGACGACGGCCTTGGGCAGGGAGTCGTCCTTGCCCACGGTCCGGCGGAGCTGCGCGAGCATCGACTCGTCCTTCTGGTCGGTGGCCCCGAAGAACGCGGCGAGCTGGTAGAAGTCCCGCTGCGTCCAGTCGGCGAGCGGGTGGTCGTGGCACTGGGCGCACGCCATGTTGGTGCCGAGGAACGTCGTGAGCAGGTTGGCGACGCCGTCGAGCGGCATCTCCGCGTCGAACAGCAGGAAGCCCGCGGCGCCGTTGTCGCACAGGCGGCCATCGGCGGTCAGCATCTCCATGACCAGCTTATCCCAGGGCGCGTTGGCGGCGAGGCGGGCCTTCAGCCAGTCCTCGAAGGTGAAGGCGGGCACGCCCTTGTTGAAGGTATCCTTCACGCGGAGCAGGTCGGCCATCCAGTTGAACATCTGCATCGAGTACCCGGGCGAGTACACGAGCTGGTCGATCAGCTTGGCGCGCTTGTCCGGCGAACGGTCGGCGAGGAACGCCTGGGCCTCCGCGGCGGTCGGGATGCGGCCGAGGGCGTCGACGTAGAGCCGCTTGAGGAACTGCTCGTCGGACGTCGGCGGGTTCGGCTGCTGGCCATGCTTGGCGAGCACGGCGCCGACCACGCGGTCGATCTCGGCCGCGGCGACGGCGACGGTGTTCTGGCCGAAGGTACCGGACTTGGCCTTGGCGGCGCACTGCCGGGCGAACTCGATGTCCTCGGCGCAAAGCACGTTGCCGTTGAAATGGTAAACCTTGCCGTCGCGACCTTGGAGGGTCAGGAACTGGCCGGTGAGCGCGCAGAACATCGCGTCGACGCTGCGACCTTGGTTGTCGCGCCAGGTATGCCAGACCGCATCCAGCGGCGGAATCGGGGCCACGACGACCGGCGCCACCTTCGGGGCGGCGACCGCGGGGGCGGCCTCGTTGGCCTTGGCGGCCTTCTTGTCGCCCTTGGCGGCGAAGGCCGGCGGCAAGACGCCAAGACCAAAGGCGACCACGCAAAGGGCTAGGAGGCGCATGAAGGGGTTCACATTAGGATTAACCCCGGATTAAGACCAGAGGTTTCACCCCATGAATAGGGCCAGGGCCAGAGAACTCTCCGTCCCCTGCCCCCTATGCCTGTCGCTTTTATTCCTGTCCCCGGCCCTAGCCCTGCCCCTGGCCCTAGCCCTCCCCTACCCCCTACTTCTTCCCCTTCGGCGCCGGCGTCACCTCGGCCTTGAGCTCGGTCACGGTCACGGGCTCGGGCTTCACGCCCGTGAAGGCGGCCTGCTCGGCCTGGATGACCTCGGTCGGCACCAAGCCACCGCGGGCGACCAAGAAGCGGTACTTGAGCGAAAGGGTTTCGCCCTTCTTGAGGTTGGCGCGGGGGTAAGCCCCGAAACGCGCGTAATCACGATAGGCGGACCAGCGGGTTCCACGCGGGTTGGCCGGATGGTCGATCTCCACGACGCCGAAGGTCTTCTCGCCGAGGGCGTAGGTCATGCCGACCCACGGGTAGTCGACGTCCTTGTGCGGGAGCGGCTTGGCGACCGGGAAGAAGTAATTCGTCTTGGCGGGGGTGACCTCCTGCGGGGCGCGGTAGTGCACCCCGCCGTGCTCGGGATCGGCCTCGAGCGCGAGGTCGCCCGCCTCGGCTTTCACCGTCGTCAGGAAATCGACCCGCAGGAAACCCGGGGCCGCGAGCGGCGAGAGCTGCAGCGTGCGCTCCTCCGTAAGGATGAGCCGACCTTTCTTGTCGCTCCACTCGATGGTCGACACGAGACGCGCCAGCCCGCGCTCGGCGGTCTGCTGCTTGAAACCCGTGTGCACCTGGCGACCCGAACCCATCGACCATAGGTCGAGCTTCTGGCCCTCGAGACCGACGCGCATCCAACCGAAGAAGATCCCGCGGTGATGCGTGTAGGTGCCGCCGGGGCCCTTGGTGATGGCCTGGCCATCGACCGGATCGACGACGCGCAGGTAAGGCTTATAGGTCTCGTTGGCGCGGGCCGGGGTGGAGACGTCGTTCGCCGTCAGGTAGGCCGCCACGACCTTGCCGTCGATCAGCACCTCGAGGGCACCTTCAGCGGGCCGGAGAGAAACCTGCGGGACCTCCGCGGCAAAAACGGACAACGCGAAGACAGAAGCAAGGAGCGAGGGGAAACGCATCCCCATCCCCTAGTCTCCCCATCCACCCTCTGGCAACCCGTTTGAAAGATGGCGGAAAGGATTGGGGTTGGCGGTTAGGGGGTAGCGGTTGGGACTGGGCATACCCACTCCCTACTCCCCCAATACCTACCCCACCCTACTTAACCGCTGCTTCCGATTCGATCAGACGCTGCAGCTCCGCCACGGCCGGAGCCGCCAAGCCGCCGCCATCGACCGCCATGGCGCTCGCCGCCTTGACCGCGCTCTGCTGGGCATAGTCCTCGAAGAGCTGGGCCTTCTGCTTGATGAGCAGGACGAGGTGCTCGTCGATGGTGCGCTCCGCGATGAAGCGGTGCGCGACGACCTTGCGGGTCTGGCCCATGCGCCGGACGCGAGCCACGGCCTGACGCTCGGTGGAGGGCTTGAACTGGGGCTCCATCAGGATCACGACCTGCGCCGACTGGAGGTTGATGCCGACGCCCCCGGCCTCGATCTGCAGGACGATGAGGCCGAAGCCGGTGCGGGCGGTGAAGCGGTCGATCACGGCCTGGCGTTGCTCCGCGGAAAGGTCGCCATCGATGCGGTCATGCTCGCCGGCGATCAGGCCGACGTCGTCGAGGACCTGCCGGAAGAAGGAGAAGAGCACGACCTTCCGGCCTTCCTCCCGATAGTGCGCGAGGAGGTCCCTCAGACGGTCGTACTTCGCCGCCTGCTGGCCGCCGGCGCCGATGGTCGCGGCGAGGCGCTTCTGCATCAGGTTCATCGGCGCCTTCGCGTAGGCCTCCCGGTCCGCGGGTTCGAGCGGGATGACTTCGTCGATCTCCTGCAGGTCGGGCAATTCCTTGAGCACGTCCTTCTGGGTGCGCCGCAGATACACCGGCGCCAGCTTGAGGCGGACTTCGATGGGCTTGGGGCGCGCCTGGCGCAGGAGGCCGCCCAACGCCTCCTTGAGTTCCGGCTGCACCGTGAGGACGAGGTGTTGCAGTTCCTCCAGTCGGTTCTCCAGCGCGGTGCCGGTGAGGAAGGCCACATGCTCGGCGCCGGCGGCGAGGCGGGCCACGGCTTGGCTGCGCTGGGCTTCGGGATTCTTGACCGAGTGGGCCTCGTCCACCGCGACGAGGTCCACCGGACCGAGGCGGTCGAGGAGCTTCCCGAGCGTGGTGAAGGTGGTGATGGCGACGCCACCCTCGCGGTGCCACTGGTCCAGTTCGTCGTCGCGGTCGAAGCCATGGATGACGATCGCGCCGAGCTTCGTATGCTTGCGGACTTCTCGTTCCCAGTTGATGAGGACCGCATTGGGGGCGACCACGAAGAAGCGGCGCTTGCCCTGGGCGGCCAAGTGGCACATCGCGGCCAGCACCTGGATGGTCTTGCCCAGGCCCATGTCGTCGCCTAGCAGGGTCCGCCTTTGGTGCACGAGGTACTGGGCGCCGAAGAGCTGGTAACGCCGCAGGGTCGCGGTGAGCAGCGCAAGGTCGAGCTGCGTGGCCTCCACCGCGTCGGCGATCTCGGCCGGCAGCCCGCCGCGCTGGTCCGCCGCGGCCAGCGGGGCGCCCCCGGGGATCGGCGCGCCCGCCCCGACCCCTTCGAGCAGGGCCACGAAGCTGGCGGCGTTCTCCCCATAGCGGCGCCAGGCATCGGCCTCGTCGACGACGACCTCGCGCGCGAAGCGGTTGAGCACGCGGGCTTCGGCGAGCACCCAAGCCGCCTCCGCCCGGAGCCGGGCCTCGAACGCCGCATGGGCCGCGCGCTTCGCCGCCGAGAAGAAGTGGTCGGCCGGGACGGTGCCGTCGCGGAAGAGCGCCACTTCCCGACGGAGGGCCTGCCGCCGCGCCTCCAAGGCTTCGGCCCGCGGCGGAAATTCCCGGAGCAGGGTCTCGTAGCGAACGACCGCGACGAGCAGGGCGGCGTCGCCGGGCCGACGCTCATCGGGATCCGGCATGACCCGCACCGAGGCGCGGGCGTGGTCCAGGAAGGCCTGCACGGCCGAGACCGCGCCGGCCGCGGTGACTTCGCCGACGCCCGGGCGGGCCATCAAGGCGGAGAGCCCCTGCCCCCGCAGGTCGGCGACGGTGCGGAAACCCGCGGCCTCCAGGGGCGCGACCCGGGCCCCGAAGTCGGCCAGCTCGCCGACGGGGCTGGCGGCGGCGACCTTGGCCACGGCGGCTTCGACCAAGGTGTCGCGGGCGGTGACGATGGCCGCCTTGGCCGCCGGGATCACCCGCGCGACCTGCGCGGACTCGAGTTCCGCCGCCTCCGCCTCACGGAAGAGCGGACCGCGGCCGCCCTTGGCCCCGTAGGCCGAGGAGACCGCGGCAATGTATCGGGTGAGGTTCGCGAACATGGGTCACTCGACGATGAGCACGCCGCGCATGATCTGCGCGTGCCCGGGGAAGGTGCAGAGGTAGGGATAGCGGCCCGGCTCCTTGGGCGCGTTGAAGTAGACCGTCGTCCGCTTGCTCGCGTCGATCAGGCGGGTGTGGCAGAGGATGTCGGCCGTCTCCGGCACGTAGTGACGGGAATAGGCATCGGGCTCCGCGGCCATCTTGGCCGAGAGCAGCGTCACCGCCTCGAGCGCGTTCGGTCGGGTGAGCACCCAGTTATGCGGCATGGAGTCGGGATTCACCACCGTCAGCGCGACCCCGCGGCCGGCCTTCACGCGGAGTTCCCTCTGGGCGAACTGTAGGCCGGTCGCGGTCTCGAGGGTGATCTCCTGCGGCGGGTTGCCGCAGACCTCGGTCTCCCAACGAACTGGGCGAAGCGCGGTCGCCGCCCCGACCGCGGGCGCGGCATGCGCATGCGCGACCTTGGGGATGGCCAGGTAGCCCGGGAACTCCTTGAACGGCTCCGCCAGGGCGTGGGCCGTCAGGAAGACATCGGTCGTGCGGTCGGCGACGAGGCGGAGGTTCAGGTGGACTTGATGCGCGACGGTCAATTGCGGGATCTCGATGAAGACCTCGCGGCCATCCCCGAGGACGTGCGCGGACCGGACCTCCAGGACGTCGTGACCCACGACGCCGGGATGCGCGACCGAGAACTCGGGCGAACCGTAGGCGGCAGCGTAGCGGTAATTCCAGGTTTGGGCGAAATGGGCGCCGAGTCCGCCAACGGCCCGGGCGTCCAAGGCCGCGTCGAAGCGCAGCCAGACGCCGTTGTCGCGTACCTCGTGCGCGACGAGTACCGGCGCGCCGCCCACGTGGCGGAGCCGCTGGAGGCAACCATCGTCGGTGGTGTAGGTCTGCCAACCGGCGATGCCGGTGACATAGAGGTGCCCGTCCTTGGGGTTGAAGCGACCCTGCTGCGCCCCGGAGAGGAAGTCCGACGCGATGCGCTGCGCGGCCCCCTGCCACTGGCCGCCGACCTGCTGTCGGGTCACCATCAGCGCGGAGCCAGCCCCGAAGGAGAGGTGGACGAGGTTGCCGGCGCCGCGCAACGCGGGCCACGCGCCGTCCGACAGGAAGACCTGACCGGCGCTGGAATTGTCCTCGCCCCGCGGCAGGTAAAGCAAGGGAGGCTTGGGCGCTTGGCCCGCCTTGGGCCCGCCATAGCCGAAGTGGGCACCCTCATCCTTGCCCAACTCCACCTGTACGATGGCCGAAGCGGGGGTCCAATTGCCTTCCTGCAGGCTGGACGTGAAGAAGCGGTCATCCGGGGAGAAGCCGGTGCCGTTCGGGTTGCGCAGGCCGGTCGCCAAGACCTCGACGCCCTTCGCGCCGGCCAAGCGCAGCATCCCCTGGTTGCCGGAGGAGGTGTAGAAGCGCCCCTGGGCGTCGGCCTCCAAGCCGATCACGTAATCGTGGCCGCCCTGGGAAGTCGCATAGCCGTTCGTCACGCACTCGTAGAAGTCGGCCTCGTCGTCGCCGTTGAGGTCGTGGAGGCGCGTGACCTGGTCACGTCCGAGCACATGGATGCGACCGCCGATGACCTTGACGCCCAGCGGCTGGTGCAGTCCGGTGGCGAACCGCTTCCAACGCACCTGCCGCAGTTC
>JBEBDN010000028.1:0-15165 GCA_041156945.1 Verrucomicrobiota bacterium | reverse complement strand
GCGCCGCCCCGTCCAGTCCGCGGACGACGGGGATCCCACCGATTGGCCGGGCTCGGCCTTGGTTTCCGGCTACCTCCAGCGCCAGCTGGCCGGGCGCCGCCTCGCCCCGCGCACCTGCCTGACCTACGGGCGCTCGCTCAAGGGTTTCGCCCTCTGGATGCGGGCCAACGGCGGCTGGGACGGCGAGTGGTCCCGGCTCACCGCGCGCCACCTGCGCGACTTCGTCATCGAGCGGCAGAACACCCATGACCGCCGCAGCGTGCACAACCAGGTCTCCGCGCTCCGCGCCTTCCTGGCCGACTTGCGTGAGCGCGGCGGCATCACCTCGTCGCCGGCGGCCGGGCTCATCCTCCCCAAGCTCCCGAAATCGCTCCCGAAGTTCCTGACCGAGGCGCAGACCAACACCTTGCTCGACGCCGAGGCGACCGAGGCGACCGGCGAGACGCCGGAGCGGCGCGCGCGCGACCAGGCGATCCTCGAGCTGCTGTACGGCGGCGGCCTGCGCGTGTCCGAACTCTGCGGGCTCACCGGCGGCGACCTCGACCTCGGCACGGGCCTGGTGCGCGTGCTGGGCAAGGGCTCCAAGGAACGCGTCGTGCCCGTCGGCGACGCCGCTTTGGCCGCGGTCCGGGCCTACCTCGACCTCCGCGGCGCGCCGGCGCGTGGCGCCCCGCTCCTGCTCGCCGCCCGCGGCGGGGCGCTCCATGCGCGCGCCGTCCAGCTGATGCTGAAGAAGAAACTGGCCTTGGCGGGCCTGCCGGCGGACCTCACCCCGCACAAGCTGCGGCATGCCTGCGCGACGCACCTGCTCTCCAACGGGGCGGACCTCCGGCTCGTCCAGGAGCAGCTCGGCCATGCGTCGCTCTCGACCACGCAGATCTACACGCACCTGTCGGTCGCGCGGCTGCGGGACGTCCATCGCAAGGCGCACCCGCGGTCCTGAGCGGTTCAAATCGCCTCGCCTCCGCGCCGCGCGGCCGCCATCCTGCCGGCGTGTTCGTCACCGACGCGCCCGCGAAGCTCAACCTTTCCCTCGCCGTGACGGGCCGGCGGGCCGATGGCTTCCATGAGTTGGTGAGCCTCGTCGCCGGGGTCGCGCTCGCCGACACGTTGGGTTTTTCGCCGGGCCCGGCCTTCGCGTTGACCTGCGACGACCCCACGGTTCCCGCGGATGGGACCAACCTGGTGCTCCGCGCCGCGGAGGCCTACGCCCGCCGCCGCCCCGATTGCGTCCGGGGCTCCTTCCGCCTCGCCAAGCGCATCCCGCATGGGGCCGGGCTCGGTGGCGGCAGCTCCGACGCGGCCGCCGCCCTGCGCCTGCTCGACCGGGCGGCGCCGACGCCCCTGGGGCCGGTGGAACTCGAACGCCTCGCCGCGGAGGTCGGCTCGGACTGTCCCTACTTCGTGCGCGGAGGACTCAAGGTCATGCGGGGCAGGGGAGAGGTCTTGGCCGCCTTGCCGCCCGCGGCCTCGGCCGCGCTGTCCGGCCGGCGTGTCCTCATCATCAAGCCCCCCTTTGGCGTCCCGACGCCGGAGGCCTATGCGGGCTTGGCCCGCTCGGCCCGCTACCAGGATGCGACGGTCGCGGAGGCGCGCCTGGCGGCCTGGGTCGCGGCTCCCGCCGCGGATCCCGCCGAGCTCGGCAACGACTTGGCTGCCGCCGTGTTCGCGAAGCACTTGGCCTTGCCCACGGCTCTCGCCTGGTTGCGCGATCGCCACGGGCTCGCCTTCCGGCTGACCGGCAGCGGCAGCGCGTGTTTCGCCTTCGTCCCCGGGGAGTTTGATGCTTCCGCGATAACGGCCACTTTGAGGGCCGCTTGGGGGCCGGACGCATGGCTGGGCGATACCCGCATTTCGGTCTAGTTTCGGCTTTACTGTCCCTTGGAGGGTCTCCTAGATGCGAGCCATCACCACACCATGGGAAGCCTCAAGAAGAAGCGTCGTCTGAAGATGAACAAGCACAAGCGCCGTAAGCGCTCGAAGAACAACCGCCACAAGAAGCGGTTGTGGGGCTGATTCAGGCCCTTTTTCCTCGAACCGGGCGGCCGTCGGCCGCCCGGCTTGTTTTTCGGGCTTGCTCCCCCCGTCTCCCCCTCCCAATCCTCAACCTCTAAACCCAATCTGAACCATGGCCCGCGAAATCGTCATCATCGAGTGCACTGAAGCCCGCAAGGAAGGTAAGAACCCTTCCCGCTACATGACCACCCGCAACAAGAAGCTCTCCCAGGAGAAGGTCGAAAAGAAGAAGTACAACCCCTCCCTGCGCCGCCACTCGCTGCACAAGGAGATCAAGGGCTAAACTTCCGCTTCACCCGACCCGAAAAGGCCGCCCACCGGGCGGCCTTTTCGTTGTCGGAGGCAGCCGCGGGGGAGGACCCTACGGCGTTTCCGGTCCGACGTGAACGTCGGACCAGCAGTTCCAAGGGTGCGCGGCGCTTAGGCCTTGGCGCGGCGCTCGGCGCGCCAGCGGGCGCGGTGATGGCGCGTCCAATCGATCAGGGCGCGCTCGAAGCCGATGTCGCGCCCGGCCTTCTCGGATTCGATCCACTTGTGGCGCAGGATCTCTTCCCGCTCGGCCCGGAATTCGGCGTAGAGCGAGGAACGGGCCGCCAGTTCGGCATACTCCGGATGGTCTCCTTGGTCGATATGGCTCATCCCTAGGTTATAGATAAGATAGATTGGGTGATTTCCCCCAGTCTGGCAAGCCGACGTGACGAACCGGTTACGCCTTGGCCTCGAGTTTTCGGAGGACCGTCAAGGCGACCGATTTGAAGACCCGGGCCGCATTGCAATCTGGGTGGCTGATCACGACGGGGATACCATGGTCTCCCCCTTGTCGAACCGCTTGATCCAAGGGCACTTCCCCGAGGAGTTCCGTGTCGAGGGCGGTGGCGACCTTGAGCCCGCCGCCTTGCCCGAAGAGGTATTGGCGGCGGCCGTCCGCATCCTCCAGGAAACTCATGTTTTCGGCCACCCCGAGGATGGGGACGTTGACCTTGGCGAACATCGCCGCCCCCCGCAGGGCGACCGAGACGGCGGCCGTCTGGGGGGTCGTGACGATCACCGCCCCGCTCAGGGCCATAGCTTGGGCGATGGAAAGCTGGGCATCCCCGGTGCCCGGGGGGAGGTCGATCAGGAGGACGTCGAGTTCGCCCCAGCGGACGTTGGTGGCGAACTGCGAGATGGTCTTCATAATCATCGGACCGCGCCAGACGACGGGGGCGTTCTCGTCGATCAGCAGCCCCATGGAGATGACCTTGACCCCGAAGTTCTCGAGCGGGAGCAGGACGTCCCCTTCGATCTGCGGGCGGCCGGAGACCCCGATCATCAGGGGGACCGAGGGGCCGTAGATGTCGCAGTCCATCAGGCCGACCCGGTTGGGACGTCCTTGCTCGGTCAGGGCGCGGGCCAGCGCGCAGGCCAGGTTGACGGCGAAGGTGGATTTGCCGACCCCTCCCTTGCCGCTGGCCACGGCGATGATATGCTTCACCTGGCCGACGCCGGCGTTGGCGGGCAGCTTGGCGGACCCGGCTGGGGCGCCCGCGGCGGGGCTCCCCTTCGGGACCGTGACCGTGATGGCGATCTCGGGTTGCCGGGCGCCGAGGGCCACCAGCGCGGCCTCGATGTCGGCGTAGAGTTTCTTCGGGATCTCGGGGTCCGCCGTGGTCACCGCGAGCCCCACGGCCACCTTGCCCTCCGGCGTGACCTCGACGCCCTTGAGGAGGCCGAAGGAGACGATGTCGCGGCTGAAGCCCGGGTAGCGGACCTGGGCCAACGCCTTCTGGACGGAATCCTTGTCGAGTGCCATGAGGAGGATTGAAGTCCCGCCCCCACCTAGGTCAAACTGCGAACGCTCTCCACCTCGCCCTTCCCGCCATGCGCCTGCTCGTCCTCTGTTCGTTCCTTTGCCTCTCCTTGGTCGCGCCGGCCCAGGACCGCGTCGTCGTCAACGACAGCATCGAGGGCGAACTGCAGCGCGGCGTCGTGCCCGTCACCGTCGTGTCGGACAACCAGGCCTTCGGCGACCAGGTGCGCGTCGCCTTGGGCGTGCACGGCGCGCTGAGCCTGCGGGCCGGCTCCTCCCTGCGCGTGACCATCAGCCGGACCGGGCTCAACGCGACCGCCGCCTGCGACAACCCGCGCTTCGCCTTCCAGACCTCCGTGGAAGGGCGCGACGAGCACGACCTCATCCTCCAGACCGCGGACGCCATCGTCGTCGGCCTCGGCAAACGCTGGCAGCTCAAGCCGCTCTTCGCCGGCACCAAGGTCGCCTTCGTCTCGCGCTACACCGGCAAGCAGGAGGTCTACGTCACCAACCTCGCCCGCTCCCGCGTGCTCCAGCTGACCAAGTACGGCAGCAGCACGAACAGCCCCCGTTGGTCGGCGGACGGGGCGCGCCTCTTCTTCGTGACCTCCTACCGCACCGGGTTCCCGGAGATCTTCTCCTCGAACGGGATCGGCGAGGCCTCGAAGGTCATCACGAACGTCCGCGGCGCGCTCGGCGGCGCGAGCAGCGGTCCGGACGGACGCATCGCGTTCGCCTCCTCGAGCAAGGGCACCATGGACATCTTCGTCGCCGGCCCGCGCGGCGAGGCCCCCCGTCTCGTCGTGGGCACCGACGGCGTCGACTCCGACCCCTGCTGGTCGCCCGACGGCGCCCGCTTCGCCTTCACCAGCGGCCCGCTGGGCCGTCCCGGCATCTACCTCGCCAGCAGCGCCGGCGGCGGCCTCACCCGCGTGGCGACCGGCTACGGCTACAGCACCGAACCGCGCTGGAATCCCGTCCAGCCCAACCAGATCGTCTTCACCTACCAGTCGGGCGGCCTCGGCCTCGGCCTCATCGACCTCGGCGCCGGCACCGTCAACAAGCTCCCCGCCGTCAGCGCCCTCAACCTCTCGCACGCCAGCTGGTGCGCCGACGGCCGCCACCTCGTGGCGACGCAGGCGAGCGCCAGCACCGGGTGGCTCGCGGTGGTGGATAGCGTCACCGGCAAGGTCACGCGCCTCAGCCCGTCGTCGATGGGCGATTGCTCCGAGCCCGACTGCTGGGTCCGGCGCTGAGCCGCGGGGACCTCACTCCGCCGCGCTGAGCGGGGTGGGGATCGTCGATTCGACCGGACGGGCGAAGACCTGCAGCCCGGCGAGCGTCTCGAAGGGGACGACCTGGCCGACGGCGAACTTATCGTAGGTCGCGGCGTCGACGCCGACGACCAGGCTGTCGGCGTCCTTCTCGCGGGCGACGGTCAGGAACCGCCACTGGGGCGAAGTGCGCTCGATGGTCAGCTCGCGTCCGCCGACGCGCCCCTTGGCGACGCAGCGGCGGCCGCCGGTGACGGGCTTGTCGACGACCTTGTATTCCTCGCGGGCGAGGAGCTGCTCCTTGGGGATCTCGACGCTGGCGAGGTCGCGGCAGGTCAGGAACTTGGAGCCCCAGGCGAGGTAGACCGTGTCGTTGTTGATCTGCGTCGTCGCGAGCAGCCGGCCCGCGGCCGAGGCTCCGTCCAGCTTGCCGGTTTCCGCGATGACGAAGGACCCTTGGGCGTCGACCTTGACCTCCTTGGCGTTGGCGCCGAGCACCCAGGCGGCCAGCTCGGCCCCGGGACCCGCGTTGAACTCGCTCCACAGCTTGCCGCGGGCGGCCGGGTTGATGTTGATCTGGAGGCGATGGTGCAGTTCCCGCAGCTGGGCGGCGAACACCCGCAGCTTCGGCGCCCATTCGCGGAGGACCGCGGCCTGTTGGGCGCTGCTTCCGGCCAGGTTCGCGGTGGTCCCCTGCTGCTCGCAGGCGCGGGCGCGGAATTCCACGCGGTCGACCATCACCTTGAGCTCGGCGAGCTTCATGTTCTCCACCTCCGTCTTGAGGCGACCGGCCTCGGGGACGCCGGGCAGGTCGGGGAAGTTGCGGACCGTCTCCTGGCGCAGGCTCTCGAAGCCGGCGTCGTCCATCAACGGCGAGAGGATGACGTCGAGCACCCGCGACTGCTCCTCCACCTTCGCCGCCTGCTCGGGCGGCATGGCCGCGGGCAGCAGGAAGAGGCGGGTGGCCGGGTCGAGCTTGACGTTCCATTTACCGACCAAGCCGGCGAGCGGCGCGGTGTCCACGCCGCCGCTCACGTTGAAGCGGGAACCCTCCGCGAGGCGCAGCCGGCCGAGCAGCGCCGGCTGCGCGGGGGTGCCGCCGGCGGGCGGCGCGAAGACGGCCGCCGCGGCGTCTCCGCGGAGCTTCTCGAAGTTCGCGAGGTCGGTCTCGAGCCGCTTGGACTGCTCGGTGACCTTGGGGTCCTCCTTGCTCCAGGTGCCCGCGGCCTGCCCCAGGAGGGTCGCGACCGGGGTGTCCCCGAGGCCGAGGAAGGCGCCGAGGGCCAGCGCCGCGAGGAAGGCCCCGAGGCCCGCGGCCTGGTGCACCCGCCGGCGGGACTTGATCTCGGCGAGGCGCGCGGCGAGGGCGCTCTCCGCCTGGGCGGGGGCCAGCTGGTCCACGGTGGCCCCGTCGGCCAGGCCGTACATCAGCAGGTTGCGGCGCAGTTCGGGGTCCAGCCGGTTGGCCTGGGCTTCGGTTTCCTCCGCGGTCCGCTCGACCGCCGGGGCGCGGTTGAGCTTGAGGGTGCTGCCGAAGGTGAAGTGGTTGGAGAGCGGCTCCCAGGCCGTGGAGCCGGCCGGGGCGCAGAGGGTTTCCGCCGTCGCCGTGCCGGCCGCGATCAGGTCCTGGACCTCGTATTCCGAGAGCGGTCCGCGGACCTCGTTGTCGATGAAAAGGGCGAAGTGGCGCATGCGCGGGGAGAGCCTCGGGGAAGGCCGTCCAAGGCTGTCCGTCCACGCCGTATAGGCAAGCCGATTGGGGCGCCGATACCCTTTGCCAAACCTGCGGACCTTTGCTCTATTGCGGTGTCGTCCATGGCCAACCAGGGCATCAACCAATCCCAGAAGCAGGTGCAGGGCCTCGTGCTCACGCCCCAGCTCCGCCAGTCCCTGCGGATCCTGCAGGTGCCGGCGGCGGAATTGCTGCGCGAGATCGGCGAGGAGATGGCGGCCAACCCCTTGCTCGAGGAAGTCGAGCCGACCTCCCCGGAACGGCTGGACGCGCCGGCGCCGCCGGAGGACGCCGAGGACGAGGGTCCGCGCGAGCTGGCCTTGGGGGACGACGATTTCGACGCCCTCAAGCGCATGAAGGAGGATTGGGACGAAAGCTACTACGAGGAGATCCGCTCGCAGGGTTACACGCAGGAGGACGAGGAGCGCCGGCGCCACCTCCTGGAGTCCGCCACGGGCGAAGCCTCCCTCGCGGAGCACCTCGCCGAGCAGGCGCGCACGGCCTCGGACGATCCGGGCGTGCAGGAAGCCCTCCGGTTGCTGATCGACGCGCTGGACGAGCGCGGCTTCCTCGAGGAGGACCTCTCCTCGCTCGCCCTGCGTTCCGGCCAGCCCTACGAGGCCGTCGTCACGGCGCACACCCTCCTGCTGGGTTTCGACCCGCCCGGCATCGGCGCGCGCGACCTCCGCGAATGTTTCCTCGCCCAGCTCCGCCAGCGCGGCCGCGGCCTTTCCACGGCCGCCCGGCTGGTCAACGACTGCTGGGAGCCGATGATGGGCCGTCGCCTCGAGGAATGCGCCCGGCTCCTCGACCTCGAGATGGACGGCGTCCGCGAGGGCCTGGGCGAGCTGGCCAAGCTCGAGACCGTGCCCGCCCGCCGCTTCGCCCGCGACGACAACCGGGTGGTCACGCCCGACGCCACGGTCGAGCTGGACGACGAGGGCAAGTGGCAGGTCGTGATGGACGATCGCCACGTCCCGAAGCTCCGCCTCGTGCCGGCGTACAAGGACATGCTCGCCGGCCACGCGCTCGGCGAGAAGGAGCGGGCCTACATCCTCGAGCGGATGCGTCAGGGGAAGTTCCTGATCGGCGCCATCGAGGAGCGCCAGCGCACGATCGAACGCCTCGCCCACATCATCGTCGAGCGGCAGGGGGACTTCTTCGAGCACGGTCCCGCCCGCCTCAAGCCCCTGACCATGACGGACGTCGCCAAGGAGATGGGCGTCCACGAGACCACCGTCGGCCGGGCCGCCGCCAACAAGTGGATGCTCACGCCGCACGGGCTCAGGGAGTTCCGCTGGTTCTTCACCTCCGGCGTCGCCACGAGCGACGGCGGGACGGTCGCCCAGGAGGGCGTCCAGGAGATGATCGCCGACATCCTGGCGCGCGAGAACCCCGCGGCGCCGCTGGCGGATGAGGCGATCACCGCCGAACTCCGCAAGCGCGGCGTCCAGATCGCCCGGCGCACCGTCGCCAAGTACCGCGAGGCGCTCGGCCAGCCGTCCGCGCACATGCGCCGCCAGCGGCTCTGAGCCTCAGGCGAGCCGTCCGAGCACCGAGGCCCAGCCGAAGTTCGCCAGGTCGCGGAAGAGGAACTGCACGCCGACCGTGCGGCCATCGGCGCGGCGGGCCGGCGCGGCGATGGCCGGCAGGCCGGCCAGCGAGGCGGGCGCGTTCAGGGCGAGCAGCCGCGACCGGTGCGCCTCGTCGCAGTCCGCCTTGGCGACCGCGGGGCCGGCCGTGGCGGGCAGGGCGATGAAGTGGTGGCGGTTGAACAAGGCCTCGAAGGCCTCCGACACGCGCTGGCGCACCGCGGCGGCCGCCTTCAGTTCCCCGGGCGTACGGCGCCGGCCGGCGTCGAGCCGGGCCCAGACGACCGGATCGTAGTCCGCGCGCCGCGGGTCCAGCCAGGCGGCGTGCACCCGCGAGGCGGCGTAGCCGCCGAGCACGGGGTAGGCTTCGGCCGCGCCTCGGCAGGCCAGCCGCAGCAGTTCGGCCGAGGCCGCGTTCTCCTGCGCGCCGGCGCGCAGGGCGAGCGCGCGCATCGGCGCCAGGTCGGCGGCGGCCAGCCCGAGCCCGAGGTCGCCGGCCCAGAGCCCGGCCCCCGCGGGCGGGGCTTCCCCGAGGACGGCCGCGGAGACCTGCGCCAGGTCCTTCGCCGAACCGGCGATCCAGCCCGGCGCATCGTAGCCCGGCGAGAGCGGGAAGAGGTCGCCGACCGGCAGGAGGTCCGGCGAGAGCCGGAGGCCCCACACGCCGCAATAGCCGCAAGGGACGCGGATCGAGCCGGCGGTGTCGGTGGCCAGCGCGAACGGCACCAGGCCCCGGGCGACGGCGAAGGCCGAGCCGGAGGAGGAACCACCGGCCAGCAGGCGGGCGTCGGCCGGATGCGGGCAGTCGCCGAAATGCGGATTCTCGCCCGTCAGGCCGAAGGCGAACTCGTTGAGCTGCGTGCGCCCGCATTCGACGGCGCCCGCGTCCTGTTCGAAGGCGTCGGGCAGGCTCGAACTCCGGCTGGCCGGACCGATGACCTCGGGGAGGAACGTCGAGCCGGCGAAGGTCGGCTGGCCTTCCCGGAAGTACAGGTCCTTCGTCAGGAAGGGCACCCCGCCGAGCGCGTCGTCGCGCCGCGGCCAGGCCTGCTCGAACCGCCGCGTCAGCTCCGGCGCGCTCGGCAACCCGCAGAGCGCCGCGCGCTGCTCGGCGGGCGCGATCGCCGCGAGCTTCAGCAGGAAGGCCTCCGCGGCCATCCGCGGTCCGCGGGTGAGGGTGAATTCCCGCCAATCCTCGATGGAGACGGGGACGACGCTCACAGTTCCAGCGGGACGCCCGGCTCCGGGTCGTGGACGCGCGTGCCCGGCATCCGCTGGGCGAGCGTCTCCTTCATCCAGGCGCGGGCGGGCGGGTCGCCGTGGGTGAGGATGATGTCCTTCGGCGCGAGGTCGCGGGCGAAGTCGACGAGTTCCTCGCGGTCGGCGTGGCCGCTGAGGTGGAAGCGTTCGACCTCGGCGCGCAGGGTGGCGGTGTGGTCGAGGCCCTTGAACTTGAATTCGCCGCCGGGCGCCATGCCGATGAGTTCGCCGCCCGGGGTCTCCGGGTCGCAGTAGCCCACGAAGAACACCGCGTTGTCCGCGTCGTCGAGGATGTTGGCGGCGATGCGCCAGGCCGGGGTCTTCTCGACCAGCATGCCGCTCGAGAGCAGGTAGATGCCCTGCGCGGGCAGGTTCTTGCCCGGCTGGACGTAGCGGCGCGAGAGCGGCTGCACGCCGAGGTCGCGCAGCACCTGGCGGCTGAACTTCACCTGCTTGGTCTTCTTGCTGGCCGCGTCGAGGTAGTCGCACAGGTCCATGCCGAGGCCCGAGCAGTAGATCGGCACGTCCACGAGTTCCCCCGCGTCGGCGGCGTCCTGCAGCAGCAGCAGGATCTCCTGCATGCGGCCGAAGGCGAAGGCCGGGAGCAGCACGTCGCCGCCGCGGTCGGCCACGCGGTTGATGGCGTTGATGAGGCGGTCCTCCTCCTTCTTGCGCGTGACGGCGGGCAGCGTGGCGGTGGCCCCGCGCGTGCACTCCATCACGAGGGTGTCGACCGGGGTCCGCGGGAAGGCCGCGCCGGCCACGGTGCGCTGGGCCTGGAAGTGCACGTCGCCCGTGAAGAAGTGCTTCCGCTTGCGGTGCTCGACGAGCACGCCGACCGCGCCGGCGACGTGGCCCGCGAGGTGGAAGGTGAGGGCGACCTCCTCGCCGCCGCGGCCGATGACGCGCGGGTTGGCGAGCGGGACCGCGGCGAGGGCGTGCTCCACGCGCTCGACGTCCTGCTCGACGTAGAGCGGGTAGTCCGCGTTGCCGGTCTCCTCGCGCTGGCGCTTCATCACCTGGATCGAGTTGGACAGCAGGCGCCGGACGAAGAGGGTGGTGGCGGCCGAGGCGTAGACGCGCGCCCCGGGGTGCTGCCGGACGAGCAGGGGCAGGGAACCGAGGTGGTCCAGGTGGCAGTGCGTGAGGATGACGCCGTCGACGCCGCCCTGGATCTTGTCGAGCCGCGGCAGCGCCTGGCGGCCGTCGAGCTTCGGGTGGAGGCCGCAGTCGACGACCAACCGCACGCCGCCGAATTCGGCGAGGAGGCAGTTGGCGCCGATTTCGCGGCCGGAATTGAGGTCGGTCAGTCGCATCAGGAAGGGTCGGGGGGCGGGGTCATCGGGAAGGCGGGGATGCGCACGAAGACGCGACGGCCCTCGGCCGTGGTCCCGTGGAAGGCCCCTTCCGCGGTCAACGCGGTGCCCGTGAGGTGGTAGCTGTTGTAGGAAAAGGTCTCGCCCGGGGGGAGGGTGGGGGTTTCGCCGACGATGCCATCGCCCTCGATGACCTCCACCGAGCCATCGGCGGCGCGCAGCACCCATTTCCGGCCCAGGAGCCGGACGGTCTCCTGGGAGACGTTGGAGATCGTCAGGAAATAGACGAAGGCATGGGGGGTCTCCGGCGGGAAGTTGGCATCCCGGTGGTGGACGACCTTGTCGACGACGACCCGGAGGCCTGGGAGTTCCTGTCCAGTGGCTTGCACGTCCCCCCAAGAAAGGGGCGTCGCCCGCCTTAAGGAAGCCATAAATCCCGCGGACGTCGGTTTTCAAGGGCCTTCCCGCCTTGCGCCTCCCGTTTGACCCCGTTTGATGGGCGTTGATGGCCTCATCCCCTACCCACCGGAGCATGCTCGGGCGTATTCCCGGCAAGTGGAAGGCCATCTTCGTCTACCTCGTCCTGCTGTTCCTTTCGGCCCAGTTCCCCTTCTTCAGTTCCATCGAGCGTTTTGCCCCCGGTACCCCGGTCTCGGTGCCGGCTTTCGACCTCGTGGGGGACAAGGTCGTGCAGACGGCCAGCCGGATCCCCATCCGCGCCCACCTGCACGGCGTCGATGGCCGCCGGGAGGAGGAAGCCCAAGCCGGCTTCCAGCCGCGGTTCCGCAAGCGCGTGGTGGTCTACCTCCACCGCATCCCCTGGGACGACCAGGGCAGCCGGCTCTGCGAGGCTTTGGCGAAGAACCCGGAGGTCTCGGTGATCGAGGCTTTCCTGCCCGGCTTCCACACTTCCTCGGGCGACGTCCCCAGCCATTCGATGGAGGCCAACGCCGCGGTGGTCGCCGCCCTCGTCGACCATTACGGCATCAAGGAATATCACGTCATCGGCCAAGGACTGGGCGGCGTGGCGGCGCTGGAGATGGCCCGGGCGCATCCCGCCCGCGTGCGCACGCTCAGCCTGGTCTCCGCGCCCGGCGCCCAGGAATTCGAGATGATGGGCAACCCGCTCGTCAACAAGCTCGTCTACGGCTTCCATGGCGCCTTCTTCTGGGGCGTCTCGCGCCTGACGCCGAACTTCGGGGCGGCCGACCTCCTGCCGTGGGACCGGGATTACGCCAAGACCGTCTTCGACACCGACCTGACGGACTCCAAGAAGATCCTGCGCGAATGGCGCAAGCCCCTCTTCCTGCTGCACGGCGAGGATGATTGGGTGACGGCGGTGGACGCCGCGCGCTACACCGCGCAGCTCGTGCCGCACGCCCAGCTCGAGGTCCTGCCCGGCGGCCGCGACGCCGTCTTCGCGGATGTCGACGCGGGCGCGGCCAAGCTCAACGCCTTCCTCCTCGGCGCCGAGCGGCGCCCCGACTCCCCGACCTTGGCGCCCGCGTCCGACCCGCCCGTGCCCACCGCCCAAGGCGCGCGCTACTGGATCCTGATGCTCATCATCGTGCTCTGCTGCCTGGTGGCGGAGGACCCGACCTGCCTGGCGACGGGCCTGCTGGTCGGCATGGGGCTGATCGACTTCTGGTCGGGCGCCATGGCCTGCACGGTCAGCATCTTCATCGGGGACGTCGCGCTCTATTCGGTCGGGCGGTTCTTCGGCAAGCAGGCCCTGACCCGCGCGCCGCTCAAGTGGCTCATCAAGCCGCACCAGCTCGACCAGTGGGCCGGGTGGTTCTCGACGCCGCGCGGGATGTTCGTGGTGGTCAGTTCGCGCTTCGTCCCGGCCAGCCGCGTGCCGACTTTCATCACGGCCGGCATCCTCCGGCTCAGCCCCCTGCGGTTGGGCATGCTGCTCTTCCTGGCCGCGCTGGTCTGGACCCCGGTCCTGATGCTCATCGGGCTCCGCTGGGGCCCGGTCATCATCGAGAAGCTCAACGAGTACCACCGCATCGCCGGCTGGATCGTGGTCGGGATGCTGTTGCTGCTGTATTTCTCGACGCACTGGTTGCTGCCGGCCCTGACTTGGCGCGGCCGTCGCCAGCTCGTGATGAAGGTCCGCAACCTGCTCCAGCCGTCCCTGTGGCCGGCGGCGGTCCTGTACCTGCCCGTGCGGCTCGGGGTGCTCTACTATAGCCTCCGCTACCGCAGCCTCACCGCCTTCGCGTCCGCCAACCCGGCCTTCGGCCGCGTCGGCGGCTTCGTCGGCGACGCCAAGTCCCTGTTGCTGCGTCCGTTCCAACGGGACTCCCGCTGCTGCCCGACTTTGGCGCTCGCGCAGGAGGACCAGGTCGCGGAACGGCTCAAGGAAGCCCAGGCCTTCGCGGCCTGCCAGGGCTTCCCGCTGGTCTTCAAGCCCGAGGTCGCCGAGGACGGCGCCGGCCTGCGTTTCGTGCGCGACGCGGCCCAGCTCGAGCGGCTGGTGGGCGGGGCGAAGGAGGATTTCCTGCTGCAGAAGTTCATCCCCGGCCTCGAGTTCGAGGTCGTTTGGCGCCGCAACCCGGGCAAGGACGACGGGCGGATCATGGCCATCGTCCAGAAGCAGGACGTGGTCGTCCGCGGCGACGGCGAGCAGACGCTCGAGGAATTGATCTGGCTGGACGAGGTCGCGGTCTCGCGCGGCGAACTTTACCAGCGTTGCCATTCCCGCCAACTCAACGACGTCGTGCCGGCGGGGCGGCTGGTCACGCTGAACGTCACCGGCAGCTACGGCCATGGCGCCCGTTGCGTCCACCGCCATGACCTCAACACGGCGGAGCTCACCGCCGCGGTGACCGCCTTCGCCAAGCGCTTCCCCGGGCTGCATTTCGCCCGCTTCGACCTGCGGGCGAGCGGCGAGGCCGAGTTCATGGCCGGACGCTTCGTCTGCACGGAGGTCGGCGGTTGCTGCCACGTGTCCAGCCTGGTCCGCGACGGCTCGCTGCGCTTCAGCCGCTCCTACGGCTCGGTCTGGCACCAGCTCAAGGCCTGCCTCGAGGCCGGTCGCTACAACCTGGACCAGAGCGTGCGTCCGGTGCCGCTCGAGGAGTTGATGGCCCGCTGGAGCCAGGCTCGCGGTCGCGCCGACGAGTTCGCGGTCTGCGAGGAGTGATTTTTCGTCGCGAGTCGGTCGCTTGCCTCCGGGGAGGCAAGGGCGGAGCCTTCGATGGTTGCGCCTGTTGCCAGGGGATGAGTGATTAACCTCACACCAGTTTGGGGGTGATTGCCCAGTTTGTCACAAGGTTCTTTTCGATGGAATTAGCGGGGCTAGGAGTATTGGCCGAAATCTCATGCGAACCCTTCGATACATCGGTCCCGCGATGCTGGTCGCCGCCGCCGTGCTCAACCCCAGCCGGCTGTCCGCCGCCAACGTCCTGTGGGACACCTCGCCCGATGCCGGCTACCAATCGGGGAGCGGCACTTGGGGGGTTGACAGTTTCTGGAGCTCCAATGGCACGACCCGTTCCGCCTGGGTGTCGGGCAATGTCGCGGTCTTCCAGGGTGAGGAGGTCGCCGTCGCCAACACGATTACGCTCAGTTCCCCCCAGACGATCGCCGGACTTGCCTTCGGGTCCGCGACGACCTTCGGCGACTGGACCTTGGCCGGAAGCGCGCTGAATTTGAGCGCCCAATCGACCTTCACGGTCAATCAGGGGTCGACGTCGACGATCGGCAACGCCATCGCGGGAAATTTCGGATTGAGCAAGGAAGGCGCAGGCAACCTCACGTTGACGGGCGCCAGCACCTACAAGGGCCTGACGGCGATCAAGGCGGGGACGTTGACCTTGGCGTCGGGAGCCAGCTCGACGACGAGCGGCTTCACGCTCACGGGCGGGACCCATCTGGTGCTGAACACGTCGGTGACGGTCGCGTCGCTGGCGGCTTGGGGGGATGTGCATATCGGCGCTGGAGCGACGCTGACGCTGAACAACACCACCAACCAATCGATCGGCAGCGGCCTGGCGACGACTTCGGCGTCCACGGGTTCCATCAAGGGGGCCGGCACTTTCCGCAAAACCGGCACGGGCCTGCTTTATGTGCAAGGCGAATTCAGCGCGAGCGACATCCCGGTGGTCGTGTCGGGCGGCACCCTTCAGTTCGTCGGTTCGAGCGGAGCGGACCTGAACGCCTTCGGCGTCGGGAGCAT
>JBEBDN010000027.1:0-6064 GCA_041156945.1 Verrucomicrobiota bacterium | reverse complement strand
GGGCGGAGGCGACCTCGGCCTTGGGCACGCGACGATCCGCGCCCCCGGGCTGACGGAGCACGTAGGCCGTCGCATCTTCGGAGACATAGAACGCCTCGATGACCCCGCCAGCCTTCAGCTTGACCTGGAAGATGCGGTAGGCGGCTTCGATCGCGGCGTTGGGATCGATGATGTTGCGGAGCACGGCCTCCATGCCCATCGCGCCGGCGCCGGAAAGGTTCGGTCCGATGAGTCCGCCCTGACCGTTGATGGTGTGGCACGATTGGCAGAGCGCCACGACGACCTTGCCCTTGGCGGGGTCGCCGGCCTTCGCCGCCAGCGCCGTGTAGCGGGCGGTCTTCTTCTCCAGGGCCGCGAACTGCTCGCCGTTGAGGAGCGGAGGGGCGTCGGTGGTGCGCACGACCTTGGCGCCCTTGCCGAGCTTACCCCAGGCGGCATCGCCGCTGGCCGAAGCGAAGACGAGCGCCGCCGGGAGGGCCTCGCCGGCGAAGGTGCGGGTCATGTTCGCGCGGATCTCGGCCGGCTTGCGCTCGACGTTCCAGATCCGGTATTCGGCGAAGGCGCCTTGCGTGCCGCCCTTGGGCGTGGACCAGCCGATCGTCAGACCCGGCAGGTCCTGCGGCTGGGCCGACTTCGAGGTGCCGGTCGGCTCGCCGTCCTGATAGAGGCGCAACACGCCCGCCGCATCCCGCGTGAGGGCCACGTGCGTCCAGATGCCGGCCGAAGTCGGCTTGGACGAGATGACGACATCGTTGACCTTCGAACCCATGTAGGCGCGGAAGACGCCGCCGGAGAAGTTGAGGTCCAGCATGCCCGGCGCGCCGAGGAGGCTGTCGTTGTTGTCGAGCTTGCCGTCCAGGCGCACCCACGCCTCCACGGTGAAGGCGCCCTTGAGCGTGATGCCGGACTTGGCGACGGCGTCATTCGACCCATCCAAGGCCAGGACGCTGCGGAAAACCCCGCCGAGCTGGGCCGACACGGCCGCGAGTTCCGGACTATCCCCCAGCGCGATCGCGAGCTTCTCGGCGACCGGGATCTCGATGTCGGCCACGGCGACGGACTTGTCGGCGAGGCCCGCGGCGATGGCCTGCGCGCCCGCCTTGGTGCCGCTGATGCCATCCAACACGACCTTGCGGTCGTTGACGGACAGCTTGGCGTAGAGGCCCATCGCGAGCTTGGCGGCCTGCGGCGCGCGGGATGCGACCAAGGCGCGGAGGGCGAGGTTCGAGATGTCCGCCGGCGCAGCCCCGATGAGCGCGGCGATGGCTTCGGGTTTGGTGGTGCGGAGTTGCTGCAGCCCGACCAGGGCGTCGCGGCGGGAGTCTTCGCGCGCGACCAAGGCCAGCAGGTCACCCTCGAGCTCGAGCAGTTGGAATCCGCCGATCAGCTGGGCGGCGAGGGCGCGCTCGGCGACCCCTTGGGCGAGCAAGGCCTTGGCGGCCTCGGCCACGGCGGGACCGACCTTGGCGGGGTCAAGGTCCGTACGGGTGACGAGCAGGAGTTCGACGACGCGATTACGGACGGCGGGGTCGGCCAGGAGCTTGCGCAGCACGGCGACGCTGGCCGGCTGGTCGAGCGTCTTGGCGACGGCGAAGAGTTCGTCGGGGCCGGGGGCGCGGTCCAACTGGCCGACGAGTTCGGCGATGAGCGGCGCCCCGACCTTGGGGTCCAGCGCGAGGGTGGCGAACATGCGGCCTTCGGCCGGCAAGGACTTCGCCTCCGGCGCGGCGAGGAAGGCGGCGACGGCGGCGGGCTGGCGCTCGAGGTACATGCGGACGAGGAAGCGTTCGAATTCGCGGTAGTAGGCCTCGCCGACCTTGATGGCCTTGCCGTTGCGGCCCGGCGCGGTGGGCTCGGACAACGACGGCTGCCCAAAGGACAGGAGCGCCGGCAGGACGCCCGGGGCGGTGATGGCTTCGCCCAAGGTCTTGATCGCGGCCTGGCGCACCTCGGCGTCGGCATCGGCGCGCAGGCCCGCGAGCAGGGCGATCTGGGCGGCGTCCAGGTTGGCGGCGTAACGCAGCACGCTCACCGCCTCGCGGCGGACGTTGCGGTTGGGAGATTTCAGGAGGCCGGCGACGAGGTCGACCGGGTGCGACTTCTGCCAACCGAGGACCCAGAGCGCCTGGATCCGGCGGGCGTCGTCGGCGGCGTCATCCTGCGCGAGGGCGCGGAGGGCGGCGGTCGTGGCCGCCTCGGGCGCGCGGTCGGCCAAGGTCTGCCAAGCCAGGTGCGCGTCCCCGGCGAGTCGGCCGCCGAGGCGGGCGATGAGGTCCGCCGAGGAAAGCTTGGAGTAATCGGGGATGGCCGGGGAGACGTAACCCTTCGGCTTGATGCGCCAGATGCGGCCCGACTGCTTGTCGCGGTCCGGGTGGTTGCGGGCGACCTCATTGTGGCTGATGATCTTGTTGTACCAATCGATGACGTAGAGGCAGCCGTCCGGGCCCATCGTCATCGCGATCGGACGGAAGAACGGGTCGTCACAGGTGACGAGGTCGGCCAGCTTCTCGAGCGAGTAGCCGGCGCCGTCGCGCTTCATCTGGATGGCGTTGACCTTGGAGGTGATCGGGTTCGCCACGTACATCACGTCGGCGTAGCCCTTGGGCCAGACGCCGGGATCGCTCAAGGCCAGGCCGCTGAGGCCCGTGCCGCCCAGCTTGAACTGCGGCGCCTGCACCGGGAAGGGCGGCTGGTAGGACTTCGCCAGGCGGTCGGCGCAACCGGGGTACCAGGCATACTCATGGAACGGCATCACGGGGTAGCCATAGTCGTTGGCCTCCTGGATGAAGGCCTCGCCCTGCCCCGTCAGGACCAAGCCCCAGATGTTGCACGGACCCGTGCTCGTCGGCTCGAAGAAGCTGCCATCCGGGCGGAAACGCGCCATGCGGGTGCTGGGGAAGTCGATGGTGTCGCCCTTGGTCGTGGTCACCTTACCGGAATTGAAGGCGCCCTGCGCCAACCAGAACCAGCCGCCCGGGGCGCGGGTGAACTGGTGCGGGAACAAGTGCGAATCCTGGACGCCGAAGCCGGTCAGGAGCACCTCGCGTTTGTCGGCCTTGCCGTCGCCATCGGTGTCGCGCAGGAAGACCACGTCATGGCCGTGCTGGACGATCGCGCCATCCCGGTAGGGCAGCACGCCCTCGGGGATCGCGAGCCCGTCGGCGAACACGCGGGGCTCCTGCGCGCCGCCGGCGAAGGGACGGTCGAAGACGACCACCTTGTCGCGCGCCTTCGACTTGTAGAGCGCCTCGGCCGCGGCCGGGTTCTCGTTGGCGTCGACCGGATACTCGAGGGCGGTGCTGGACCAGGCCCGGCCCTGCTGGTCGAAGACGAGCATGATGAACTTGCCGAAGCCCGGCGATTCCTTGGCGAAGAGCTCGATCTCGAAACCCTCGGGCAGGCGGAAGAGCTTCTGCTGCTCCTCGGCGGTGCGGCGCACGCCCTGGACGTTGTTGTAACCCGTGTCCTTCTTCTTCGGGGCTTCGGCCTTCGCGGGAGCGGCGGCCTTGACCTTCGCCCAGGTCATCTCGGCGGGGGTCGCGGGGAGTTCCTCGATCTCGATGTCCTTGGCCTGGATGACGGCCTTGCCGCCGGAGTGGACCTGGAGGCCGATCCGGCCGTCCGTCGCGATATTGAGGTCGGCCTCGGTGTAGTCGAGGGCCGGCACGCCGTTTACCCAGGTGCGGATCCGGCGGCCCTCGGCGAGGATGCGGTACTCGTTCCAGTCGCCCTCCTTGACCGCGGCGAGCACCGCCTTGGGGTCGGTCGAGTCGGCGATGACCTTGTTGCGGCGGCTCTCGTCGTAGAGTTTCCCGTACCAGCCCGGCCCGAAGTCGACCTGGTAACCCGACATCTCCGTGTTGTTCGGGACGCGGACGCTGCGGATCTGGACGCCGCTGTTCACGAAACCGGTGCCGGTGAGGCGGAGCTTCACGCGTAGGTCGAAGTTCTGGTAGCTCTTGTTCGTCGCCAGGAAGAAGTTGCGCGGCACGTTCTGCGTGGTCGAACCGCCGCGGATCTCGCCGGCCTCGACGCGCCACCAGGCCGGGTCGCCTTCCCAGCCGTCGAGCGACTTGCCGTCGAACAGGGAGACCGGCGCGGCGGACGCGACCAGGGCGAGACCGAGGAACAGGGCGGAGAGGAGGCGGGGGCGCATGGCAGGGGTCTCCCCACCCTAGCCCGCCGGCCGGGGCGGACAACCCTGCATGTCACCCTGAAACGCAAGTCTTCTACCGCAAAAAGCACATGGAGCGCGGGGGGAACAGCGGACGCTTGCGTCCCGGGCCCGGAAGCCAAGGTTAGCCCCATGTCCTCGCACCACCGCCTGCTCCGCGACTGCCCCGTCACCGTCATCCCCGCCGGAGACGCGGCGATCCTCGAGGCCGGGACGGAAGTCGAGGTCACCCAGGCGCTCGGCGGGTCGGCGACGGTCCGCACCCCGATGGGGCTCTTCCGCATCGCGCCGGCCGACCTCGCGGCGCTCGGCCCGGACGCGGTCGAGCTCTACGCGGCGAAGGCCGGGAACGTCGCGACCGGCCCGCTCGACGAATCGACGCTCTGGGAGGCGCTCAAAGGCTGCTTCGACCCGGAGATCCCGGTGAACATCGTGGACCTCGGCCTGATCTACGACCTGGCGCTGACCCCGGGCGAACGCGGCGGGCGCAAGGTCGAGGTCAAGATGACCCTGACGGCGCAAGGCTGCGGCATGGGCCCGGTCATCGCGGCCGACGCCAAGTCCAAGCTCGAGGCGCTGCCCGGCGTGGAGTCCGCCGAGGTCGCCATCGTCTGGGACCCGGTCTGGAACCCGCGCATGATCTCGGAAGCCGGTCGCAAGCAGCTCGGACTCGAGTGAACCCGGCGCCGTTCCAGCCCGGGACCGCGCTCTACCTGCACGTCCCCTTCTGCGCGTCGTCGTGCGACTTCTGCTCCTTCTACCAGGAGCAGCCCAAGCGCGGCGACCTCGACCGCTACCTCGGCGCCATCGAGCGGGAACTTGCGTTGCACCCGCCGGGGCGCGTCGAGACCGCGTTCTGGGGCGGCGGGACGCCCGGCCTCCTCCCGGCCGACGACCTGCGCCGGCTCGGGCAGGCGATGACGCGGGCGGCGGGCCGGCCGACCGAATGGACGGTCGAGCTCGCCCCTTCCTCCGTGCGGGCCGACAAGCTCGCGGCGCTCAAGGAAATCGGCGTCACCCGCGTCTCGATGGGCGTGCAGAGCTTCGACGACGCCACGCTCGACGCCCTCGGCCGACGGCACTCGCCGAAGCAGGTCATGGATGCCTGGGAACTGATCGAGGCGGCGGGCTTCGCCTCGCGCAACCTCGACCTGATCTTCGCGATCCCCGGCCAGGACGAAGCGCGCTGGACCGAGGACCTGCGCCGGGCCGTCGCGCTGCGGCCGGACCACCTCTCGACCTACTGCCTGACCTTCGAGGAGGACACCGCGATGTTCGTGAAGCTCTCGCAGGGCAAGGTGAAGATCGACCGCGAACTGGAGGCCCGGCTCTACCGCGGCACCTGGGAACAACTCGAGGCGCACGGCTACGCCCAGTACGAGACCTCGAACTTCGCGCAGCCGGGGCACGCCTGCCGACACAACCTCATCACCTGGGAGATGGGGTCCTGGATCGGCTACGGCCCCTCCGCCGCCTCGCAATGGGGCGCCCGGCGCTGGACCAACCCCGCGAACCTGGACCAGTGGATCCAAGGCATCGAGGCCGGCCAGCCGGTGCTCGAACAGGTCAAGGACCTGACGCCGGCCGACCTGCTCAGCGACGCCTTGGTGTTCGGCCTGCGCCTCAACGCCGGCGTCGACCCCACGGCGCTCGCGGCGCGCTTCGCGACCCCCTTGCCGCCGGCCGTCGCCGAACTGTTCCGCGACCTCGCCGACGAAGGCCTCATGGAAGCCGCCGGGTCGACCGTCCGCCTCACCGGCGAAGGCAGGATGCGCGCCGACGCCGTGGGCGTCGCGATCCTCGAACGCTTCGACTGATGGAAGCCGCCTTCGGTGCCGCCTTCTTCTTCGCGTGGTCGATCACCTGCGCGCGCCGCAGTTCCTTCCACCA
>JBEBDN010000026.1:0-4219 GCA_041156945.1 Verrucomicrobiota bacterium | reverse complement strand
CGCCGACGCGGGCGATGATGGTCTCCTCCTGCGCGCCGCCGACGAAGCGCTCGAGGTTGGTGCGCACGGTGACGCGCGCCTTCACCTTGACCTGGATGCCGTCCTTGGCGACGGCGTCGATCGTGGTGCGGCCGCTGGCGGGGTTCGGGCAGTCGATGACCTTCGGGCTGACGGAATTGAGGACGGCCTCGAGCACGGACTTGTTCGTGCCGCGGGTGGCGATGTCGATCGCGCAGGCGCGGTTCCAATCGAGCGAGAGCCCGGCCTTCTGGGCGGCGATGAGGGCCTGCACGGTCTGCACGATGTTGCCGCCCGCCAGGTAGTGCGCGTCGAGCTTGTCCGTCTCGATCGGGATGCCGGCCTTCTCGGCGGCGATCTTGGCGTCGACGATGACCGAATAGGGGACGCCGCGCAGGCGCATGCCGACGAGGTCGAAGAGCGCGACCTCGGCGCCGGCGAGACGGGCGCGGACCCAGACGGTCAGGAAAGACAGCAGGAAGAGGACCAGCAGCAGCAAGGCGCCGGCGCCGACCCAGAGGATGATGGTGGTGGTTTGGGATTCCATGGAGGGGAAAGCGGGCGGATTCAGCGGACGAGGCGGACGGTGACGCGGCCGGCGTCGGCCTCGGTCACGAGGACGGGGGCGCCGCGCTCCACGAATCCGTCCGCGGAGAAGGCCTCGAGTCGCTGGCCGTCGACCTCGACCGTGCCGGAGGGAGCCAGGACGGTGAGGGCGCGACCCGCCTTGCCGACGTACAGCGCATAGCCCGCGGCGGCGGGGACGGCGGCGGCGGCGTTGCGCGCCTGGTTGGTCATCGCGCGGCCGGCGGCGGTCGCGGGCAGCAGGCGGCGGAAGGCGACGAACTCCAGGCCGAGCGCGAGGAGGAAGACGAGGGTGTAGATGAGGCAGGTGACCCAACCGGCTTCGGCGGACAGGTAGATGCCGGCGAAGGAGACGACCGCCCCGAGGAAGCCGATCACCATGGTGGGCAGGAAGAACTCGGCGGCGATGAGGACGAGGCCGGCGACGACCAAGCTGGTCGCCAGGGTCAGGGAGGGGGCATCGGCGGGAGGCATGGATGAAACCTAGGGAAAGGGCCCCACCCTTCCACCCTAATCTCGGTGGCCGGGATACAAAGCGAGGCGTCGATTGGAACGGCCGCTTGCGGGAAAGGCCGACCTAGGGTAATACCCCGGCATGAAGAAGAAACCCCCGGCCTCCCGCCGCACCCACGTCAAGCAACCCCATGAGGTGGTGCAGGACGCGTTGCTCCTCGTCGGCCGCAAGGACGGACCGGACGAGCAACTCGAGGCCCACGGCCGCATCGCCAAGCAGCTCGGCGTCTCCGCCTCGATGCTCTACAAGTGGCGGCAGCCCGCCGAAAGCGGCAGCGGCTCGCCCAACCCCCTGGAACGGACGGCCCAGCTGCTCGCGGTGACCGGCGACACGCGGATCGTCGACTGGCTGGCGCACCGCGCCGGCGGCCATTTCGTCCGCGACGAGGCGAGCGAGGCGCCGACGGAGCTGCCGCGCGCCGCCAACGCCCTGGTCCGCGAATTCGGCCTGCTGATCGCCGAGGTGGTCGACGCCTCCGACGACCAGCGCATCACCCCGGACGAGTCGCAGCGCCTCCGCGAGAAGTGGAACCTCCTGCGCCGCCGCACCGAGGACTTCGTCCGCCGCTGCGAGCAGGGCGACTACGGCCGCGGCGCCTGACGGATTTCGCTTCCCCCCGCCCGCGGTTCCCGTAACCAGAAGCCATGGCCGACTTCACCATCCGCACCTACGGCGACCCCGTCCTGCGGACGCCGGGCGAACCAGTCCGCGAATTCGGCCCGGCGCTGCGCTCGCTCGGCGACGCGATGCTGGCGGCGATGCGCAAGGCCAAGGGCATCGGCCTGGCCGCGCCGCAGGTCGGCCTGGGCCTCCAGCTCTTCGTGGCGGACGTCCGCGACGAGGAATTCACGCCCCTCCTGGACGGGAAGCCCGTCGAAGCCGCGGCGATCATGCCGATGCTCTTCGCGAACGCGGAGGTGAGCGTGCCGCCGGGCGAGCCGGAGACCTACACCGAGGGGTGCCTCTCGTTCCCGGGCATCACGGGCGACGTGCCGCGCGTGGAGCGCGCGCTCGTCCGCTTCCGCGACGTCGACGGCGCCCCGCGGACCCTCGAATGCGCGGGGCTGCTCGCGCGCTGCGTCCAGCACGAGCACGACCATTGCCAGGGCGTGCTGTTCATCGACCGGATGACGCGGGCGCACCAGCTGCTCACCGCGGCCAAGGTCAAGAAGCTGCAGCGCGAGACGAAGGCGGAACTGAAGGCGGCCCGGAAGAAGGCCTGAGCCTCACTTCGCCGCCGGCTTGACGGGCGTCGCGGACGCCGGGGCGGCCGCGGGCGCGTCGATGCGCAGGAGGAGCTGACCGACCTCGACCGGCTTGGCGCCGGCGGAGACGCTGGCCACGGCGAAGGCGCGGGAGAGCGGCGAAGGCTTGGCCTTGGCCGCCGGATCGTCCGTCAGGGGGGTCGGCGACACCTTCCAGGCGGCGCGGTTCTTCTCGGGCAAGGCGGGATCCCCGCCGACGACGGCGGCGAGGGTTTCGGCGACCGGGACGGCGAGGCCCACGTTGCGGAGGTTGACGTAACGGAGCAGCGCGGCGCCGAGCGGGGGCGTCTCCCGGTCGAAGCCGGCGGGCGCGTCGGCGGCGCCGACCTGGCGGCGGAGGTAATTGCGCTCATCCTTGAGCGTGCACGCGCCGGCGAGGGGCTTGGCGGGGAGTTCCGCGGGACCGGCCGTGGTCAAGGCCACCTCGCAACCGATGAGACGAAGGGTGTAGGCATCGGCCAGGTTCACGACGAGCAGGGCCGCCGAACCATCGGCGGAAAGCGGGTAGACCTCGGCCCAGGCCACGGCGACCTGGCGGGCCCCGGTCGGCTTGCGCCAGTCCTTGGCGAAGGCCGGGGTCGGCTCGGCCGAGTCCACGCGGAAGACGTAGCCGCCGGCGGGCGTGGGCGCGAGGCCCTTGGGATCGACCTTCGTCCACGCCGCCCGCAGACCCTCGGCGACGGCCGGGGAGCCGACCACCTTGCCGTCGGCGAGCTGGGTGACGGCGCCGACGAGGTGGACCTGGGTGAAGGCGCCGTCCCGGGCGAGTTTCTGGAAGCGGATCGCGGCGAGGTTCAGCGAGTAGCCCCACTCCGTCTGCGCGAGGTCGAGGCCGAGCGCGACGGCCTTGGTCTGCTCGGCATGGCGGGTGGTGGCGACGACGCGGAGACGGGCGAGCGAAGGCTGGGCTCGGGCGATCAGCGCCTTGCCCTCGGCGATCATCTTCTCACCCCGGGCGCGGACCTGCTCGGGCGTCTCGCCGATGCGCGGGGTGGCCGCGGAGGTCACGATGCCCTGTCCGGTCTGCGCGCGGGTCATGCCCTGCTCGACCAACCGGATGGCGTTGCCCCATTCGGAAAGCTCCCCGGTCCGAAGGTAGCGGTGCACCTCGGCGTCGGGCAGCAACGGCGGCCCCGCGGCGGGCTCACCCGCGGCGACGACGAAAAGGGAGGCGAGCAGGGCGAACATGGCGGGAGTTTTTAGGATTCGTCGAACTTACGGACGAACAGCGCGTCCATCTCGTCGAGGAACAGCTTAGCATCTTTGCCCTTCACCGCAAAGCGCAGTTTCGAGCCCTGGCCGGCGGCCAGCATCATCAATCCCATGATGCTCTTGCCATTCACGACCTCGTCATCCTTGGACACCGTGACCTCGACCTCGGGGTAGCGGTTGGCGAGGCGCACGATCTGGGCGGCCGGACGGGTATGGATGCCCATGCGGTTCTGGACGGTGAATTCGCGGGTGAGGGCCTCGGAGGAGTCTTCCATGATAAAGGGGTGCCTTGGGGAGCAAGGCGGAGGGAAAAAGGGTGACGGCCCCCCTGATGGGTCAAGGTTATAAGGGGGCTGGAGCCATCGGGCATCACCCGAGCTGGACCTGGTCCGACCCCATGGCCGGCCCGTGGAGAGCCAAAGCCCGGACCGCCAAGGCTCCGGGAGGGGTCGATTGGCTCGGCTAGCCCTGAGACCCGATATTTCTGCCCCATTTTACCGAATTTGGGTGGTTTCACCCCTTGGCTTGACCTTCCTGCCCGGAGCCCTCCAATCGTCCCAAACGAACCACCGTGGCCAAGCCCGCTGTCCTCACCCATCCGGAATCCCTGAAGCGCCCCGCCGGG
>JBEBDN010000025.1:0-5519 GCA_041156945.1 Verrucomicrobiota bacterium | reverse complement strand
ATCTGGTTCGGCGAAGGGTCGATCTTCTTGTTCCAATCGACGTCACCCGATCCGAGACCCAGGTGCCACTTGCCGACGACGCCGGTGGCGTAGCCGAGTTTGGCGAGGCTGGCGGCCATCGTCGGACGTCCTGGCTTGATGATGAGACGAGCGTCGCCCGGCAGCACGCCGGTGCCTTGACGGCGCCAGGCGTATTCGCCCGTCAGCAGCGAGTAGCGCGAAGGCGTGCAGGTCGCGGAGGTGCAGTAGCCCGAAGTAAAACGCGTGCCCTGAGCGGCGAGGCGGTCGAGGTTAGGGGTCGGAATGACCTTCGAGCCATAGCAACCCAGGTCGCCCCAGCCGATGTCATCGGAGTAGAGCAGGACGATGTTGGGCGGACGCTTCGCGGGCTCGGCGGCGAAGGCGACGAGGGCGGTGCAGAGGGCCAGGAACGGGGTCAAGCGCATGGCGTTTTGATAGCGGGCCCCGGGTCGATTCCAAGCCCGCAGTCCATCCGCTTGCTTGCCAAACGACGGCAAACCTCCCAATGGAAGGGGATGCGCTTCGCCAAGTACCACGCCCTGGGCAACGACTACCTCGTGCTCGAGCCGAAGGACTGCCCCACCCTCTTCTCGCCCCTCGCGATCCGCAAGGTCTGCCACCGCCATTACGGCCTCGGCTCCGACGGCATCCTGTACGGCCCGATCGAGCGCGCCGACGGCGCCTTCGGCCTGCGCATCCTCAACCCCGACGGTTCCGAGGCGGAGAAGTCCGGCAACGGCATCCGCATCTTCTGCCGCCACCTCCTCGACACGAAGCGCGTCAAGCAAGGCGAAGAATTCCGCCTGCACACGCCCGGCGGCTTCGTCCGCTGCACGGTCTTCGACGGCGGCGCCCGCATCCGCGTCGAGATGGGCAATGTCTCCTTCCGCGCCCCGGTCATCCCGCACGTCGGCCCCGACCGCGAGGTCCTCGGCGAAGAGATCACCGTGCTCGGCAAGACCTTCCGCTACTGGGCCGCGACCGTCGGCAACCCGCACTGCGTCATCCCGGTGACGGAGCTGAGCGCCGACCTCGCCAAGACCTACGGCCCGGCCCTCGAAGTGCACCCGAATTTCCCGAACCGCACGAACGTGCAGTTCATGAAGGTCCTGGACCGCGCGAACATCCAGATCGAGATCTGGGAGCGCGGCGCCGGCTACACCCTGGCCTCCGGCTCGTCCTCCTCGGCCTGCGCCGCCGTGGCCCGCAAAATGGGCTCGGTCGACCCCGATTTGACGGTCAATATGCCGGGCGGTAAGATTATGATTGGCATCGGTGGCGATTATTCCATCGTGATGACAGGTCCGACGACCCCCGTGGGCATCTTCGAGATGCACCCCGAAGTCCCGGACCAAGACATCGCCGTTTAAGGCGAGAGGTCTTTTCCTAGTCAGCCTTCTCCTTTGGCGCCCCTTTCGGGGGTGCGCCCCTAACCTACATCCAACCCATGGCCCCCCGCCAGCCGTTGCCCAACATCTCCGAGGACGACTTGATCGACCTGGCGGGCGGTGCGACCGTGAAGTTCGCCCAGGAGCTCGTCGCCAAGGGCAAGGTCAAGAAGGCCCTCTGGACCGCCCCGGTCGTCGAGGCCCTGGTCGACGACGGCACCGAGACCCGCGAAGCCCGCTGGAACCTCCGCTCCATCACGTTCCAGCGCAACGAGTGCGGCTGCGAGGTTTCCGTCGGCCGCCGCAAACTGTGCGTCCACTCGGTGGCCGCCTACCTGGCGCTCGCGCAGAAGGAAGGCTACCTGAAGCCCGCGGAGCCCGCCAAGCCCGCCGTCCAAGCCCCCGTCCGTTCCGCGCGGGACGACGCGCCCACCCAGGCCGCCGCCAAGACCGCCGGCGCCGCCAAGTCACCAGCCAGCGCGAAGCCCGCCGCCCCCTCCCCCGCCCCCGCCGGCCCGCGCCTGAAGTCCCTCACCCTTTCGGAGAAGCGCGGCACGCCCATCGAGGTGCGCTTCATCATCCCGCCGAACATCGCCACCGCCGCCAAGCGCGACGAGATCATCTGCCGCCTTGAGTTGCGCGTCGACGACGTGCAGGTGGCCCCCGAGAACCTCGACCGCAGCAAGGCGTGGACCATCGAGCCGGACACCGTCTTCTTCCTGGCGATCATCGAGAACCTCTGCCAAGGCAAGCTGCAGGGCATCCTTCCCCTCACCCGCCGGCACCTGCGGCAGCTGCTGACGATGGGCAAGGGTCTGGCCATCTTCCGCATGGCCAACGCCCCCGAGGTGCCCCTGGCTTGGGACGGCGACCTGCTGGAACGCGTCCACGAGCACCTGAGCGAGCCCGTCGCGACGCCCCAGACCAACGCCGCCGGCGATCCGCCCGACGACGACGGCGAGCAGGAGGTCCGCTCGCAGGACCGCGGCCGCGAGGACAGCACGTGGATGGATGGTTCGATGAAGTGGCTGCGCATCCGCCTGCCGCAGCAATCGTCCGGTCCGGTCGCCGAGCTCCGCGAGACGCTCCAGCGCAACGGCTTCACCCTCGAGACGGCCACCCGCGAGTGGTACCTCGCCGGCACCATCCAGGTGCTGAACTTCCTCGGCCGCCACCACCGCCTGCTCTTCGAGCAGAACCATGCGGTGATGTCCCACAACCTCGGGCATTCGCTCCGCAACGTGGCCCTGGCCAAGGCCAAGTGCGACGCCTCCGAGCAGGAGAAGGGCTTCCGCTTCGCCATCGGCATCGACCCCGAGGGCAAGTCGCCCAAGGTCGTCCAGGAGGCGCTCAACAGCGGCCGCATGTTCTTCTACACGGACCGCGGGCCGCGCCTCATCACGCCCGAGCTGCTCGATTCCATCCGCAACGCGCAGCGCCGCATCACCGGCGAGGCGAAGCGCGACGTCGACCTCGACCTGCAGCTGACCATCGGCCTCGCCGACCTCGCCAGCGCCGACGCGATCGCCGAGGAACTGCAGGCCGCCTTCGCCCCGCCCGAGACCTGGACCAAGCGCTCCGCGGCCATCCGCAACCTGTCGAAGCTGCAGCCCGCCCCGATCCGCGAGGAGCTCAACGGGATGCTGCGCATCTACCAGCAGGTCGGCGTGGCCTGGCTCTGGCACATCCACAACAACAACCTCGGCGGCCTGCTGGCCGACGAGATGGGCCTCGGCAAGACCGTGCAGGCGCTCTCCTTCCTGGAGGCCCTGCGGACCCACCGCCGCGAGGACGGCCCCTGCCTCGTGGTCTGCCCCGCGTCGCTCGTCGAGAACTGGCGCCGCGAAGCCCGCCGTTTCACGCCCTCGCTCAAGGTGCTGGCCCACCACGGACAGTCCCGCGAATCGGCCCCGGAATACCTGCAGAAGTTCGACCTGATCGTCACCTCGTACGGCACCCTGGCCCGCGACATCGGCTCGTTCGCCCTCGTGACCTGGGGCGCCGCGATCTGCGACGAAGGCCAGAACATCAAGAACGCCCGCTCGCAGTCGGCCAAGGCCGTCAAGCAGCTCATCGCGAAGGGCCGCTACATCCTCACCGGCACGCCGGTCGAGAACTCCCTCGAGGACCTGCGCTCCCTCTTCGGGTTCCTCATGCCCGGCTACCTTCCGAAGCCCGAGGAACGCCTCGCCTCCGAGGACCGCAAGTGGCACGACGACCGCCTCCTGCGCATGGCCGCGCCCTACATCCTGCGCCGCTCCAAGGTCGCGGTCGCGCCCGAACTGCCGCCCAAGATCGAGCAGGTCGTCTACTGCGACTTCGAGGCGAACCAGAAGGACTTCTACGCGGAGACGCTCGAGACGACGCGCCAGTCCATCTTCGAACTGGAGATGAAGGGCGGCAACAAGCAGAACCTGCAGATGGCGGCCTTCAACCAGCTGCTCCGGCTCCGCCAGGTCTGCGCCGACCCGCGCATCCTGAACCCGAAGCTGGAGGAGGCGGATTCCGCCAAGCTGCAGACGTTGCTCGAGCTCCTCGAGGAATCCAAGGACGCCGGCCATCGCCTGCTGGTGTTCTCGACCTTCGTCTCCGCCCTCCAGCTGATCAAGGAGTCGCTCGAGGAACGGGGCATCCCCTACTGCTACCTGGACGGCGCCACCAAGGACCGCCAAGGCGTGTGCGACACCTTCAATTCGACCCCGTCGATCCCGGTGATGCTGATGTCCCTCAAGGCGGGCGGCACCGGCCTGAACCTGACCGGGGCCGACACGGTCGTCCATTACGACCCCTGGTGGAACCCCGCCGCCGAGGCCCAGGCCACCGACCGCGCCCACCGCATCGGCCAGACCCGCACGGTCACCAGCATCAAGCTGATCGCCGCCGGGACCATCGAGGAACGCGTGATGGACCTCCAGAAATCCAAGTCTGAGATGTTGCGAAAGCTCCTGACCGAGTCAGATTCGGTCTCCTCGGCCATCAGCCTCGACCTCGAGGACATCAAGGCCCTCCTGCAGGACTGACCCCATGCTCACCACCATCATCCGACGAAACCGCCCCCGGAGCGAGATGACGTTCATGGAGCACATCGACGACCTCCGGGTCTCGATGATGCGGGTCTTCGCCGTCTTCTTCGTCGGCGTCTGCGCGGCGCTCATCTTCTACAAGGAGATCCCCAAGATCCTCCAGCTCCCGCTGGACTGGGCCAAGGCGATGGATCCCGAGGCCATGGCCCAGGCGGCGACGTCCGGCGGGGTCATCCTTTTCGGCGTCATCGAGGCCCCCGCCTGGCTGATCACCGTGCTGCCCGCCGGGACCCAGCTGCAGGAGACCCAATTCCTCGGCGTCTGGTCCGTGCTGATCTACGCCGCCGTGGCCGCGGGCATCGCGGTCGCCTCCCCGGTCTTCATCTACGAGGTCGTCCGCTTCGTCGGCCCGGCCTTGAGCGACCGCGAGAAGAAGGGCCTCATCCCCTTCTGCACCAGCGGCCTCGTCCTCTTCCTGATGGGGGCCGCCCTCGCCTTCTTCTGGCTGACCCCGATGTCGATCGTCGTGGTGCACCACATCGCCGCGGGCATGGGCATCCGCATCAACTGGCAGGCCTCCGACTACTACGGGCTCGTCGTGATGATGTCCCTCCTGACGGGCCTCTGCTTCCAGTTCCCGCTGGCCCTGATCATCCTGATGTGGCTCGAGCTGGTCCGGCCGATGACCCTGCTCAAATCCTGGCGCGGCATGCTCCTCGGCATCGTCGTGGTCGCGGTGCTGATCACGCCGATCGGCGACCCGCTCTCGCTGGGCGTCCTGACCGGCGCGCTCTTCGCCCTGTATCTCGCCGCCGTCGCGGTCGGCAGCTGGATCGTGCGCCGCAAGCGCGTGGCCCGCGGCGACAAGCCCAACCCGGAGGACGACGACCTGCCCGACGACGACGAGGACGGTGAGCCGGTCGACGTCGACGAGGATCGCCCGCGGCGCCCCTCCGGCGGTTCCGGCGCCTCGACCCCTTCCGGCGACGCCAAGCCGGCCGAGCCCAAGCCCGCCGCCCCCAAGTCGACCCCGCCTCCGGCCGAGGGCGACCTGAGTTCGCTCGACTGACCTTCCCCATGAGCCCGC
>JBEBDN010000024.1:0-6610 GCA_041156945.1 Verrucomicrobiota bacterium | reverse complement strand
GAAGCTCCAGGATGAGGCGCTGAAGGCCGAGCTCCAGGCCTTCGTCTCCGCCGAGGAGGCGACCGACGCCCAGCAGCGCGACCAGGTGCAGCGCATCTGGGACGAGAACATCCGCCTGCTTTCCCGCGACCGCGTCAACGACTGGGAACGCACCAAGGCCGGCGCCGCCCTCGCGCGCATCATGATGCAGGTGCCCCCGAGCACGCTCGGGCCCTCCTTCCGCGCCTTCCTCAAGGACCACCCCGAGAGCGCCGTCTCCATGGTCGGCGGCCTCGTGCGCAAGGTGCAGAACGAGTCCCGCGCCGATCCCGCCGTGCGGGTCGACAACCTGCGCGCGCAGGCGACCCTCGCCAACCTGCTCGTCGAACAGGTCGACGTGGCCCAGAAGCCCTGGGACCAGTATGTGCAGATCATGGCCGAGACCTGGATCGCCGAGGCCGAGGCGGCCTTCGCCCAGCGCCACAACGGCGGGGCCCGCCAGCGCGGCGCCAAGGGTTCGACCCTCTCCGGCGAGGACCTGCTGACCTTCGCCCCCGCGGGCAAGTGGGTCGCCGCCCTCGGCCCCGAGGTGCGCGGTCGCTTCGACGCCGCCCTGTCCCACGCCATCCTCGTCAACGCCGACTTCGACGCGGCCTCCGAGCGCATCCTGGAGCTCAGCAAGCGCCATCCCCAGGCCGCCATCGCCCTCGCCGAGGACTTCATCTCCGCCTGGGCCCAGGCGCACAACCCGCAGCTCCCCGAGGAGCTACGCAAGAAGTACGGCCTGCCGGAGGAGACCCGCATCCCCGTGACGCCGGTGATGATGGAGCGCAACATCGACAGCCTCGCCCGCATGATGGGCCTCTTCCGCCAGGCGGGCATCGCCCCGCGCGACTACAACCGCGTCGTGACGGCCTTCGACCTCGCCTACAGCAACGCCGAGGCCTACCGCGAGACGCACCTCGAGAAGGTCTTCGGGCCGGTCCCGCAGCTGAGCGAGCAGGTCTTCTTCCTCATCGCCCAGCGCATGCAGGCCAACCTCTCCGACCGCTGGCGCAAGCCCGAGACGCAGAAGCTCGGCCTGACCCGCCGCACGGATGTCCAGACCTATGAGATGGTCTCCGCCGGCTACGCCCAGACCCTGCGGATGGTCGACCAGTGGCTGGCCGGCCGCGCCGACAGTTCCCGCGCGCTGGCCTTCGCCGGCGGCCTGCTCTGCGAGTGGGGCGACTACGAGTTCTTCCAGGAGATCGCGCCGATGGACACGCAGAAGCGCCTCCTCGCCTACAAGGAGCGCAACCTGCAGTCGCAGGAGTACTTCCAGCGCGCCGTCGACGCCTATGGCCGCGAGGTGCTCCGCAAGAACCCCGCCGACTACTCGATCGACATCCACCTCGCCTGGTTCAACACCCTCCTCGGGATCGGCCCGAACGGCAACCTGAACCTGGGCAAGACGATGAACCGCGCCGCGCTCGGCCGGATCCGGACTTCCCTGCAGGCCCTGCCGGGCAAGGCCGCCGCGACCCACCTGAGCATGCTCGCCAAGGTGCTCAACGCCCGCCTGGCCGACGAACGCGACCCCCTGCACGAGGACCTCAAGTACCGCTACCTCGCCAGCGCGCTCGTCGTCACGAAGGACGACCCGTTCACGCTCGGCCTCCAGAAGAAGGTCGCCTACTTCGACGAACTCCTCAGCGAGATCCGCCTCCAGACCCGGATCGACGGCCCGAACACCGTCGGCGTCGACCAGGAGTTCGGCATCGTCGTCAGCGTCCTGCACACCGAGGCCATGGGGCGCGTCGCGCGCTTCAGCCAATACCTCAGCAACGAGTCGCCCGCCGCCCAGGGCGGCCAGCCCAAGGCCAAGGCGCGCCGGTCGCTGACGCCGCGCAAGGGCAAGGATTCGGCCGGCGCCCGCGACGACTTCGAGATCGCCCTGACCGAGGCGCTCGCCCCGTTCTTCGACGTGCGCTCGGTGACCTTCTCGGCCCCCGACGTGAAGCCGCGCCCGTCCGCCCGTCCGGGTTGGGAGGAGACCACGCTCGCCTACATCCTCGTCAAGGCCAAGGACGCGAGCGTCGACAAGGTGCCGCCGGTCTCCCTCGAGCTGAAGTTCATCGACCTGTCGGGCCCGGTGACCATCCCCGCCTCCTCCGCCGAGACCCTGCTCAAGGTGCAGCCCGGCCTCGTCGCCCCGCGCCCGGCCCAGAAGGTCGAGGTCCTCCAGACCCTCGACACCCGCCAGTTCGCCATCAACGGCTCGCTCTCGCTGGAGATCAAGGCCACGGCCCAGGGCCTCGTCCCCGAACTCGACCTGCTGCTCGACCTCGAGCCGCTCCGCAAGGTCGCCGACATCCGCCAGGTCAGCCCGCACGAAGGGCTGCTCATCCGCGAGCTGAGCACCTGGGGCGACCAGGTGGGGCCGCGTTCCGAACGCCTCTGGAGCATCACCCTCGACGCCGACAAGATCCGCGCCAAGGACCAGGCGACCGAAGTGCCGTTCCCGCCCGCGCGCTCCAAGGACGTCGCCGCCGTCTGGCAGACCTACGAGGACCAGGACCTCAAGGTGCTGCCCAAGCCCTCCGTGCTCCTCGACCGCGTGAAGACGGCCCCCGGGGCCGGCCTCGTCGCCGCCGCGGAGGAGGCGCCCGTGTGGGCCTACGTCCTCGGCGGGCTCTTCCTGCTCGCCGGCGGCCTCTTCCTCGCCCTGCGGCCCAAGGGCCCGCCCGCGCCCAAGCCGCTCCGCGCCCGCGACGTCTTCAAGATGCCCGCCAGCCTCGACGGCTTCGCGGTCGTGGCCCTGCTTCGCCGCATGGGCGCCAGCCCGCTGATGGCCTTGACCGCCCCGCAGAAGCAGGAGCTCGCCGCCGACCTCGAGCGGGTGCAATCCGCCTGCTTCGGCGCCACCGCGGCGATGAGCGAGGCCGACCTCAAGTCCGTGGCCGAGAAATGGCTGCGCCTCGCCCGCTGAACCACCCCTCACGAACAACCCCCAACACCTCCCCATGAAAGCCTCCTCTTCCGGCGTCGCCAGCGCCCAGCAATTCGTCGCCGACGTCCGCGGCCGCGTCGGCCAGGTCGTCGTCGGCCAGGATGTCGTCGTCGAACGCGTGATGATCGCGATGCTCACCGGCGGCCACCTGCTGCTGCAGGGCATGCCCGGCCTCGCCAAGACCCTGCTCGTCAACACGGTCGCCAAGGCCATCCAGCTGGATTTCCGCCGCATCCAGTTCACCGTCGACATGCTCCCGTCCGACATCGTCGGCTCCGAGGTCATCGACCAGAAGTCCGGCGAGTTCCGCATCCACCGCGGGCCGATCTTCACCAACCTGCTCCTGGCGGACGAGATCAACCGCGCCGCCCCGAAGGTCCAGGGCGCGATGCTCGAGGCCATGCAGGAACGCAAGGTCACCATCGGCGGCCAGACGATGAAGCTGCCGACCCCGTTCCTCGTGATCGCCACGCAGAACCCCGTGGAGCAGTCCGGCACCTTCGAACTCCCGGAGGCCCAGCTCGACCGCTTCATGCTCCTGCACCGCCTCGGCTACCCGACGCGCGACGACGAGCAGATGATCCTCCAGCGCCAGCTGGGCATGGGCCTGCGCAAGGAGGACGGGGGCGCCGTCCCGCGCTCGGCGTTCGACATGATCGACGACCGCCCGGTGGGCACCGCGGCCGACCTCGTGGCGGCGATGGAGGCCGTCCAGTCGGTCCACGTCAGCGAGGTCTTCCTCAAGCACAGCGTCGAGCTCGTGCGCCGCACGCGCGAGTCCAAGCTGCTCGACTTCGGCTGCTCGCCGCGCGCCGGCCTCGCCCTGGTCAACGCCGCCCGCGCCCGCGCCGTCATCCACGGCCGCGACTTCGTCACCCCGGAGGACCTCTTCGCCCTCGCCGAGGACATCGTCCTGCACCGCATCCGCGTGAGTTACGAGGCCTCCGCCGCCGGCCACACCGGCGCCCAGGTCCTCGAGTCCATCCTCGCCGGCCTCGGCTGAACGCATGCGTCGGACGCACCAGCTCGCCCCCGATCCGGTCGATGCCCGGCTGTTCGAGGTCGCCGTCAAGCACCTCGCGAACAGCCTGGACTTCGGCCAGGTCGACTCCGTCTTCCACGGGGCGGGGTTGGAGTACGCCCAATCGCGCCTCTACGTGCCGGGCGACGCGGTGAAGTACATCGACTGGAAGGTCTCGGCCCGCGTCGGCAAGCTGTTCGTGAAGGAGTTCCACGAGACCAAGCAGCTGCCGCTCTACCTGTTGCTCGACACCTCGGCCTCGATGTGCGTCTCGTCGCAACCCTTGAGCAAGTACGCGTGGGCCCTCCGCGCCGCGACCGGCATGGCGCTCGCCGCGCAGGCCGCGGTCACGCCCGTCGGCCTGCTCGGCTGCGGCGCCGCGGACCTCCACGTCCGGCCGACGCTCTCCCGCAACGTGGTCATGGAGTGGGCCCACCGCCTGCGGAGCCATGACTTCACGGAGGCGACCTCGCTGGCCCGCCGCGCCCGCGAACTGGCCCCGTCCCTGCGCCGCCGCACCACGATCGTCGTCCTCAGCGACCTCCACGATCCCGGTTCCCTGGAGGCGCTCCAGGTCCTCGCGCAGCAGCACGACTGCGTCGTCCTGCATTTCGAGGATCCGGCCGAGCGGGGCGTCGCGGGCGCGGGTTTCTTCCGCGGCCGCGAGGCGGAGTCCGGCGAAACCTTCCTCGGCCGGGGTGGCCATCCGTGGGTCGACACCTCCGCCTGGAAGGCCGAGCTCACCCGTTTCGGCATCGATTACCTGCACCTGCCGACCGACCAGCCGATGGTCGGCAAACTGCGCCACTTCCTGAAGCATCGCGTCCGCGGCCCGGGCGCCGTCCGCTGACATGGCCGCCGCCCCCGCCCGCTCCCCTTGGCGCGTCCGCCTCGCCGCGGCCGCCGCGCTGCTCCTGCTCGGGGCGGGGCTCTGGTGGCTGCTGCGGACCGACGACTCGCTCAACGTGCCGCTCGGCGTCGAGCAGGCCGCCATCGTCACCTACGGTGGTCCGCCCCTCATGGTGAAGCCCTTCAAGTGGGGCGTCGGCGTGAACCTCCGCATCGCCCAGGTCTCCGAGCGCGACGGCCTGCGCGTCTACGACATCCGTTACCTCGCCAACCGCGCCGGCACCTTCGACCTCCGGGACTACCTCGGGTCCGAGGATGGCCGTCCGCTGGATGGGCTGCCGTCGTTCCGCTTCACCGGCGACCCCAAGCTCTCCAAGGACCTCGAGTCGCGGATCCGCGAGACCGAGCCCGCCGGCGTCGAAATCGGCGGGTACTACACCGCGACCATGGCGGCCCTCGGGGTCGCCTGGCTCGGCTGGCTGCTCCTGCTCATCTTCTACGGGCGGCCCAAGCCGGTCGTCGTCGCCCCGCCCAGCCCCCCGCCGACGTTGGCGGAGCAGTTCCGGGCCCTGCTGACGCAGGTGGAGGCCGGCACCCTGGACGCCGCCGGCGCGGCCCGCCTGGAGATGCTGCTGCTCCGCGCCTGGCGCGAGGGCCTCGTGCCCGCGGACGCGCCCATGGCCCGGGCCCTCGCCGCCGTGGCGGCGGGTGAGCGGACCCGCGACGGCCTGCGCACCCTCCAGCATTGGCTCCATCGGCGGGAAGCGACCGTCACCCGCGAGGAGATCGCGGCCCTCATCCGTCCGCTCGCGCAACCGCCCGCCGCCGCGCCCGCCCCGTGATCTTCCTCCATCCCCAGTGGTTGGCGCTCCTCGCGCTCCCCGTCATCCTCGCCTTCTACGAGTGGGTGCGCCCCGGCCCGCGCGTCGCCCTGCCGTTCGACCATGCCCGTCCGGCCCGCGGCTGGTTCGGCCGCGGGCTCATCCTCGTCGCCAACTGCCTCCCCGCCGGCCTCCTCGCGGTCGCCATCCTCTTCCTGGCCCACCCGGTGACCTTCCAGCCGCCCGAGGTCGAGCGCCAGCTGACCAACGTGCAGATCGTCCTCGACACCTCGGGGAGCATGACGACCCCCTACGGACCGCAGACCGACGGCAAGCGCATGCGCTTCGACGCCGCGATGGAGTCGACGCTCCAGTTCATCCGCTACCGCCAGGGCGACGCGTTCGGCCTGACCATCTTCTCGCGCAACTTCATCCACTGGGTCCCGCTGACGCAGGACGTCGAGGCCATCGCCCTCGCGCGTCCGTTCATCTCGCCCAACGTGTTCCCCGAGAGCCTCTGGGGCGGGACCCTGATCGGCAAGGCCCTGCTGGGGGCCTCCGAGCACCTCGCCGAGCAGGCGCAGGGCGACCGCATGATCATCCTGATCACCGACGGCGAGAGCAACGACATCAAGCCCCCGAAGGATTCGGCCGTGCTGGCCGAACTACAGGCGCGGGGCGTCCGCGTCTTCGCGATCCTCATGACCGACAAGCCCGTCGAGCCCGCCCTCATCGGCATCGCGCGATCCACCGGCGGGGAGGCCTTCAACGCCGTCACGCCGGAGGCCCTGCAGTCGGTCTTCAAGCGCATCGACGAGATGAAGAAGGTCGTCGTCCTGCAGAAGCAGCCCAAGGCGTCCGACTACTACGACCCGTTCTTCGTGCCCGCCCTGGCGCTGCTGGTCGCCGCGGTGCTCGCCCTGTTCGGCCTGCGCTACAATCCCTGGT
>JBEBDN010000023.1:0-3176 GCA_041156945.1 Verrucomicrobiota bacterium | reverse complement strand
GGTTCCGCGCCTCCTTCGAGCTGAAGGAAGTCCCGGCCAAGGCGCTGCTGCAAGCCACCGCCGACAACCATTGCGTGGTCTGGCTCAACGGCAAGGCGCTCGGCGGTTCCGATGACTGGGCCGAGTGTTTCGCCGCCGAAGTCGCCGGTGACCTCAAGGTCGGGGTGAACACGATCGCCGTGCTCGCCCGCAACGACGGCGGCATCGCCGCGATGTCCCTCCGTCTCTCCTCCGGCAAGACCGTCCTCGCCGAGACCGGCACGAATTGGAAAGCCTCGCTCGCCAAGCCGGGCAAAGGTTGGGAGAGCGCCGGTTTTGATGACGCCTCCTGGGCCGCCGCGACGTTCGTCAAGAAATACGGCGAACAGCCCTGGGGTAAGCCTTTCGACCGTCAGGCCGCCGTCGCCAAGAGCGGCAAGCGCACGCCGTCCACTTCCGTCGCTCCGCCCGAGGAGCTGATCCTGCAGCCTGGCTTCAAGGCCGAGCTCCTGCACGTCGTTCCCAAGCCGGAGCAGGGCTCCTGGGTCTCGCTCGCCGTCTCGCCGGAGGGCGACCTCGTCGCCGGCGACCAAGGCGGCGTGCTCTGGCGCGTCTCGCTGAAGGATCCGAACAAGCCGGTCGTCACCAAGATCGACACGAAGTTCTTCGGCTGCCACGGCCTTCTCTTCGCCCACGGCGCCCTTTACGCCTGCACGAGCGAGAAGGGCAAGGGTGACATCTGGCGCCTGCGCGACACCAAGGGCGACGGTTCCTACGCCGAGCAGACGCTGATCCGCTCCCTCAAGGGCTCGGGCGAACACGGCCCGCACCAGCTGGTGCTCGACCGCGACGGCTCCATCCTCGTGGTGGGCGGCAACCACACGAAGCTGCCCGACGACGAGAAGGCGGGCGCTCCCGTCAAGCGTTACGATGAGGACGACCTGCTTAAGAAGTTCGAGGACGCCAATGGCCACGCGGCCGGCATCAAGGCCGTGGGCGGTTGGATCGCCCGCATGGACAAGGACGGCAAGGACTGGATCCGCGTGACGACGTGCTTCCGCAACCCGTACGACTGCTCGGTGGCCCCGGACGGCGACATCTTCACCTACGACTCCGACATGGAGTGGGACATGGGCGCCCCGTGGTACCGCCCGACCCGCATCTACCTCTGCACGCCGGGTGGCGAGCTGGGTTGGCGCTCCGGCGCGAGCAACAACGCCTTCCCGACGCTCGACATGCAGCCGGCGTTGGTGGACGTGGGCCCCGGCTCGCCGACGGGCACGACGATGGGCACGGGCGCCAAGTTCCCCGCGGCTTACCAGCGCGCGTTCTTCGCCTGCGACTGGACCTTCGCGACGCTCTACGCGATCCACCTGACGCCGGAAGGCGGCGGCTGGAAGGCCCGCAAGGAAGTCTTCGCCGCGGGCCGGCCGTTCTCCGTGACCGACGCCGTGATCCGGCCGCAGGACGGCGCGATGTACGTGACGATCGGCGGTCGCGGCGGCCAGGCCGCCCTCTACCGCATCACCTACAAGGGCGCCGAGTCCACCGCGCCCGCCGCCTGGTTCGACGCCACCCCGGAGCAGAAGCTCCGCCGTGAACTCGAAGCCCTCCGCGACGTCCCCCCGTCCGCCGCCGCCCTCGACAAGGCCTGGCCGCTCATGGGCCACGCCGACCGCTGGGTGCGCTACGCCGCCCGCATCGCCGTCGAGCACCAGCCCGTCGCCGGTTGGCGCGACCGCGTGAAGCCCTCCGGCAACGCGGACTTCTCCCTCAACGCCGCCCTCGCCCTCGCGCGTTGCGGCGGCAAGGAAGACCTCGTCGCCATCGTCGCCACGGCCGAGGCCGCCGCGTCGGACAAGGATGTCCGCGTCCAGCAGGACCGGCTCCGCGTCTTCCAGGTCGCCTTCTCCCGCCACGGCCGTCCGGATGACGCCACCGCCGCGCGCCTGGGCAAGGAGAGCGCCGCGCGCCTGCCTTCCGGCAACGACGCCTACGACCGCCAGCTGGCGCAGCTATCCATCTACCTCGGCGAACCCACCGCCCCGGCCCGCGTGCTGCAGGCCATGAAGGTGGCCCGCCCGGGTCCCGCCGTCGTCGCCGACCCGGAGGTCCTCGCCCGTCACCCAGGCTACGGCAAGGCCGCCGCCGCCGCCATGGCCGTGACGCCTTCCTCCACGCGCATCGGCCTCGCGGTCTACCTCTGCCGCGCCACCAACGGTTGGACGCCGGAGCTGCGCAAGCAGTTCTTCGGCTTCCTCGACCAGCTTTCCTTGGCGGAGGGCGGCAACTCGCTCAAGGGCTTCGTCCGCAACATCCGCAAGGAGGCGCTGGCCGCGATGCCCGCCGCCGAGCGCGCCGCTTTCGAGTCCGCCGCGCCCGTCGCGAAGCCCGCGCCGATCCCGCGGGCCGAGGGTCCCGGCCGCCTCTGGACGCACGCCGAGGCGCTCAAGGCCTGGGACGACGCCAAGTCCAAGGGAACGCTCGACTTCGCCAACGGCCAGAAGATGTTCGCCGCCGCGCTCTGCTCGCAGTGCCACCGCATGGGTGGGGTCGGCGGCGCGCAGGGACCCGACCTCTCCGGTCTGGGCGCCCGCACCGCCCCGTCCGACGTCCTCATGAGCATCGTCCAGCCGAGCGCCGTGGTGTCCGACCAGTATGCGAATTCGGTCATCGGCCGCGTCGACGGCGGCAAGACCATCGGCCGCATCCTCAACGAGGAAGGCGACAAGCTCCAGCTGGCGTTCAATCCGTTCGACCCTGCCGATCAGCTCTCGCTCAACCGCTCCGACATCCTGTCGATCGACCGTTCGGCCGAGAGCCCGATGCCCGTCGGCCTGCTCAACTCGCTCAACGCCCAGGAAGTCGCCGACCTCATCGCCTACCTCGTCTCGGGCGCCAACGCCCAGGACAAGATGTACGGGAAGTGAGGAGCAAGAGGGCCGGAGTGCTGAATTGAGTGCAGAGTACGGAGTGCTGAGTCGAGTGTAGTTGGGGCCGCACCGTCAAACCGCCAACCGCCATCCCCTAACCGTCCGCAAATACCATTCGCGCCGGTAGGGACCAGCGTCCCTGCTGGTCCGCGGGTGCGTGGTAAGTCGGCATGAGGTCAGGCACGTCATCGCTGCGCGAGACGAAGCCAGACCCCATGCCGGCGGCCGACCGAGGACGGTCAGCCCTACCTGAAGGAGACGCAG
>JBEBDN010000022.1:0-3379 GCA_041156945.1 Verrucomicrobiota bacterium | reverse complement strand
CTCGCGCTGGTCTGCGACGAGGTCTTCCTCGACTACCCGGCCGCAGGGACGGTCTCTCCGGGGACGTGGGTGGGCGAGGCGCAGGTGCCGATGTTCGTCCTGAGCGGCCTATCGAAGGTCGCCCTCGCGCCCCAGCTGAAGCTCGGCTGGGTCGTGGTCGCCGGTCCCGCGGAATTCGTGCGCGAGGCGGGTCGCCGGCTGGAGCATGTCGCCGACGCCTACCTGTCGGTGAACACGCCGGTCCAGCTCGCGGCCGCCGACCTCCTTCGCCGCGCCGAACCGCTCCGGGCGGCCGTCCGCGCCCGCGTCGCCCAGAACGAAGCGGCCTTGCGCGCCTGGGCCGCGGCTTGCGGTCAGCCCTGCGCGGTCCTGCCGCGCCCGGCCGGCTGGTCCGCGATCCTCAGCCTGCCTCCTGGGGTCGCCGAAGAGCGCTTCCTCCTGCGCGGGGTGGAGGAGGGCGTTTGGGCTCACCCGGGTTATTTCTATGGCATGCCGGAGAGCACCCCGAGCGTGGTTTTGAGCCTTTTGACCAATCCGGACGCATTTTCGCTGGGTTTGGCGGGCTTGGACCGGGCTTTGCGGCGGAGCTGAAAAGGGTCACTTACCTCTTGCCAAGCGTCCCGGCAGTCCTTTGCTCCAACTTTCCAAAGGAGCTCGAACACCATGTCCCGTATCTGCAGCGTCACCGGCAAGCGCCCCGTCAAGGGCCGCCGCATCATCCACCGCGGTCAGTCCAAGAAGAGCGGCGGCATCGGCTTCCAGCTCGTCAAGCAGACCAAGCGCACGTTCAAGCCGAACGTCCAGCGCATCCGCGTCCTGCAGCCCAACGGCAGCGTCAAGCGCCAGTGGGTTTCGGTCAAGGCCCTCAAGGCCGGCCTCGTCACCAAGGCCTAAGCCCGACTTCGGTCGCGCTGCGCGAAGCCCGCCGGTTCCGGCGGGCTTTTTCGTGCCCACCCGCCGGGGCGGTGCGGGACTAGGACTTCGCGCCGAACTTCTGCCAGAGGATCGTGCCCCAGATGGCCAAGGCGATCACGATGGTCAGGAAGACGGCCGCGCTGCCCATGTCCTTGGCGCGCTTGGCCAAGGGGTGGCGCTCCAGGGAGATGTGGTCGGTGTTCGCCTCGATGGCCGAGTTGATGAGCTCGACGATGAGGATGAGCTGGAGCACCGCGAAGAGCAGGGCCCGCTCGGGCAGGGGGACCGGGATGAACCAGGCCGCGACCGAGAGGGGCACGACCACCAGGAGCTCCTGCTTGAAGGCCTCCTCGTGCTTGGCCGCGGCCTTCAGCCCGTCCCAGGTATAGCGGAGGGCGTTGACGATCCGGGAGAGCCCCCCCTTGGATTTCATCGCTTCGCCATAAGGCTCCGGGTTTTGCATGGCAGGGTACTATTGGCCCGAAAAACGCAGGGCAAAGGCATTTTTCGGGGGTCCAGAAAGCGCTTGCCAGAGAGGGGGGCTACCCTAGGTTCAGTGGTTCCCTAGTCGGGAAACCACCATGCGCGACGAATACCTGCAAGAAGCCCGGAAGAAAATCACCGACCCGAACATCTTGATCAACGTGGTCTCGAAGCGCGTGAAGCAGCTCCGCAGCGGCGCCAACCCGCTCATCGAATCCCTGGAAAAGCTCGCCCTCGAGGACATCGCCCTGCGCGAGATCATCGAGGACCGCATCACCTGGGAGTTCGCCCCCGAAGAGCCGACCACCCAGGCCTAAGCGCCGGCCGGTCCCTGCCGGTCACCCGGTGCGCCGCCTTTCCGTCCTCCGATGGCCGCCCGCCGCGAACACTCGCTCCCCGAGGTCAGCAACCCGAAGGCTGGGCGCGATTATTTCATCGGGCCGACCTATGAGGCCGGCCTGATGCTGCTCGGTACCGAGGTCAAGGCGCTGCGTCTCGGCCGCGCGAACATCGCCGACGCCTTCATCCGGATCAGCCCCAAGGGGCCGATGCTGTACCACGCGCACATCGCGGAGTACGACTTCGGCAACCTCAACAACCACGCGACCTACCGCCCGCGCAAGCTGCTGCTCAAGCAGGCGGAGATCGCCAAGATCACGGGTGAGGTGCAGTCGGGTGGCGCCGCCATCGTCCCGCTCAAGATCTACTTCAAACACGGCCTGGCCAAATGCCTCATCGCGGTGGGCAAGGGCAAGAAGCAGCACGACAAGCGGCACGACCTCAAGGAACGCGACGCCAAGCGCGAGATCTCGCGCGCGCTGAGCCGCCGCCGGTGAAGCCGCCGCTCCACCTCATCCTGCTCCAGCCGGAGATCGCGCCGAACACCGGCAACATCGGCCGCATGTGCGCCATCACGGGCTGCGTCCTGCATCTGGTGCACCCCCTCGGCTTCCGGATCGACGACGCCAAGCTGCGGCGCGCGGGCATGGATTACTGGCATCAGCTCGACGTCCGCCACCACGCCGACTGGGAGGCGTTCCTCGCCTCGCCCGGGCGCCCGGAGCGGCTCTGGCTGTTCTCGACGCGGGCGACGCAGGGCTTCTGGGATGTCCGCTACGGGGAGGGGGATGGTCTGGTCTTCGGCAGCGAGAGCTCCGGGGCGCCGGAGACGGTGCACGACTACATCGGCGGCCCGCGCTCCGTGAAGATCCCGCACTTCAACGAGCTCACGCGCTCGCTCAACCTCTCCACCGCCTGCGGCATCGCGACCTACGAAGCGCTGCGCCAGGTGAAGCACGGCGCCTGAGCCGACCGGCATGACCGTCGCCGAAGCCCTGCCTCCCTTGCTGACCGGCGCGCGCGGGACCGTCGGCGGCATCGCCCTGCAGAGTTTCCTCAACTACGCCTTCTGGGCCGGCCTGGCCTGGTTGCTGGGCTACGTCCTTTTCCGGCGTCGCTGGGCGGCGCGGAAGATCGTCCCGGCCTACCCGACCGGCGCCGACGTGCGGCGCGAACTGGGTTGGTCGCTCCTCACGGTCGTCGTCTATGGCGTCGTCGGCGCGGGCACGCTGTGGCTCGCGAAGCAGGGTTGGACCCGGCTTTACTGGAGGCTCGATGCGCACGGCCCGCTCTGGTTCTGGACGAGCATCGCGGCCGCGATCCTGCTGCATGACGCCTATTTCTACTGGACGCACCGGCTCATGCACCACCCGCGCCTCTTCCGCTGGTGCCACCGCGTGCACCACGAGAGCGTGAACCCGAGCCCCTGGGCCGCGTATTGCTTCAGTCCCCTCGAGGCGGCCGTGCAGGCGGGCATCTTCCCCGTCGTGGCCTGCCTCCTGCCGATCCATCCGCTGGCGTTCGCCGCGTTCATGGTCTGGCAGATCGTCTTCAACGTGGTCGGCCATGCGGGCTACGAGTTCTACCCACCCTGGTTGCTGGACAGCTGGCTCGGCCGCTTCCTCAACACGCCGACGAACCA
>JBEBDN010000021.1:0-16662 GCA_041156945.1 Verrucomicrobiota bacterium | reverse complement strand
ATCTCCGGCGCGGAGAGCGTCAGGAGCTGGGCGCGGTCGACGAGGTTCTCCGGCGCCGGGCGGTCGAGCTTGCGGCCGAGGAAGTTCCGGAAGCCGTCATGCTTGGGCTCAAGGACGGCCGCGGAGGCGACGTCGGTCATCTCCTGGGTGGCGTCGGTGCGACCGGGGTGGAAGGGCACCTTGATGGGCGTGCCCGCCTTGGCGGCGGCGTCTTCCACGGCGGCGTTGCCGGCCAGGACGATCAGGTCGGCCAGGGAGATCTTCTTGCCGCCCTTAGCGGAGGCGTTGAAGGAGGCCTGCACCTTCTCGAGGGCCGCGAGGACCTTGGCGAGTTCGGCCGGGTTGTTCACTTCCCAGTCCTTCTGCGGGGCGAGGCGGATGCGGGCGCCATTGGCGCCGCCACGCTTGTCGCTGCCACGGAAGGTCGAGGCGGAAGCCCAAGCGACCGAGACGAGCTGCGAGTTCGACAGGCCCGTGGCGAGGACGGCCTGCTTCAGGCCTTCGACGTCCGCCGCATCGACGAGCGGGTGGTCGACGGCCGGGACGGGATCCTGCCAGAGCTGGGCCGGGGGCACGAGCGGTCCCAGACCACGGACATAGGGACCCATGTCGCGGTGGGTGAGCTTATACCAGGCCTTGGCGAAGGCCGCTTCGAACTCCTTCGGGTGCTCGAGCCAGCGCTTGGTGATCTTGGCGTAGGCCGGATCCATCTTCAGCGCGATGTCGGTGGTGAACATGATCGGAGCGTGGCGCTTCGACTTGTCATGAGCGTCGGGCACGGTGCCGGCGCCGGCGCCGTCCTTGGGCGTCCACTGCTGGGCGCCGGCCGGGCTCTTGGTCAGAACCCACTCGTAGTTCCAGAGGTTGCTGATGTACTGGTAGGACCAGCGGGCGGGCGTGCTCGTCCAGGCGCCTTCGAGGCCGCTGGTGATCGTGTCCGCGCCGTTGCCCTTGCCGTACTTGTTCTTCCAGCCGAGGCCCATCTCTTCGAGCGGGGCGCCTTCGGGTTCCGGACCGACGTTGCCGACGGGCGTCGCCGCGCCGTGGGCCTTGCCGAACGAGTGGCCGCCGGCGATGAGGGCGACGGTTTCCTCGTCGTTCATGGCCATGCGGGCGAAGGTCTCGCGGATGTCGCGGGCGGCGGCCAGCGGGTCGGCCTTGCCGTTGGGACCTTCGGGGTTGACGTAGATCAGGCCCATCTGGACGGCGCCGAGCGGGTTCTCGAGCTCGCGGTCGCCCTTATAGCGCTTGTCGCCGAGCCATTCGGTCTCCGGGCCCCAGTAGATGTCTTCCTGCGCTTCCCAGACGTCGACGCGGCCGCCGGCGAAGCCGAAGGTCGGGAAGCCCATGTCTTCGAGGGCGACGTTGCCGGTGAGGACCATGAGGTCGGCCCAGGAGATCTTGCGGCCGTACTTCTGCTTGATCGGCCAGAGCAGGCGACGGGCCTTGTCGAGGTTGGCGTTGTCCGGCCAGCTGTTCAGCGGGGCGAAGCGGAGGGTGCCGTAGCCGGCGCCGCCGCGGCCGTCGGTGGTGCGGTACGTGCCGGCGCTATGCCAGGCCATGCGGATGAAGAAGGGGCCGTAGTGGCCATAGTCGGCGGGCCACCATTCCTGGGAGTCCGTCATCAGGGCCTTGAGGTCCTTGCGGAGCGCCTCGAGGTCGAGCTTCTTGAATTCTTCGGCGTAGTCGAAGGCGGGGCCCATCGGGTTGCCGCGCACGTTGTTCTGGTGCAGGATGCTCAGGTTGAGCTGATTCGGCCACCAGTCGCGGTTGGCCATGGCGCCGGCGGCGGTGTGGCGGTTGGCGGGCGCGGGGGCGCCCATCACGGGGCATTTGGAGATGTCGGACATGTCGGGTTTAGGGTTGGGAGTGGAAGGGGTGGCCTGGGCCGGCAGGTGGCCGGGCGTGAACGTAAGCGTCAGGGCGGCGAGAGCCAGCAGCTTCATGGTCGGGTAGTGTTTGGGCATGGTAGGAGGGGGAAGGGTTCAGGGCGCGCGGCGGCGCTGGCAGGCGGGGCAGGTGCCCCAGTAGATCACCTCGGCCTCGTCGATGCGGAAGCCATGGTGGTCGTGCGCGTGCAGACACGGCGCCTCGCCGACGGCGCAATTGACGTCCTCGGTCTTGCCGCAGGAACGGCAGACGAGGTGGTGATGGTTGTCGCCGACGCGGTCTTCGTAGCGGGCGGACGAGTCGGCGGGCTGGATGCGCCGTATGATGCCCTTGTCCGTCAGGACGTTGAGCACGTTGTAGACCGATTGGCGGGAGATGGTCCCGATCTCCTGGCGGACGGCTTCGGCAAGGTCGTCGGCCGTCGCATGGGGGTGGTGGGAAACCGCCCGCAGCACCGCCAGACGCTGCGCCGTTACGGGCAGGTCATGCTGTCGCAGGGTGGTCTCCGGGTCGGTCACGACCCCCACCAAGGTCGAGTTTTGGACTTTGTCAAAAAAGACGACGCTTTTCGGGACGGGGTGGGATTGGCCCGCCGGCCATCAGAAAAAGGCCCTAAACCCTTATTTTTTCTTGGGGGCGACTGTCCACTCGACGGGTAAGTTGGCCGCCTTGAGGAGGTCGCGGACCGGCGCGTAGGGCACCGACTGGACATCGACGCCTTCCCGGATGGCGATGCCCGCCGCCATCGCGGCGGCTTGGCCGAGCTGCATGAAGACCGGTTCCATCCGGATCGAGCCGTGGGCCGCGTGGGTGGCCGAGAGGCAGACGGGGACGAGGAGGTTGGGGCACTCTTCCTTCTTCGGCACCAGGCTGCGGTAGGAGACGCCGTACGGACGCGGCGGGACGTTCCAGATCACGCCGTCGCGTTCGAGGAAGCCGCGCGCCGTCACGAAGTAGCGCACCGCATGCGAGTCGAGGCCGAAGCTGGCGAGCGCCACCGGGTCGGCCGGCGAACGCTTCCCCTTGCAGTCGAGCTCGGTCATCACGTAGGCGCCCTGGAGTCGGCGCGCCTCGCGGATGTAGATCATCGGCGAGAACCCTCCGCGGTCGGCGAACTCGTCCTTGCACAGGCCGTAGCGCGCGGCCACGTCGCGGACCGCGGCGGGCACCCGCGGGTGGTTGGCCAGCGTCCAGAGGTGTCCGCGGATGTAGAGCTCGTGCGCCCGCTCGATCTCGAGGCGGCGCTCGTAGCTGGCTTCGGGGTACTCCCAATTGGCCCCGACGTAATCGGTGCCGACCGCGTGCATCGAGTTCCAGTCGGCCTTCCCGTTCGGCAACTTGTGGATGAGCGCGGGGAGGCGGTGGTCGCCCGCCTCGAGGTTGCGCAGCAGCATCTCGTGGTCGAGTTCGCGGTAGCCCGCGGGCTTCTCGAAGGGGAGGCGGTTGGCCGGGTCCGTCGTGACGCAGAGCCGGTAGTTGTAGGCTTGGATGCGGCGGTCGCCCTCGCCCTTGACGGGGTTCTCGGCGAACACGAAGGGCAGCAGGCCGCTCGCCGGGTCACCAGGCTTCACGTAGGGGTCGACGTCCTTGATGAAGTGGTCCTTGTCCCCCTGGGTGTAGTGCCGGCGCGGTTTGTCGTCGCCGCGCTGCATGCCGTTGAGGGTCTCGCCATGGAGCGCGTTGGGTTCGCGGCCGACCGCATAGGAGACCCCGGCCGCCGCCATCAGGTCGCCCACATAGCTCGCGTCGATGAAGACCTTGGCCGAGTACACCTTGCCGGAGAGGGTGCGGAAAGCCACAATCCGGGTCCCGTCCTTGGTCACGCCGCCGGGGCCGCGGTCCAGCCGTTCATCCAGCGCGACCTCGAGCCCGCTATCCTTCACCAGCCCGTCGACCGCCGCCTGGGCCACGTGCGGTTCGAAGTAGTCCACGTAGGTCTTGCCGTAGTGCCGGCCGATGCGGCCGTAGATCTCGCGCGCCACGCCGCCGACCGCCTCGCGGTGGAAGATGTCGCTGGCGGACAGGCCGCTGCAGGTCATGCCGCCGAGGAAGCGCGTCGAGTTCACCAGGACGACCTTGGAGCCTTGGCGCTTGGCCTGCACCGCGGCGGCGACGGCCGCGGAGGAGTCCCCGTAGACCACGATGTCGTAGGTGGGTTCGGCGGCCCCGAGGGCGAGGGCGCCGGCGAGCAGGAGCGTGGGACGGAGCATGGGATTAGGCGAGGATGGGGCGGAGCACGTGGCCATGGACGTCGGTCAGGCGGCGTTCGGCGCCGTTGTTGTAGAAGGTCAGGCGTTCGTGGTCGAGCCCGAGCAGGTGCAGCATGGTGGCGTGCAGGTCGTAGACGGTGGTGATGTCCCGCACGGCCATGTGTCCGAATTCGTCCGTGGCGCCGTGGCTATGGCCGCGTTTCACCCCCGCGCCGGCGAGCCAGACGGTGAAGCCCTTCGGGTTGTGGTCGCGCCCATTGGCGCCCTTCTGGAAGGTCGGCATGCGGCCGAACTCCGTCACGAAGGCCACCAGCGTGTCCTTGAGCAGCCCGCGGCCTTTCAGGTCCTTGAGCAGCGCGGCCGCCGGCTGGTCGAGGATCGGGGCGTGCACCGCGTACTGGTCGACGATGCGCTTGTGGCCGTCCCAGTTGCCTACGCCCTCGCCCATGGCGTAGGAACCGTTGAACAACTGCACGAAGCGCACGCCCTTCTCGAGCAGGCGCCGCGCGAGCAGGCAGTTCCGGGCGAAGCCGGCCTTGTTGGCGTTGGGGTCGTCGGCGCCGTAGAGCGCGCGCGTCGCGGGCGACTCGCCGGAGAGGTCGGACAGCGCGGCCGCCTCGAGCTGCATCCGGGCCGCCAATTCGTAGGAGGAGATGCGCGCGGAGAGGTCGGCGTCGCCCGGGTGGGCCTCCAGGTGGCGGTCGTTCAGCCGGCGCAGGTACTCGCGCGTGGCGCGGTCCGTCTCCGCGGAGATTTCGGCGGGCCGGGCCAGGTTCGGGATGGCGCGCTGCGCGCTGAACGGGGTGCCCTGGAAGGAGGCGGGCAGGAAGGCGCTGTTCCAGTGGCGCGGCCCATTCTGCGGGACGCCGCGCGGGTCGGGGATGGCGACGAACGCCGGCAGGTTCTGGTTCTCGCTGCCCAGCGCGTACGTGACCCAGGCGCCCATGCTCGGGAAACCGTCGAGCGTGAAGCCGGTGCCCATCTGGCTTTCGGCGGGCCCGTGCGTGTTCGACTTCGCCGTCATCGAATGGATGAAGCACATCTCGTCGGCCAGTTCGGCGAGGTTGGGCAGCAGGTCGCTGACCATCTTGCCCGACTGCCCGCGCGGGCGGAACTCCGCGATGGGGCGGACGAGGTTCCCGTTGGCGCCCTGGAAGGTGACGAGCCCCGCGCCGCCGGGCAGGGGCGTGTCATGCCGTCTGATGAGCTCCGGCTTGTAGTCGAACGTGTCGACGTGGCTGAGCGCGCCGGAGCAGAAGATCACCAGCACGCGCTTGGCCTTGGGTTCGAAGTGCGGCGGGCGCGGCGCGTAGGGGTGGGCGGGGTCGATGGCGGGCCGGAAGGGCTCGGCGGCCAGCAGGCGGTCCTGCGCGAGCAGGTGGGCCAGCCCGATGCTGCTGAGGCCGGTGAGCGTCCGGCCGAGGAACCCGCGTCGGTTGAGGAGGTGGTTCATGTCAGTCGAGCCGGAGGAATTCGTTGGCGTTGTAGAGCGCCCGCCCGAAGGCCGGCAGCCCGTGGGCGGCGATGAATCCCGTGGCTTCCCCGCTTTCCGCCGCGGTGGGCGGCCGCTGGAAGAGCAGGCGGAAGGCCAGGTCCGCCTGGGCGGCGGGGTCGGCGCCGGCCTCCCGGCGGAGGCGCTCCGCGAGCGCGTCGGCCAACTGGAGCGAGAAGCGGCCGTTCAGCAGGTTCAGCGACTGCAGGGGTGTGATCGAGGCCGTGCGTCGCGGCTGCGGCTGACCCGCGTCGGGGCAGTCGAAGGCCCCGAAGAAATCGTCGAGCATCGCCCGCGGCTTGGCCTGGTAGACCATGCGGCGGAAGTCGCCGGCGCCGAACTCCTCCTTCGTCACGTAGACCTTCACGTAGTTGTTCATCGGCTTGAACAGGTCGAAGCCCGGGCCGCCCATCGCGAGGTCGAGCTTGCCGGCCGTCGCCAACAGGGCGTCGCGCAGCGTCTCCGCCTCGAGGCGGCGGGGCGGGTAGCGCCACAGCAGCCGGGCCGAAGCATCCACCGCCGCCGCCCGGTCGTCCGCGGCGGAAGCCTGGCGGAAGGTCCGCGAGTCCAGGATCAGCCGGTGGACGTGCTTCAGCGACCAGCCGTGGTCGACGAGCTCCGCGGCGAGGAAATCGAGCAGCTCCGGATGGCTCGGGCGCGAACCATTCAGGCCGAAGTCGCTCGGCGTATCGACGAGGCCTTGGCCGAAATGGTGTTGCCAGAGCCGGTTGACGATGACGCGCGCGGTGAGCGGGTTGTCCGGCGACGCGATCCAGCGCGCCAGCGCCAGGCGCCGTTCCGCTTCCGGGGTGTCGGCGGGCAGGGCGAGCGGGGCGCCGATGAGCGACAGCGTGCCCGGCGCGACCGCCTCGCGCGGCTGGGTCGGATCGCCGCGGTGCTTGCGGAGCGTCGGCCCCGGCTGCTCGAAGCGTCCGACGTAACCGCGCGGACGGGCCGACAGCTGGGCGAGTTCCGCCTGCAGGGTCGCGCGGCGACGGGCCAGGGCCGCGACCTCGTCGGCCTCGCCGGGAGGGACGTCGCCCAAGGTCGGCAGGCTCGGGACGCGTTCGCGGAACGCCGCCGGCAGGCGGTCGTCGGAGCCCGCGACCGGACGCCAGGCGCGGCCGTCGTCGGAGACCTCGATGCGGTAGCCCACCGCGAGCCGGTCCTTGAAGCGCTGGTCGCGCGGGTCGCGGTTGCGGCTCCAGACCACGCGGTTCACCCGGGTCGGTCGGGGAAATTCCAGCTGGGCCCAGCCGCCGCCTTTCTCGGACGAGATCCAGCTGCTCGCGTTGCCGTACTTTCCGTCGTTCAGGAACCGCGTCTGGTGGATGCTGCCGCCGTTGGCGTAGAGGCCGGAGACGGCGACCTGCGCCCCGCGCGCGACGTTCCGGCCCGCGACGTCGAAGACCTCGAGTTCGTCGAGGCAGGGTTCCGGCGAGCAGGCCGTCACCGTGAAGCGGAGGAACTTGGCCTCCACCGGCGCGAAGTCATCGGTGTTGGCGAGGTGGGTGACGGGCGCACGGAGGTGCGGCACCGGCCGCTCCGCGCGGTCGAGGGCCTCTTCGCAGACCAGCACATCGGCCGAGGTCGGCCCGCCTTGGTCGCCGGCGCGGAGGACGATCGCACTGCGGGGATTGAGGCGATGGACGCCGACGGACTTCAGCCCGCTCCAGCGGCGTTGGTTCGGCACGGCAGGGGTGCCGTCGGCGAAGCGGCGTTGGTCGACCGACGCCAGTTCCGTCTGGTCGCCCTTCGTCCGCAGGTCGCCGTCGAGGTCGAGCACGTAGCGCGCATCGGGGGCGTGCGTGGTCCAGGCGCCCCAGGAGAGCCACAGGCGCGTCTCGCCGTCGCAGCCCGGCTTCCAGAGGAAGAAATCCTCGCCGGGACGGTCGGCTTTCCACCACCGGTAATTTTCGCCGAGGTTGGGGAGCCGGTGGACGTCGCCGGGGTCCTGCGCCAAGCCCGGCGCCGTACCCTTGTCGTAGGCGATCGGGTTGCCGTTGTCGGGGAGCTCCACCTGTTGGGTCAGGCGCGGATCGGCGTCGTCGACGACGACGAGGCGGCCGAGGTAGGCCTTGGGTTGGAAGGCGCGCAGGCGTGCCTCCAGGGGCGCCAACTCCTCCCGGTGGGCCGCCACCTTCCGCTGGTTGGCCGCCGACTCGCCCTCCCGGAGGTCGCGTTCGCCATGCAGGACGCCCTGCAGCATCGCCATGAAGCCGTAGTAATCGGTCATCGGCACCGGGTCGAACTTATGGTCGTGGCAGCGCGCGCAGGCCAGCGTCGTGCCCAGGAATGCGGAGGCCGTCGTCCCGATCATGTCATGGAGTTCGTCCGCCCGCTGGTTCGCGGTCAGCACCGGGTCCGGCGATTTCACCCGGTCCCAAGGGCCGCCGACGAGGAAGCCCGTGGCCGCATCCGCGCCGAGCTGGTCGCCCGCCAACTGCTCGCGGATGAAGCGGTCGTAGGGTAGGTCGGCGTTGAACGCCCGGATCACGTAGTCGCGGTAGGGCCAGGCGTTCGGGCGGGCGAGGTTGGTCTCGAAACCGTCGGACTCCGCGAAGCGGGCGACATCGAGCCAGTGGCGCGCCCACTTCTCGCCGAAGCGCGGCGAAGCCAGCAGCTGTTCGACCATCGCAGCGTAGGCTTGGTCGGACGGGTCGGCGACGAAGGCCGCGACTTCGGCCGGCGTCGGCGGCAGTCCGATGACGTCGAAATAGGTCCGGCGGATGAGCGTGCGCGCATCGGCCGGCGCGGACCGCCGCAGGCCCTTGGCCCGCAGGCCGGCGTCGATGAAGTCGTCGATGCCCGCGCCGGCCGCCGGCCGCCGCAGCGGTTGGTAGGCCCAGTGGTCGCGGCGCGGGTCGCGGACCGCCGCGCGGTCGGCGGCGTTCTCCGGCCAGACGGCCCCTTCGGCGATCCACTGGCGCACCTTCGCCACCTGGGCCGGGGTGAGCGGCTCGCCCTTCGGCGGCATGCGCTTATCCGGGTCCGCGCTGGTGATGCGTTCGATGAGCAGCGACTTCGCGGGGTCGCCGCCGACGAAGGCCGGCCCGGATTCGCCGCCCTTGAGGGCGAGCGGCTTGGCGTCGAGCCGGAGGTCGGCCTTCGCCTTCTTCGGTCCGTGGCATTCGACGCAAAGTTCCTGCAGCAGGGGGCGGATCTCCGCGTCGAAGTCCACGCCGCCCCGCGCGGCGGCGAGCCACAGGCAGCAGAGGAGGATGGCGGGGCGGGCCATGGGGTGACCGCATTAAAGGCGGTCCGGCGGCCATTCCAAGCCACTTGTCCGGGGCTTCAGGGCGCGCTGCGTCCGCTGGCCTTGCTCTGGTCCAGGAGGGCCTTGAGTTCCCTGGCGACTTCCGGGCGTTCGAGGGCGAGGTTACGCCGTTCGCCGGGGTCGTTCCGCAGGTCGTACAGCTGTCCCGGCGCCGTCGGCGCGGCGTCCGGCAAGGCGAACGCGGCGAGTTCGCCTTTTTCGTAGTTGTTCCCGCCGGATCCCCGGTGGTCCAGGTATTTCCAGTCCCCGCGGCGGATGGCCAGGTCGGACTTGATGGTCTGGTGCAGCGTGAAGGTGCGCCGCGGGCGCCCGTCGTCCGCGCCGGTGAGCGCGGGGAGGAAACTGAAGCTATCCTCGCCGGCGTCGCGCGGGAGCTTGGCCCCGGTCAGGGCGGCGCAGGTCGCCAGCAGGTCGGTCAGGCAGACCGTCTGGTCGTTGACGCCGGGCGCGGTGCGCGCGGGCCAGCGGACGATGAGCGGGACCCGGTGGCCGCCCTCCCAATCGTCGCGCTTCATCCCGCGCCAAGGGCGCGCCGGGTCGTGGCCATGGTCCGCGCGCATGCGCACGACCGCGGTCGTCTCGGGGCCGTTGTCGCTGCTGAACACGATCAAGGTGTTGTCGGCCACCCCCAGCCGCTCGAGCGTCGCGACCAGTTCGCCGACCACGAAGTCCAGTTCGGCGATGAAGTCGCCGTGCGGCCCGGCGGACGTCGCGCCTTGGAAGCGCGCCGCGGCGAAGGACGGCAGGTGCGCGGCCTGCGTCGCGTGGTAGAGGAAGAAAGGTTGGTCGGGCGCCCGCTTCACCTGGGCGGTCAGCCAGGCCTGGCTCTTCTCGAGGAAGACCAGGTCGACCTGGTCGTGCGCGAACCCGGGGGCGACCAGTCCGCGGCGGCAGTCGTTCGCGTAAGGGTGCTTGGGTAGTTTCGCGGCGTCGAGCAGGGTGGTCGGCGGGATCGGCACGCGGTCGTTCTCGATGTAGGCGTAGAGCCAGTCCGTGGTCGGGCAACAGGCGGTCCCGAAGAAATAATCGAACCCGCGGTGGGTCGGCCCGTCGGTGAGAGGTTTCGAGAAATCGACCCGGCGAATCCGCGCCAGTTCCCGCTCAGGTCCCGTGAGGTCGGCGGGCGGCTTGGTCTCGTAGGCCGGCGTCCCTTCCGCGGTCTGGAAGGTGAGGCCGACGTGCCATTTGCCGACGCACGCCGTCGCATACCCTTGGTCGCGGAGCATGCCCGGCAAGGTGAGTCGACTCGCTTCGATCAGGCTCGGGCCGCCGACCCCGGTGAAGACCCCGCCGCGGTAGCCCGTGCGGAAGGCCATGCGGCCCGTCAGCAGGCTGTACCGCGACGGCGTGCAGACGGTCGCGGGCGCGTGCGCGTCGGTGAAGCGCACGCCCATCTTCGCCAGCCGGTCGAGGTTGGGCGTCGGGACCTTCGACTGCGGGTTGTAGCAACCGACGTCGCCGAAGCCGAGGTCGTCGGCCAGGATGACGACGATGTTGGGACGCCGGGGGTCGCCCGCCGCCGCGAGGGTGGCCGCGAACAGGCCGAGCGCCGCGAGGGCCTTCCCGAGCCGGCTCATTTAGTTACGAGCCAGATGTTGCGGTAGTAGACCGGGTTGCCGTGCTCCTGCAGCTGGATCGGACCGGGCGTGTCGGTGATGGTCTTGATCCCGCTGCTCGTGGTGGTGCGGGGCAGGGCGACGTCGTCCTGGATGAGCACGCCGTTGTGGCGGACGGTGATCCGCGCCGGGGCGGTGCGCTTGCCTTCCGCGTCGAACCGCGCCGCGGTGAAGTCGACGTCGTAGGTCTGCCACTGCAGGGGCGGGAAGCACAGGTTCACCTTCGGGGCCGAGATGGTGTAGATGCCGCCGCACTCGTTGTTCTCGCCCTTGAGGCCGAAGCTGTCGAGGACCTGGACCTCATAGCGGTCCTGGTGGTACACGCCGCTGTTGGCCCGGCCCTGGCCGCGGGCGAACGGCTTGAAGGGAAGGAAGAATTCCAGGTGCAGGGTGTAGTCGCGAAAAGCCTCCTTGGAGGTCGTGCCGCAGCGCAGGAACCCGCGTTCGTCGACCTTGCCGTCCTTCCACGCGTCGGCGTTCTTGCCGTCGAAGAGGATCTTGGCGCCGGCGGGCGGCGGAGCGCCTTCGGTCGGGCTGTGGCGGACGACGCGACGGAGGGCGAGCGGTTCGGCGCCCGGGCGCGTCACGGTGAGCACCCCTTCCGCCAGCGTGGCGCGGGCTTCGCCGGACTTGGGGGCGAAGGCGACCTTCGCGCCCTCGGCCTTGCCGTCCATCTCGGCGCGGGGCGAGCCGTCCCAGCCGGCGCCGGGCAGACCGCCCGCGAAGAGCACGAGCCGGTATTGGTCGCCGCCGAGCGCGATGATGTTCGCGCCGTGGCCGGGGGCCGCGAATTCGCCCTGCAGGAGGAAGGCCGGACCGGCGGCTTCGGCGGTGAGGAAGACGGTGGGCTCGGCCGGCTTGGCCTTGGGGGCGTCGGCGGCGAGGAGCGCGCCGCAGGCGGCGAGCAGCAGGAGTCGGCTGGGGTGCAGGGGCATGCCTCGGGGATAGCCGATCCTGTCCGGCGTTCCACCCCAAACTGGCTCAGCCGACGATCAACCAGATGGCCGCGAAGCCCGTAAGCCAGGCCAGGATCCCCTCGAAGGCGTCCTGCTGGATGCGCTTGAGGATCTGCCAGCCGAGGATGACGCCGAGCAGGACGCCCGGCAGCAGCACCAGGTTCGTCAGCAGCGACGGCCCGGTGATGATGCCGGCGCTCTGGCTGAACGGCAGCTTGAAGAGGTTGATGAAGAGGAAGAATCGGCAGAACACGCCGAGGTGTTCCTTCTTCTCGAGCCGCTGCGACAGCAGGAAGACCGTCATCACCGGCCCGGCCGCGTTGGCCAGCATCGTGACCGTCCCGGAGAGGAAGCCCATGCCCCATGAGAACGTCCGGTGGCGGGTGAGCTCCAGGAGTTCGGCGCGCTTGCGTCGGAGCACGAGGTTGAAGCCGAGCAGGGCGAGGATGGTCCAGCCGATCGTCACCCGGGCCATGTTGTTGTCGATGCGGTCCAGCAGCCACCAGCCCAGGACCACCCCGGCGATGGCGGGCGGCACCATCGGGAGGATCTGCCGCCAGCTGCCGCCCTTGCGGTTGATCAGGAAGCCGAGGAAGTCCGCCACGATCAACAAAGGCAGCACCAAGCCCACGGAGGGCTTCGCCCCGAAGATCTTGGCCATGAGCACGACGTTGAGGGTGGCCGTCCCCGCCAACCCGGCCTTGGACAGGCCGATGCAGGCCGCGCCGAACAGCGCCAGCAGCAGGATCCACCCGTCGGCGGGCAGCAGGGTATGGCCGGCGAGCCAGTCCACGGCTCAGCGCGCGGAATCCGTGTCGAAGACCAGGACTTCGAAAGGCTGCAGCGTCACGGTGACCTTGGTGCCGGCGGCGAGCTTGAGCTCGCGCAGGCGCTGGTCGGCGTAAGGGGAGCGGAGGTCGAACGCCGGCGTCGCGGTGCGCGTGGCCCGGGGCAGGTCGAAGACCTCGTCCGCGTCCAGTTCGAGGGTGCGCGGCTGGTCGTCCGGATTGCGCAGCATCAGCGTCGCTTGGCGCGGGTTCCAGGCCGCGTAACCGTAGGGCTCGAGCTTCAGCGGGTCGCCGCCGACCCAGTGGGCGTCGCGCAGCACGTCGGCGTGGGCATGCGCCCACTTCGCGGAGGCCGCCACGTGGTCCCAAGCCGTCGCCGTCATCATCGACGGGGTGAGGTAGAGTTCCTGCAGGGAGGCGCCGTTGGCGAAGTAGGAGCGCACTTCGTTCTTCAGGTCGTTGCCGGCCTTGCCGACCTTGTCGCCCTGGAAGGCGCGGCCATGGACGACCCCGTGGTGCATCGCCGAGTTGAGCGGGTAGAGCGGGGCGGCCTGCACGAACATCTTGTGGCAGTAGCCGTCGCGGAACGTCAGCCACTTCTCGCGGTCGTCGCCCTTGCCCGTCCAGCCGACGTCGGCGCTGTGCATGCGCCAGGTCGAGTCGACGTGGTTGAGCCAGAAAGGCGAGGGCCAGGTGCCCACCGTCACGTTGATGAAGACCGCGGGGTTGTCGCGGCGCAGCTGGCGGGCGACGTCCAGCAGGGCCATGAAGTGCGGGCTGACGCCGTCGCCGGCGCGGTCCCACTTGAAGGAGTTGACGCCTCCGGTGCGCATCAGCTCGCGGCAACGGTCGACGAACCACTGCCGGTACTTGGGATAGGAGAGGTCGAGCTTCGCGTCGGGCGGGATGAGCCCCATCTTCTGCGCCCACGCGGTGCGCTCCTTGTCGCCGCCGTAGCCGCCGAGGGGCGAGATCCAGATGCCGAGGTTGGCCCCGAAGGCGGCCATCTTCGCCTTGGTCTCGGGGAAGCCGCCTGGGAACTTGCGCGGGTGCTCGACCCAGAGGCCCTTGGACGGCTGGTCCCAGCCATCGTCGACCAGGTAGGAGAGCACGGGCACGCCACGCTTCTTCACGAGCTCCGTGTCGAAGGCCTGGACCACCTCGAGCATCTTCGGCTCGTCGACGCCGAAGCCGAGGTCGTACCAGCAGTTGTAATGCAGGAACGGGCTGCTCGGGCGGGCCCGCTCGCGCTCGACGTAGCGCAGGAAGGAGCGGCGGACCTGGCCCGTGGGCGCGAGGCCGGTGACGGCGCCGAAGTCGTACGACTGTTCGGGCGAGAGCGTCAGCGAGCAGCCGAAGGCCGCGCGGGCGCCTGCGGCGGCGACGAGGTTGGCCGAGCCGGGCATCTCGACCCCGGCGAAGAAACCGGCGCCGGCGAGCGGGCTGCCCGGCGAGGTGCCCACCTGCTTGAGTCCCGGCAGGCGGACGTCGGTGAATTCGACGCCGTGGAGCGCGAAGGGCTGGTCCGCGGCGGACAGCAGGATGGTCTGGCGGAAGTAGTGGGAGCCGTCGCGCAGCTCGGCCCGCCAGCGGGCCTTGACCCCGCGGGTCGAGGTGAGGTCGGCCTCGAGGGCCTGTCCGTCCTTGAGCGGCACCCGGCGCACTTCGCCGACCACGCCGAAGGCCGAGGCGGGCAGGTCGCCCGCCGGGAACGGGGTGAACTTGGGCGTGGTCATCCGTTCGCCCGCCGCCGTCGTCACGTTGAACGTGCCGCGCTTGTCCCGCACGCCCACGAGCAGGAAACGCTGGCCGTCCTCCCAGATGAGCGCGACCGCCGGGGACCAGGAGAGGGCGGTGTCGGTGCCGCGGTCGATGCGGGCCGTCAGGGACGGGGTCCCCGCGGGCCAGGCGAATTCGTTCGTGGCCGCCCGGTTGGCGGCGCTGCGGAAGGTGAAGCCCGTTTGCCCCGCGGGCGCCGGGTTGATCTCGAGGATCCCGCCTTCGCCGACCTGCCCGGCTTCGCCGGAGTGGTCCTTGGACTGGGCCTTGAGGTTCATCTTGCCCACGCGGACGAGCTTGGGGTCGCCCGGGAAATCCGCCCGGGGGAAGGCCGCGATCTCCTGCATCGACTTGCCGTTGGGGCCGGCGCGGACGACCACGCGGGCGTCCTCCAGGTTGATCTCGACCTGGTAGGTGCCGTCGCCGGTCGCCACCGGCGTCGTCGAGAGCCGGAAGAGTTCGGCGCCGCGCTGGTCGACCTTGGCGCCGGTGGTCTTGTCCACGATGGTCGTGGGTTGCAGGCGTCCGCGGCGCACTTCCCAGGAGGCGGAGAGCACATTGTTCTCGAGCGTGACCACGTCTCCCTGCGCCTGGGACTGCGCCTTGCCGGGGGCGGGCCCGGCGAATTCGATGTCGGGGTTCGCGGCCTGTAAGCCGACCAAGGTGCAGAGCAGGGGAAGCAGGCGCATCGGGGTAGGGCATTACCGCCCAACGTGCGGGGGCTGACAAACCGTTTCTCCCTCCCTCGCCTAGGGCAATAAAGGGGCCCCCGTGGTGAATGAATCACCCCGGGGGCCTTTAAATTGGTCGGGCTGGAGAGATTTGAACTCTCAGCCTCTGCTACCCGAAAGCAGCGCTCTACCAGATTGAGCCACAGCCCGACACGAGGTTCGAGCAGAACCAATCCCTCGCGGGACTTCAACCTAAAATCCAAGGGGGCAGGTCGGTCTTTTTGGGTCAAAAATTCGACTTAGGGCCGATTTCCGGACAGCCTGCGGGGGTGAAACTGACCGTCCGCCGCTCCCGGGAACGTGGCCATGCCGATCACGGCTGGCTCCGCACCTGGCATTCCTTCAGCTTCGCCGATTACCACGACCCGGCGCACATGGGGTTCCGCTCCCTGCGGGTAATCAACCAGGACATCATCGCGCCCGGGGTCGGCTTCCCCATGCACCCGCACCGGGACATGGAAATCTTCAGCTATGTGCTGCAGGGGGCGATCGAGCATCGCGACAGCCTCGGCAACCATGCGCAGGTCCGGCCCGGGCAGATCCAGGTCATGAGCGCCGGCACCGGCGTCCGCCACAGCGAGGTCAATCCTTCGGCCACCGAGCCTCTCCATCTGCTGCAGGTTTGGATCCTGCCGGACCGCGCCGGCCTGAAGCCCCGCTATGCGGAGTGGACGCCCACGGTGGCGCAAAGCTCCGCGGCCAAGGTCCTGATCGTCTCGCAGGATGGCCGCGAAGGCTCCGCGCACATCAGTCAGGACGCCTCCGTCTATCGGGTGAAGGCGGCGGCCGCGACCACCGTCGCCCACACCCTCGCGGCCGGGCGCGGCCTCTGGTTTCAGTTAATCGAAGGCGACGTGCAGGTCGGCGGCGTGAAGCTCGCCCCGGGCGATGCGGTGAGCTCCGAGGAAGCCGGCGACTTCGAGTTCAAGTCCGCCGGCCCCGTCGAAGCCCTCCTCTTCGACCTCGCCTGACCTTTTTCCTTTCACCTGCTGCTCAATCCCTGATTATTGCTCTTTTTCATCGGCACTCCGTAATCAGCACTCCGTAATCCCTGCACTTTTAACTCATGCCCACCCCCCACATCCCCCAGAAGTCTCCGATCCCCGTCCTCGTTGAAGCCGGTAAGACCTACTACTGGTGCTCCTGCGGACACAGCAAGACCCAGCCCTTCTGCGACGGTGCCCACAAGGGCAGCGCCTTCACGCCGGTGCCTTACAAGGCCGAAGCCGCTGGCATGGTCTACTTCTGCGCCTGCAAGCACTCGAAGAAGGGTGCCCTGTGCGACGGAGCCCACAAGGGCCTCTGAAGTTAGCCCTTTCATAAGCCCTCGATTAGGTTAACCTATGGGGGCTATGAAAAAACTCCCCTGCATCGTCGCCCTCCTTCTCGGTGTGGCGTTCATCCTCTTCGGCGTCGCCTATTTCGTGCCCGCCGTGAAGTCCCTCCTTCCGGCGCCGACCCCGCCCAATGGCGAAGAAGCCGGCAAGCTTACGCAGGCCTTCTTTGCTGGTTTGGCCGGCTCCGGCTACCTCACCGTCATCAAGGGCCTCGAAATCCTCGCCGGTGTCCTGCTCATCGTGAAGTGCACGCGCGGCTGGGGTGTCGTGCTTTCGGGCGCCATCCTGTTCAACATCTTCTTCGTGAACGTGCTGATCATGAACCTCTGGAACCCGGTCGTCATCGCCATGGTCTTCGCCGGCCTCTATCTCGCCTGGGTCGGCCGCAAGGGCTTCTGCTGCCTGGCCTGCTGTGGCTCCGGCGAGTGCCTCGGCACCTGCGGTTGCTGCACCAAGGACGGCGGGTCCTGCTGCTCCACGCAGAAGTCCGAGACCTCCGGCGGCTGCTGCGGCGGCAAGTAAGCCCGCCTATAACCTTCCATCAGCCCCCGGCCTCGGGGGCTTTTTTGTGCCCGCTTCGCTGGTC
>JBEBDN010000020.1:0-22985 GCA_041156945.1 Verrucomicrobiota bacterium | reverse complement strand
CGGACAGTCATACACGCGCATCCGCACGGAGTCATCCGTGAGGAAAGTCCGGACATCACCGGGCAGGATTCCCGCCGCAAGTCGGGGCACGACGCAAGTCGTGACGGACAGTGCCACAGAGAACAGACCGCCTCCCCCGCAAGGACGGAGGTAAGGGTGAAAAGGTGGGGTAAGAGCCCACCGCTCCGAGGGTAACCGAGGAGGCAAGGTAAACCCAATCCGATGCAAGACGAACAGGGACCGTTCGAGGCCGCCCACCAAGGTCCCGGGTTGTCGCACCGCCGCAAGGCGGGTCCGCAAGGTCAGAGAAATGGATGCGCAGGGGGTCGGCGAGAGCCGCCCCGGACAGAATCCGGCTTACAGTGCATGGCTCAAAAGACGGAGGGTCGGACGGAAACGTCCGACCCTCCCCCTTTTTCCGTCCCGGCGCCCGACCTCAGCCGCGCTGCGCGATGCCGACGTACTGGCGCTCGGTCGAGCCGACGTAGATCTGGCGCGGGCGGTGGATCTTCTGCTTCGGGGTCTCGGCGATCTCCTTCCAATGGGAGATCCAGCCCGGCATGCGGCCGATGGCGAAGATGACGGTGAACATCTCCGTCGGGATGCCGATGGCCTTCAGGATGATGCCCGAGTAGAAGTCGACGTTCGGGTAGAGGTTGCGCTGCTTGAAGTAGGGGTCGTTGAGCGCGGCCTCCTCGAGGCGCATGGCGATGGCCAGGAGCGGGTCGTTGATGCCGAGGACCTTGAGGACCTTGTCGCACTGCGCCTTGATGATCTTGGCGCGCGGATCGTAGTTCTTGTAGACGCGGTGGCCGAAGCCCATGAGGCGGACGCTCTTGGTCTTGTCCTTGGCGTCGGCGATGAAGCGGGAGCCGTCGTCGCCGGACGCATGGATTTCCTGCAGCATCTCGATGACGGCCTGGTTGGCGCCGCCATGGAGCGGACCCCAGAGCGCGCAGACGCCCGCGGAGACGGAGGGGAAGAGGTTGGCGCCGCCGGAGGCCACCATGCGGACCGTGGAGGTCGAGCAGTTCTGCTCATGGTCGGCGTGCAGCAGCAGGATGAGGTCGAGGGCGCGGGCGACCTCGGGGTGGACGGCGTAGTCGGCGTTCGGCTGCGAGAAGAGCAGGTGCAGGAAGTTGGAGCAGTAGTCGAGGCCCGGCTTCGGGTAGACGGGCGGCTCGCCTTCCTTGGAGCGGTGGGCCAGCGCGGCGAGCGTGCGGACCTTGGAGATCAGCACGGCCGCGGTCTCGTCGAACTTCGCGAGGTCGTGCGCGCGCTCGTTGGTGCCGAGCTCGGGGTAGTAGCAGCCGAGGGTGTTGAGCGTGGCGGAGAGCACGGCCATCGGGTGCGCGTTGCCGGGGAAGCCGCTCAGGGCGATGCGCAGGCCCTCGTGGACCTGGGAATTGTCGAGGATGCGGGCCTTGAAGGCGCTCAACTGGGCGGCCGTCGGCAGCTCGCCGTAGATCAGCAGGTAGGCCGTCTCGATGAAGTTGGACTTCTCGGCGAGGTCCTCGATCGCATAGCCGCGGTAGCGGAGGATGCCCTTCTCGCCGTCGATGAAGGTGACCTTGGACTCGCAGGCGCCGGTGTTGGCGTAGCCGTCGTCGAAGGTGATGTAGCCCGTCTCGTCGCGCAGCTTGCGGACGTCGACGCCGCGCTCCTGCTCGGAGCCGACGACGATGGGGAGGACGATCTCCTTGTCGTCCAGTTTCAGGGTGGCGGTCTTGGAAGTCATGGCGGGGGGGTGTCCGCCGGGCCCTTGAAGCGCCTCAGCGGTCCGTCAAGGTCAGGAAATTGCGGTAGAGTTGCAAGCCTTTGACCTGACTTTTCTCGGGGTGGAACTGGGTGGCGAGCACCCTCCCCCGCCGGACCCCGCTGACGAAACGGCCCGCGTAGTCGGTTTCGCACCAGACCAGCGACGGATCCGTGGCGACGACCCGGTAACTATGGACAAAATAGAAGGGTTCGCCGGCGGTGGCCAGGCCGGCGGTGAGCGGGCTCGCCTCCCGGAAGATCGCCTCGTTCCAACCCATGTGCGGGATCCGGAGGCCGGGCTGGGAGGGGAAGCGCGTCACCACCCCGGGGAAGACGCCGAGCCCGGGGACGTCGGCCTCCTCGGAGCGCTCGAACAGCACCTGCAGCCCCATGCACACGCCGAGGAACGGCCGGTCCGCCGCGATCCATTCCTTGATGAAGCCCTCGAAGTCGTTGCGCCTGATGCAACCCATGCAGTCGGCCATCGCGCCCTGTCCGGGGAAGACGACCGCCTCCGCCTGCTCGGCGGCCTGCGGCGTCGCCGCGAGGAACGCATCGGCGCCGGCGGCCACCATGGCGCGGCTCACGCTGCGCAGGTTGCCCATGCCGTAGTCGACGACGGCGACCCGGGGGCGACGCGGCTGGCCGGCGGCTTCCACGTTCAGGCGAGCGTACCCTTGGTGCTGGGGACCCGGCCGCCCTGGCGCGGATCGACCTCGAGGGCCGCGCGCAGCGAGCGGGCGAACGCCTTGAAGAGGGCCTCGGCGACGTGGTGCGGCTCCTCCCCGTACTCCAGCTTCAGGTGGACGTTCGCGGCGAGGGCGTTGGCGAGGCCCTGGAAGAACTCGCGGACGAGGCAGATGTTGAAGTCCCGCACCATGTAGTTGGTGACCTCGACCTGGTAGACGAGCATGGCGCGGTTGCTCAGGTCGACGGCGCAACGCGCGAGCGTCTCGTCCATCGGGAGCAGGAAGAAGCCGTAGCGGCGGATGCCGGCCTTGTCGCCCAAGGCCTCCTTGATCGCCGTACCCAGCACGATGCCCACGTCCTCGACCGTGTGGTGGTAGTCGACGGCGGTGTCGCCCTCGGCCTTGACGGTCAGGTCGATGAGCGCGTGGCGCGCCAACAAGGTGAGCATGTGGTCGAAGAACGGCACGCCGGTCTCGATCTGGGATGCGCCGGTGCCGTCCAGGTCCACCGTGAGGGCGATCTTGGTCTCGGCCGTGTTGCGGCGGATGGTGGCCTGGCGGGCTCCGGCGGTCATACCCCAGAAATCCCCGCCGGCGGGCGGATTGTCAACCTCACCCTTCCGTCCAGGCCTTCGCCGCGGCGAGGAAGACCTCGGTTTCCGCCTCGGTCCCGACGCTGATGCGGAGGGACTTCTCCGTGAGCGGGTGATGCGGAAAACGACGCACGAGGATCTTGCGGGAGCGAAGGAATTCGAAGGCGTGTTCGGCGGCGGCCACGGAGGCGGGGCGGCGCGGCGAGGCCGGCGCGGCCAGCAGGAAGTTGCCGGACGAAGGGATGACGGACCAACCGAGCCCGATGAGTTCGCGGGTCAGGCGGTCGCGCGTGGCGCGCACCTGGCCGGAGGTGACCCGGAGCCACTCCGCGTCGTCGAGCGCGGCGGCCGCGGCCACCTGCGCCAGGCGATCGACGTTGTAGCTGTCGCGGACGCGGTGGAGCACCTCCGCGACGCCGGGCGGGCAGAGCGCGTAGCCGGCGCGGAGCCCGGCGAGGGCGTGCCCCTTGGAGAGCGTGCGCGTGACGACGACGTTCGGCAGACGCTTGGCGAGCTCGACGCAATCGCCTTCCGCGAAGGCCGCATAGGCCTCGTCGACCACCAGCAGGCCGGGGAAGGCGCGCGCCAGGGCCTCCACCTGCGCCACCGGAAAGGCCACGCCGAGCGGGGCGTTCGGGTTGGTCAGGAAGAAGACGGCGGCGCCGCAACCGGCGACCGCGGCGACGTCGAACGACAGGTCCGGCGCCACCGGGACCTTCACGACCGGGGCGCCCTGCGCGGCGGCGAGGACGGGATACAGGGAGTAGCTCGGGTCGAGCATCCCGATCGGCCGCCCGGGGCCGGCGTAGGCGCGGATCAGGAGGTTGAGGACGTCGTCGGAGCCGTTGCCGGCGACGATGCGTTCGGCCTTGAATCCGTGGTGGCGCGCGGCGGCCTCGCGCAAAGGGGCGGAGTCCGGGGACGGGTACAGCCGCAGGGCGGCCCCGTCGTTGAGCAGCGCGACGCGGATCGCCTCGAGCGCGCGGAGGCTCGGCGGGTACGGGTTCTCGTTGGTGTTCAGCTTGACCCAGCCGCCGCCCTGCGGCTGTTCGCCGGGGGTGTAGGCGGACATGGCCGCGACGTGGGGATTGGGCGAAGGGGCGGAGGCGGACATCAGCGGGTCTTGAGTTTGGCGGCGGCGAACCCCTGGAGCAGGCCGCGGGTCTCCGCGGCGGACGGGGACGCGAGGGCCTGTTCGGCCAAGGCCCGCATCTCCTCCCGGCGCGAATGGCGCAGGAGGAAACGCACCTCGGGCAGGGCCGCCGGCGTCATGCTGAGCTCATGCGCGCCCAGGCCGAGCAGCAAGGGCGCCCAGACGGGGTCGCCGCCGAGCTCGCCGCAGACGGCGGCGGGGATGCCGGCCGCCGCGGCGGCCCGGAAGATCCCGGCCAACGTGCGGACCACGGCCGGATGGCAAGGGTCGTAGAGGGTGGCCACGCGGCGGTTGCCGCGGTCGACCGCCAGGAGGTACTGCACGAGGTCGTTGGTGCCGACGCTGAAGAAGTCGCATTCGCGCGCCAGTTCCGCCGCGACCAACGCCGCCGAGGGGATCTCGATCATCGCGCCGAGCCGGATCGGGGACGCGGGCCGGACGCCTTCCTGGGCGAGTTCGGCCTCGACGCCGCGGAAGATCTCCTTGGCCTTCCGCAGTTCCTCGATCCCCGAGATCATCGGGAACATCACCTGGACGGGGCCGTGCGCGGCGGCGCGGACGATCGCGCGCAGCTGCGGGCGGAAGATCTCCGGACGCTCCAGGCACATGCGCACGGCGCGGTAGCCCATGAAGGGATTGGCCTCGTCGCTGAGGTCGCCGAGGCGCTTGTCGCCGCCGATGTCGAGCGTGCGGAAGGTGACGGGCCGGCCCTGCGCGAGGCGCACGGCCTCGGCGTATTCCGCCTCCTGCTCCCGCTCGGTCGGCCACGCGTCGAGGCGCAGGTAGAGGTTCTCCGTGCGGTAGAGGCCGACGCCGCGGGCGTGGTAACGCACGGCGTCCTCCATCTCCTCCGGCCCGCCGATGTTGGCGAGGAGCCCGAACGCGGCGCCGTCGGCGGTGGCGTCCGGCAGGGCGATCTCGCCCATCACGCGGTCGCGGCGCGTGCGCAGGGCCTGTTCCTTGTCGAGGTAGCTGGCCAGGGTCTCCGCCGAAGGGTTGACGATGACGAGCCCGGCCTCGCCGTCGACGAGCAGGGTGTCGCCGGCGTCCACCGCCGCCATCAACCCCTTCACCCCGACCACGGCCGGAATGTCCAGGGAGCGGGCCATGATCGCGGAATGGCTCGTCCGGCCGCCCTCCTCGGTCACGAAGGCCGCGACGCCCGCCTCATGCAGGCCGGCCGTCTCGGTGGGCGTCAGGTCCAACGCGACGACCACCTGGCGGCCGGCGACCGGCCCCACGTCGGCGGGGGCCGCCCCGAGCAGCTGGTCGAGGACCCGGCCGGTGACGTCGCGGATGTCGGCGGCGCGCTCGCGGAGGAAGTCGTCCTCCATCTTGGCGAAGATGTCGATGTAGCGCTGCGCGACGGTCTCGAAGCAGTGCTCGATGTTGAAGCCGGAGCGACGGACCTCCTTGGTCACCTCGTCGATGAGGGCGACGTCCTCGAGCACGAGCAGGTGCGCGTCGAAGATCGCGGCCTCGGACTCGTTGAGCCGCCGGGCGACGTCCGCGCGCAGCCGGGAGATCTCGGCGCGGGTCGCGCTCAAGGCCGCATCCAGACGGGCCAGTTCTCGCTCCGGGTCGTCGGCCCGCCGGCGGACCACCAGGGAGCGGCCCTGCTGGAGCAGGTAGGCGGGAGCCCGGGCCACGCCGGGGGCGGCGGCGGTCCCGTTCAGCCGCACCTCGGCCTTTTGGGTGGAGCCCTGCATCCTACGGGTCAGAAGAAGCCGCCGCAGGGAGGAAGCAAGGCAGGATTAACCGCTCAGGCCAAGGTCGGCTCGAGGGCCTCGAGCGGCTGGAGCAGTTCGGGCGGGGGCAGGTGCGGAACGACGCGGTCGTGGACCTCGCCCGTCGGCAGCTCGAAGTCGGCCGGGAACTCCACGTTGACCAAGGCCATGCCGCCCGGCGCCTCGGCGAGCGTGGGCATCTCGCCCATCTCGGGCATCTCCTCGACGGCGGAGATATCGCTGAAGAGCACGAGGCCGGAGACCTCGTCGGGCAGGCGCACCTGCAGTTCGACGAAGACGAGGGCCAGCAGGCAGAGGTGGGCGAAGGAGCGTCCCGCCCGCTGCGCGAACCCATGGAGCCAAAGCATGGCCTGACGGGGCGAGCAGCCCTCCTGCTTGGCGAGGTAGGCCATCTGGGCACGGTGCAGGCGCAGGCGCGCCTGGAAGCGCTGCTGCATCTCGGGCGAGGACTTGATCGCGTCGCGGAGCCGGATCACCTGCTGGCGGGAGGCCGTACCCTCCAGGTAGAGGACGATGAGCGATTCGAGTTCGGCGTTGCTCATGCCCGGAATTCCTCCCCCATCAGGTCGCGCAGGGCCTCGCGGGCCCGGTTGATGCGGCTCTTGACCGTGCCGATGGAGAGGCCGAGTTCCTCGGCGATCTCCTCATACGACATGTTCCGCACGTTGCGCATGGTCAGGATACGAGCGTGCTCGGGCTTCAGTTGTTCCATGCACTCCGCCACTTTATCCACGAATTCGTTCTGCTGGGCCTCGCGGCCGGGACCTTGGCTGCCGTCCGAAAGGATGTCGTGCAGGGTGGCGCCGGGGTCGTCCCCCAGGTCGGCGTCGAGCGACATGGACTGGTCGCGCTTGCGGCGGCGCCAGTACCAGTAACGGTTGCGGGCCAGATTGGTCCCGATCTGGTGGATCCAAGTCGAGAAAGTCGCGGTGCCCCGGAAGGAAGCCAGCACCCGGTGCGCCCGGATGAAGGTGTCCTGGGTGATTTCCTCGGCGTCCTGCCGGTTGCGGAGCAGGGAGAAAACCTTAGCGAAAATCCGACCCTGATAGCGGAGCACCAGCTCGTTGTAGGCCGCGAGATCCCCGGCGCGGGCGCGGTCGAGGGCGGACTGGTCGGCTTCGGTCTCCATGGTTTAGGGGTGGATTTTGGGCAGGGATACCCGACAATGGTGGTGACATCCCTGCGGAATTCAACTGCTGTCTGCAACCCTATACCGCCCCTCCCTCCCCCGGCGCCCATGTTCCCTTCGACCAAGAAAAACCCGACCTTCCGCTGGGTCAACTGCCTCAGCGGGACGCGCGGCTCGGTCGACCAGTTCCCCTTCCGCCTGCCGGCCGGCTCGCCGAACCCTCAGGTGGAAGTCTCGCCCGCGGCCCAAGGCCTGACGCTGACCCCGGTCGCCGGCCGCCACACCTTGGTCAACGGCCTGGCCATCGACGGCCCGGTGACGATCGCGGAAACCTCCACCCTGCAGCTGGAGGATTGCCTCCTGGTGCTGAGCCTCGAGGAGGCGGACACCTTCCGCGACCTCCGCACCGGCGTCTGGATGCTTTTCGACGCCACCTCCGGGGAATTGCTCGGGGAGTTTCCGCCGGCGGAATTGCTCGACCGGGCCAACGAGCTCGGCCGCCCCCCGGAGCACCTGGCCTGCACGCCGACCGGCCTCGAAGTCGGCTTCTCGCTCTCGCTCGCCGCGCCCCTGCTCTCGCCGCGCGAGGAGAGCGCCCCGCGCGCGACCGGCCCCGCGTTGCTGGCCGCCGAACAGAACCGCGGCGCCCACCTTTGCCCCGTCTGCTGGACGCGCTTCGACGCCGGCGACGCCTTGAGCATCGCCGTGCACGAGGACCTGCGCGGCGACCCGATCCTCGGCTCCGACGCGCGCCTGCGTTTCCAGCCGACGCGCTTCAACGACCAGGGGCTCGCGTTGGACCCGATGGGCCTCGCCTGCACCGACCTCGCCTGCCCGCATTGCCGCCGCCAGTTGCCGCCCGGCTACCTGGACATGCCGCACCGCATCCTCTCGCTGATCGGGGCCCCCAGTTCGGGCAAATCCTACTACCTCGCGGTCCTCACGCGCGAACTGCAGGAACGCCTGCCGAACGACTTCGGCCTCGCCTTCAAGGACGGCGACCCCAGCGGCAACATGCTGCTCAACCAGATGCGCAACACGCTCTTCTCCGCGGCGACGCCGGAGGAGGCCCTGCTCGGCAAGACCGCGCTGGAAGGCGCCACCTACGAGAAGCTGCCGCGGCTGGGCCGACTGGTCTCGCTCCCCCGCCCCTTCATCTACGCGCTGAGCCGGCCCGGCGCGCGCAAGCAGGAGACCTCCCTCATCCTCTACGACAACGCCGGCGAGCACTTCGAACCCGGCGTCGACATCCACGACTCGCCCGGCGCGATGCACGTGGCCACCTCGGCCGGCCTCATCTTCCTCTTCGACCCGACCGCGAACGCCCGCTTCAAGGCGCGGCTCATCGGCGTCGAGGATCCCCAGCTCAGCCTCAAGGGCCGCGTCGACCAGCAGGACAGCATCCTCGCCGAGATGGAGACGCGCATCAAGCGGGTGCTCGGCCTGGCCCACGACCAGCGCATCGCCACCCCGCTCGCCTTCGTGGTCGGCAAGTGCGACACCTGGTCGCGCCTGCTGGCCTCGCCGCTCGAGCCGGTGACGACGCCGGGCGGGCTCGACCTCGCGGCCATCGACCGCAACTCCCAGCGCGTCCGCGCGGTGCTGCTCGACCTCTGCCCCGGCCTCGTCGCGTCCGCGGAATCCCTCGCCGAGGAAATCCGCTACTTCGCGGCGACGTCCTTCGGCCACAACCCGGTGGTGATCCAACAGGGCCCGAACAAGGGCCGCATCGCCCCGGACCCGCAGCGGCTCGCCCCCGCGCACGTGGAGGAGCCGGTCTACTGGCTCCTGCACCGCGCCTCGCCCGAGCTGCTGCCCTCGGCCCCCCGCCGGAACCTCGAGAAGTGCGCCGCCCCGGGCGGATCCTGACATGCCCCTGCAACTGATCTTCACTTCCGCGCGCCAAGGACTCGTCCCGGGCCGCTCCGGCTTCTGCACGGTGGCCCGCCACCGCGCCATGCCCGAGCGGCTGGCCCAGCTGCTGGAGGCGCTCGGGACCCCGCACGAGGCCAACACCGGCGCGACCTTCACCTTCCGCCTCCTCGAAGCCTCCGGCCAACGCTGGTATGTGCTCTCGCGGTTCGTCGCGCGCGGGCTCGACTACACGCAGCGCGACAACCGCCTCGCCCATCACCTCGCCTTCACCCAGGAGGAGGCGATGGTGCTGCCGCCGCCGGCCGCGCTCGCCTACCGCTGGGACGGCTGGAAGGACGAGTGGTCGGGCGAACCGGCCTGGCTCGAAGGCGAGGCCAAGCCCCTCGGGCTCAAGCCCGGCCCCGCCTTGACGCCGGCGGCCACCTGGCGGCAAGTCGCCGGCACCGGCGCCAAGGCCGCCTGGCTGGTCGACGCGAGCGGCCCGGCCGAGGTCGCCCTGCTCAACGGCGCCGACCTCGAGACCACGCTGCGGCTCCTCGCCGAGTCCGCCGCGCTGCTCGGCAAATCCGCCTGGGCCGCCACCTTCACCACCGCGACCGCCGTCAGCGGAGCCGAGGGCTTCCGCTGGTGCGTCGGCTCCGCGCCCGGGCGCACGACGATCGACCTCGCCACGGCCGCCGACCAACCGGCGCCGACCGGCGACCTGGCCCGCGCCGCCGCGATGGGCGTGGCGTCGGCGGCGGCGACCCCCGCCACCCCCGCCGCCCGCAAGCCCAAGCCGCCGAAAGGCGGCGACGACTCCGGCCCTTCGGCGGGCCTGATCGTCGTGGTCCTCGCGGTCGTGGCCTTGGCGAGTTTCCTGGGCTGGAAAGTCCTGCAGACGCCCCCGCCGCCGCCCGCGCCGGTCGTGACCGCCCCGCCGCCGACGCCCATCGACACCGCGAAGGCCGACGAGATCATGAAGGCGAACCTGGCGCTCAAGGACATCGACGGCCTGATCGACCGCGAGGAGTTCATCGACGCCGCCAAGCTTTGGTTCGAGACGTCGACCCTCTCCCCGGAGTTCGCCGCCAAGCACCGCTCGCGCGTGGTGCCGCGCCTGACCGCCCGCTTCGCCGAAGTCGGCGCCGGCCGCTTCGCCACCCGGCTCGACGCGCTGCCGCCCGGCGGCGACGGCAAGGACGCGGCCGCCCTCGCCGCCGAGATGCAGGAAGCGCTGCGCGTGGGCGCCCGCCTCGAGGTGCCGGCCGACGCCGCCTGGAAGCAGCTGCAGGACATCGCCGCCCGCGCCGAGCTGGTGGCCGGCCTGGACGTGCGCCCCACCCTGCTGGTCGCGGGAGCCTGGGAGACCGGCGACAACGGCCCCGCCGGCCCGTCGCAAGCCCACTTCAACCTGTCGGTCGAGGCCGGTCAGCGGCTCGCCAAGTTCCTCGAGGGCAGCGGCGTCGGCGCCAACAACGCGGTCGGCGTCCAGCTGCGGCTGCTGCCGCTCGCCCGCCTGCACGTCCGCGAACCCAAGGTCCGCCCGCTGATGGGCGAGGTGCGCCGGGGCGGCCAAGGCCTGTGGGTCGAGGCGCGCGCCGAACCGGGGCAGCTCAGCCGGCCCGTCGTGCTCGGCGTCGGTCCCCGCGGCAACACCCTCGAACTTTCGTTCCGCGACGGCGAAGCCCGCGGCTACCCCGAGACGAACCGGCAGCTCGAGATCACCCTGCCGTCGGGCGAACGGCTCGCGTTGGGCCTGCTCGCCAAGCCGTCGCTGCTGCAACCGCTGGAGCTGGGCCTCGGCGGCCTCCGCAAGGACGCCGACACCGGCGTGGTCCGCGCCGCCGCCTGGGCCGAGCCCGCGGTCAACGCGGTGAGCTGGGTCGGCGGCACCCCCGGGCTCTTCCCGTCCGGCCATGAATTCCCGGATCGCGACCTGCCTTCCCTGCGCGCCACGCGCTCGGCGCTCGAGACGGACCTGATCCGCCTCGAGGGCAAGTCGGGGCCCGGCACGCCGCCCTCCGCGCAGATCGCCGAACGCCGCCGCCTGTTCAACGAAGGCGAATTCATCCGCGCCGGCGCGCCCTGGCGGGTGACGATCGTCGGGGTGCGCGGCGAAGAACTCCCCAGCCCGATCCAATTCCGCTAAGGCATGCAGCTCGACCGCCTCATCGCCCGCATCCGCGGGCAACTGGAACTCGGCAGCCCCGACCTCGAGGCGCGTTCGCTGGCGGGCGAGTACGCGGCCCTCTGCGCGCGGGCGCGCGAGCGCCTGGAGCAGTGCGCCGGCCTGATCCGCGGCGGCCAGGAGCACGCGGCGTTCCAGGTGGCCGAATCCGAACCGGACCTGCTCGGGCTCTGCGCCCAGCTGAGCTTCGCCGAATCGGAGCGCTGGCACGCCCTCTGCCGCGAACGCGGCCTGCCGACGGGCTTCCCCCTGGACGACCAGCAGGTGGTGGCCGTCGAGGGCCTGTACGGCAAGGAGATCGGCGAGAACCACCCGCTCTACCGGGATTACCGCGAGGCGATGCGCACGCGGCAGGAGGACCGGGCGCTGACGATCCTCCGCTCCATCGTCCGCATCAACCCGAACGACCCGAACGCGCGCTCCGAACTGGACCGGCTCTCGACCAAGTTCCTGCGCGAAGCGCTCGGCAAGGTCGCCGCGCTCTTCGAGGCGGCGCAGCCCGAGGAGGCCGTCACGCTCATGAAGCGGATGGAGCTCTTCGGGGCTTCCGCCCTCGCGGGCGAAGCCCGCTGGGAGGCGGCGCTCCGCGCCCGCCGCGATTGGCTGCGCGCCAAGGCCCTGGAGCAGATCGCCCACGCCGGGGACGAGGCCGCCAAGGCCCGCGCCGGCGGCCACTGGGAGGTCTGCGCCGCCGCGGTCGGCCGGGCGCGCTCCCTCGAACGCGACCACCAGGTGAACCTGCCCGCCGCGCTCGCGACCAGCCTCGCCGAACTCGAGGGCTGGGCCGGCGAGCTCGCCGCGACCGCCGAGGCCGAGGCCGCTTTGCGCGCCGCGGTGGAATCGCTGGGCAACGAATGGCGGGAACTGCAGCAGGAGGCCGCCCGCGGCTCCTCCCCCGCGACCTTGGTCGCCCGGCTCGGCAACTGGCTGGAGCGGGCGATGCCCGTGGCCGACCGGCTGCCCGAAGGGCTGGTCCGCGACGCGCGCACGCTGCGCCAACTCACCCGCGCGCGCCTCGGCCGCCGCTACGCCCTGCTCACCGCGACGCTGGTGGTGGCGGTGCTCGGCGCCGGCGCCGGCGCCTTCCTGTGGCTGCGCGGCGAAGCGGCGGACAAGGAGGCCCGCGAGCGTTTCGCCACCGCCGGGGTCGCCGTGGACCGCGGCGACGCGGAGACGGCCGCCCGCCTGCTCGACGAGCTGCGCGCGCGCAGTCCCCGCCTGGCCGAGGAGCCGGCGCAGAAGGCGGCCGAGGAGGCCCTGCGCCAGCGCATCGCCGACCAGCGCGCCGCGCTCCAGCGGCTCCAGGGCGAAGCGGGCTACCTCAAGGCGCGGCAGGCCGAAGGGCTCGCGCTGAGCGGGCTCGCCGACGTGCGCCGACGCGCCGCGGCCTACCTGGAGGAGGTCGGTAAGCTCGGTCCGGCCGCCCAGGCGACGCTCGCCCAAACCCTGCCCGACGCCTCCAAACTGCTCGCGGAGGCGTCCCGACTGGACGAACAGGCCGCCGCCGACCTGGCCGCCGCGCGCCGCCGCCTCCGCCAGGCGCTCGGCGACACGGAGAACATCGCCGACGTCGCCAAGTCCGTGGCCGCGCTCGACCAGCTGCGCGCGCTGCTCGACCAGCTCCGCCAAGCGGGCCTCAAGAACCTCGACGAGGCGTACGCGGAGGCCGACCGCGCGGGCAGCCGCCTCGAGGACGAACGCAAGTCCCTCGGCGCGGTGAAGTCGCTCGAGACCACCGCCGACCTGCGCTCCTACCTCGCCGCGCTCAAGGAAGCCGCCGACGCCGCGCCCGAGAAGGCCGAGCTGCGCCAGCGCGGGGAGACCGTGCTCGCGAAGGCCGAGGCCCTGCGCAACCTGCCCCGCTCGGCCCTGGCCCCGCGTTTCGGCGCGATGTGGGACGGCTGCGCCACCTCCGACGCCCAGGGGCTCTTCCAGCCCAAGGACCTGGGCGAAGGCGAGCTGAAGCTGCTCAAGCAGCTCACCGACGAGACCGTCCTCCGTTCGCTGCGCAAGTTCAGCGTGGTCGCCCACTCCGCCCAGGGGCCGCGGCTGGTGCGCTCGGTCTACGTCGTCGGCGACCTCGCCCAATCGCGCAGTTCCTTCGGCGACGGGATCGAGATCCGCACCGAAGGCAAGGAATTGACCCGCGAAGGCGCCCTGGTCGACGCGGTGTGGAGCCGGCGCGACTTCGTGAACGGCGTCAAATCCGGCGAGGAACTGCAGGAAGGCCTGATCATCCCCGAAGTGGAGTACCTGCGCGGCCTCGGCCGGTTCCACGACCCCAAGACGGGCCAACTGGCGGAACCGCTGCTGCGCACCCTCGACCGCCTCCGCCGCGGCACGGCCCCCTACCTCGAGGTCCGCGCCTACCAGCTGCAGGAACTCTACCGCCTGGGCTCCCTACGTCCGGACGCCTGGGGCCTGCTCTACTCCCCATCGGCCCAGCGCGACGCCGAACAGCTGCGGCGCATCACGGCGAACCGGATGGGGGCGTTCGACTTCCTCCACAAGGAGAAGTGGTCCGACGCCCAGACGGAGCTCAAGGTCTTCCTGCTGCCGCGCACGGGCCCGGGCTACGCCGACGAGGCCCGCTTCTGGCGGACCGTGCTCGGCACGTTGCGGGAGCGGCCGTTGATCTTCGCCGGCCACGTGGGCCGCGACGGCAAGGCGGCGCTGCGCGACCCCCTGGCCAACGTCGTCCTCTACGGGATCGACGCCGAAGGCCGGGCGACCGTGCTCTTCCGCGTCAATGCGGAGGGCATCCCGGTGCGCGTCGCGGAAGCCGCCCCGTGGACGCCCCTGCTGCGCCTGCCCGGCACGGTCGCGGAGGCGGCGCAGGCCGCCGGCATCCCCGCGGGCCTGACGCCGCCGACCGGCGGCTGGGAAGCCTTGCTCCAGGGCCGCGACCTCTAAGCCATGGCATCGAACAACGGCTTCAAGCTGCGCTGGAAAGGCGCCATCACCGGCCCCTTCCCGCTGGCCCGCATCACCGAGATGCTGCGCACCGGCGAGATCAGCCTGCTGCACAACATCGAGGTGGACGGCAAGTGGACCACGGTGCGCGACTATTTCCGGGCGACCGGCCTCACGCGGGCGCACACGCCCGGCGTTGGCTTCGCCCCCCCGCTTTCGCCGTTCGCCCAGGACGAGACGCCCCCGCCGCCACCGGGCGCGCCCGGGGCGGGCCCGCGTCCCGCGCCGACCCGCCGACGGCTGAGTCCTTCGGAGATGCTGGAGCGCTCCGTCCGCGAAGGTTACCTTTGGTGCGGTGCGACGTTCCTGTTGCCGCCGATCTTCGCCCTGCTCGCCTTCCCGATGGCGTGGCTGCAGGGCGTCGAGGTGGCCATGATGCGCACCCTGCACCTGACGGTCATCTTCATCCTCGCGACCCTCCTCGGCAGTTTCCTGCCCCTGGTCTTCGTGCGCCGCATCAGCGTCACCCTTGGCCAAGCGGGCCTCAAGGAGGAGGGCGAGGCCCAGGTCAAACTCGCCCTTATCCTCGGGATTTCGGGGGCGATCCTCTGGCTGGCGATGTGCGGCTGGTACCTCTCCCACCGCTAGGCGGCGTAACGGCTTGACGAAATCGGGCCGTTTACATGGACTGCGCCTTCCCGGTTTTCGGTAGCGTAGCTCAGTTGGTTAGAGCGAGGGACTCATAAGCCCTAGGTCGGCAGTTCGATCCTGCCCGCTACCACCACCGGGAATGAAGCCACGTAGGGATCAGGAAGTGGGAAGTCGGTTTGGGGGCATTGGGATGACATAAGCGAGAAGCCGCTGAAGCCAGCAGGCCCCTCACCCCAACTCCTACCCGCAATCCCTACTCCCTAATTCCTACTCCCTAATTCCCGACGGCACTCAGGCCTTCAGGATCGCGGACACCGGGATATCGAGCCCGTCCTTCCAGAGCGACTCGAGCCCGTAGCTGCGGCGGGTGTCATCCCGGAAGAGATGGAACACGACGTCGAACGCATCGACGACGGACCAACCGCTGTCCTTATGGGCTTCGGTGCGCGTCTTCGAACCGGCGGCCTCGATGACCCGCTCCAGTTCGATGCGGAGCGCGCGCAGGTGCGGCTCGGAGTTGCCGGTGGCGACCACGAGGAAGTCGGCGACGGAAGAGAGCTGGCCGAGTTGGAGCACGCGGAGGTCGACGGCCTTCTTCTCGTCGAGCGCCTTGACGGCGGCGACGAGGTGCGCCGGCATCAGCGGCAACTGGAAGGCGACCGGCGGAGTGGCGGGCGCGACGTTCGCGGAACGCCCCTTGGCCTTCAGGCCGATGGGCTTGACGGAAGCGCGGCGCACCGGGGCGACCTTGGCGGCCGGCTTCGGGGCGGGCTTCGCGACGGCCTTGACGGCCTTACGGGCCGGCTTCGCGGCCTTGGTGGCCGGCTTCGCGGCCTTGACCGGAGCCTTGGCGACCTTCTTCCCCTTGACCGCCTTGGCGAGCTTGGCGGACTTGGCGGGTTTGGCGGCGGGCTTCTTCTTGAGGGCGGACATGGTCAGGCTTGGTAAAGGGAGTGCTCTTCGATGTGGCGGCGCACGGCGGGGAGCAAGCCGTTTGTCGGGCGACCGTGCCGCAACTGCTCGCGCAATTCGGTCGAGGAGACCGCCACGGGCGGGGCCGCGAGAACGTGGAGTCGAAGTTTTTCGCCTAGGCAGGCGGGGGGCGCGACCGTCAGTCCGTCGCGGGCCAGGACGGCGAATTCGACCAAGCCGAGCAGTTCACCGATATCCTTCCAGCGTTCGAGCCGACCCAACTGGTCGGCGCCCAGGATCCAGATGAGCCGCGCCCGCGGATGCTCCCGCGCCAGTTCCCGCGCGGTGTCGATGGACCAGCTCGGGCCGGGGCGGAGCGTCTCGCGGGCATCGACGCTGGCCCAAGGCGCCTCGGCGAAGGCCAGCCGGGTCATGGCGACCCGCGCGGCCGCGTCGGCGCGGGGCGGGCCGTCGCGCAGCGGGGCTTGGCCGGCGGGCAGGACGATGACCTGGTCCAGGCCGAGCTGGCTCCAGGCCGCCCGGGCGACGGCCACGTGCCCGAGGTGGGGCGGGTCGAAGGACCCTCCGAAGATGCCGAGCACGGCGGACATGCCGGGATTACGCCCGCGCCGCCGCCGCGTGGCAACCCAAAGCAGGCTTGAGCCCGGCCCCATCCCCGGGAACGATGCCGGCATGGCGACCGCCTCGCGTTTCCTTCCCGCCGACTTCGATCCATCCCGGCCCATCGCCGTGATCGCCGGCAAGGGCCGCTACCCCGCCCTGCTCATCGAATGCGCCCGTGCCCGCGGCGCCCAGGTCCGCCTGGTCGCTTTCGAGGAGGAGACCGACCCGGCGCTCGTGGCCACCTTCGAACCCGCGCACCGCCGCGCCGTCCCCGTGGGCAAGCTCGGCGGCCTGCTGGACGCCCTCGCCGAGCTCAAGGTCGCGGGCGCGCTCATGGCCGGACAGGTCACGCCGCGGAAGCTGTTCTCCGGGATGATCCCCGACCTCAAGCTCGTGGCCCTGCTGGCTTCCCTCAAGGAGCGCAACGCGGAGACCATCTTCGGCGGCATCGCCCGCGAGATCGAGGCGACCGGCGTGCGGATGCTGGACGCCCGCGTCTACCTCGACGACCACCTCGCCTCGCCGGGCTGCCTCACGGGCTGGATCAGCGGCGTCGCCGACGACGAGCTGGCCTTCGGCGTGCGCATGGCGCGCGAGATGGCGCGCCTCGACGTCGGCCAGTCGGTCGTGACCGCGAAGGGCACGGTGATCGCGGTGGAGGCCTTCGAGGGCACCGACAACATGCTGAAGCGCTGCGCCGCGACGGGCGGCAAGGAGATGCTGCTCACGAAGGCGGCGAAGCACGCCCAGGACTGGCGCTTCGACGTCCCGTGCTTCGGGCTGCAGACCCTCGAGAGCATGGTCGCGGGCGGCGTGCGCCGCGCCGCCCTCGAGGCCGACGCCGTCATCCTCATCGACAAGCCGGCGGTCATCGCCCGGGCCAAGGAGCTCGGCCTGACGCTGCTCGCCTTCCCCGCCGCGTGAACGCGCTCGAGGCCCTCATCGCCGCGGCCGCGACGCGGCGGCTCGGGGGCGCGGGCCGCGTCACCGCGCTGCGGCTCGGCGTCGAGGACGTGGACGTCACGGTCGAACTCGACGGCCAACCGGCGCCGGTGAACTTCCACGCGGAAGGCCTGCGCTGGTCGGTCGACGGGGCGGATTTCCGCGTGCGCTTCGCCGCCGCGCGCTGCTCGCTCCCCTGGCTGCACGCGTTGCTGCAGGCCTGGGCGGAAAAATCCGGCCGCACCGTGACCTTCCGCGACGACCTCAAGTTCCTGCCGCTCAAGCTGCGCCTCCGCCGCGCCGACTGATTCAGCCGTCGAGGAAGCTCCAGGCCAAGGCGCTCTCGACGATCAGCCAGGCGAGCGCCAGCGCCCCGACGAGCAACAGCCAGCGGCGGTGCTCGATCCAGAAGCCCGGCTTGTCGTCCGTCGGGTCCACGCCGCCGCGGCCGGTCAACAGGAGCCGTAGGCGGACATGCCAAGCCAGGCCGGTCTGCGCGGACAGGTCCGGATGGGCGTAGGCGCCCTCGCGGTACTCCTTCCTGCTGAGCAATCGGGCCAGTCGGCGGAACATCCCGCAAGCCTACGACCACTTCCCCACGCTTTACAAGCGGAGGGTCACAGGGTAGCACCTTGGGCGTGAAGACCACCACCCGGTCCCTCCGCGCCCTCAAGGGCGTCCGGCCCATCGTCTGCCTCACGGCCTACGACACCGTCAGCGCCCGCATCGCGGAAGAAGGCGGGGCGGACCTCCTCCTGGTGGGCGACTCGGTCGGCAACACCCTCCTGGGCCTCCCGGATACGGTCGGGGTGACGATGGACATGATGATCCACCACACGGCGGCCGTCAGCCGGGCCAAGCCGGCGGCCGTGGTCGTCGGGGACCTCCCCTTCGCCCTCGCGCACGACAGTTTCCCCAAACTGCTCGGCTACGCCCGGCGCTTCCTCCAGGAGGGCGGCGCCCAGGCCGTGAAGATCGAGGGCGGGGCCTCCCTCGCGCCCGCCATCGCCAAGCTGGTCGACGCCGGGATCCCCGTGATGGGGCACGTCGGCCTGCTCCCGCAGCGCGTGCACGCGGCCGGCTACCGGCGCCGCGGCCTCACCCCCGAAGACCAGGTCCGGCTGCTCGCCGACGCGGCCGCGGTCGCCGAGGCGGGCGCCTTCGCCCTCGTCGTCGAATGCGTGGACGAGGGCTTCATGCCGGCGATCACCGCCGCCGTCGGCATCCCGACCATCGGCATCGGCTCCGGCAAGGGCTGCGACGGGCAGATCCTCGTGCTGCACGACCTGCTCGGGCTCACGCCGAACCCGCCGCCCTTCGTCCGCCCGTACGCGCGCCTCCACCGCGACGCGGTCGCCGCCGTCAAACGGTGGGCCCGCCAAGTCCGCCGCCCTTCCTCCCGCCGATGAACTGCGTGATCTTCGGAGCCGGCGCCTGGGGCACGGCGATGGCCATCCACCTCGCCCGACAGGGCCATACCGTCACCTTGGTGCCGCGGCGCCTCGAACACGCGCTCAACCTCGCGAGCTCCCGCGAAAACGCCGACTACCTGCCGGGCCACCGGCTGGATGAATCGATCCAGGTCGGACTGGAGCCCCTACCGGCCCTGATGGACGCCGACTTGGTCTTCCTGGCCTGCCCTTCCAAGGGCCTGCCGGCCTTGCTGGAGCAGATCGGCCCCGCCGTGCGCGCCTCGTCGACCCGGATGGCGATCTCGCTCTGCAAGGGCCTCGACCAGACGACCCTCCTGCGGCCGAGCGAACTGATGGCCCGGGCGTTCGGCCCCGTGCCGGTCGCCACGCTGAGCGGACCGAGCAACGCGGCCGAGGTCGCCCGCGGCCTGCCCACCGCCCTCGTCCTGGCCGCGGAACGCGACGACGAAGTCCTGCGCGCCGTCCAGGCGGCCGTGAGCGGGCCGACCCTGCGCGCCTACACCTCCTCCGACCTCGCGGGCGTGGAGATCGGCGGGACGCTCAAGAACGTCTACGCGGTCGGCGCCGGCCTGTGCGACGGCCTGGGCCTCGGCGACAACGCCAAGGCCGCCGTGCTCTCCCGCGCGCTGCAGGAGATGATCCGCCTCGGCGTCGCCCTGGGCGGACGCGCGGAGACCTTCCTCGGCCTCGGCGGCGTGGGCGACCTCATGGCGACGGCGCACGGCGGGTGGAGCCGCAACCGCGCGCTCGGCGAGCAGGTGGCCCGCGACCCGCAGGGCACGCTCGCGGCCCTCGCCCATCGCCGCGAGGCGGTCGAAGGCCATCGCGCCACCGACACGCTCACGCGCCTGGCCCAGCAGCGCGGGGTGCCGGCGCCGATCCTCTTCTGCCTCCACGAGATCCTCTACCGGGGACTCGACCCGGCCGCCGGGGTGACGGCGCTGATGACCCGCGACCTCAAGCCCGAGGCATGAGCCCCGCGGGGGTCGAGTCGCGTCCCTCGCCCATCGCCGGCCTCGGCCTCTTCGCCGTCCGGCCGTTCGCCGCGGGCGAGCGCATCGCGCCTTACGTCGGCCGCCGCACCCGCCAACCGGAGGACCGCGGCCGGCCCGGCGCGCCCACCTACCTGCTGGAGGTCGAACCGGGCCTCTGGGTCGAGGGCGACGATCCGGCCAACCCGGCGCGCCACGCCAACCATGCCTGCCACCCGAACGCCGAACTGGCCTACGAACCGGCGACGGCGACGGCCTGGCTGACGGCGTTGCGGCCCCTGGAACCGGGCGAGGAAATCACCTTCGACTATGGTTTTTCCGTGGCGGAAAGCCTCTTCCATCCCTGCCGCTGCGGCGCCGCCGATTGCGTCGGACGGATCGTGGCCGGCCCGCTCCGCGGAGCGCTCCGCCGCCACCTGCGTTTTTCGCGTCCAAGGGATTGACCCCCCGCCCCCCGCGGTTCACTTTCCGCTGGTTGTCCCCCACCCCCTTTCCATGAAAAAAGTCGCCCTCACCGAACTCGACCCCCGCCTGCAGAAGCAGGTCGCCGCCGCCGAGCAGCAGCTGAAGACCAACCCGCAGTACGCCATGGAAATCCTGACCGGCATCCTGGCCCGCAACCCCGGCTGCATCGAAGTGCGCCGCAGCCTGCGTCGGGCCCAGAAGACCATCCTCGGGACGAAGAAGGGCCTTTTTGACGGGCTCGTGGGCGGGCTGATGGCCGGCAAGGCCGCCAAAGCCGCCGAAGCCGACCCGGTGGCCGCCATCGCGGCCGCCGAGGAGGTCCTCGCCAAGAAGCCTTCGGACGCCAACGCCAACCGCACCATCGCCCTGGCCGCCGCCAAGCTCGAGTTCTACGAACTCGCCGCCTTCGCCTACGAGGAACTCGCCGCCGGCGACCCCAAGAACGTCCAGCACTACGTCGACCTCGCCAACGCCTGGATCGCCGGCCACGAGTACGACCAGGCCCTCGCGGCCGCGGACGCCGGCCTGAAGGCCTTCCCGGGCAACGGCGACCTGCAGGAGGCCGTCCGCAAGGCCTCGGTCAACAAGACCATGAAGAAGGGCAACTGGGAGGACACCAAGGGCGACTTCCAATCCAAGCTCAAGGACAAGGACGAGGCCCTCCGCCTCGAGCAGGCCGCGCGCACCGTCACCGACGCCGGCACCGCCCTCGAGCAGGCCGCCGCGCTGGCCGAGAAGATCCAGGCCCAGCCGGACAGCCTCGACCTCTACCGCGACATCGTCCGCCAGTTCATCGCCGCCGGCGACCTGGACTCCGCCATCGCCTGGCTGCAGCGCGGCCGCCAGACCACCCTCGGCCGGGCCGACTCGTCGCTCGAGCGCCAGGAGAGCGACCTGATCGTGACCCGCTTCGAGAAGAACTCCAAGGCGCTCCGGGAAGCCGTCGCCGCGGGCGACGCGACCGCCCAGGCGGCGCTCGACGCGAACGAGAAGGAACTCGGCGACTACCGCCTGAAGACCGCCGCCAGCCTCGTCGAACGCTACCCCAACGACTACGCCTTCCGCTACGAGCTGGGCACCCTCCTGCTCGGCGCCCTGCGCATCGAGGAGGCGATCCAGCAGCTGCAGTACGCCCAGCGCAACCCGAAGTTCCGCCAGCCGGCGCTGCTGGCCATCGGCCGCGCCTTCATCCTGGGCGGCAAGTTCGACCTCGCGGTCGAGCAGCTCGCCTCCGCCAAGGCCGAGATCGCGATGATGAACGACCTCAAGAAGGACGTCATCTACGAGCTGGGCAACGCCTACGACCAGATGGGCAAGGCCAAGGAGGCCGTCGACGAGTACAAGATCATCTACATGGCCGACTCCGGCTACCGCGACGTCTCCACCAAGATCAACGCCTTCTACGAACGCCAGAAGGGCGCCAACGCCTAAGCCGCGACCGTCGATTTCCGCCCAGCGGCCGGCCCTGCCGGTCGCGCCCTCCCCTCCTGTCCATGGCCCTCACCCCCTTCCGCAGCCACCTCATCGCCGACGTCGGCATCAGCATGGGGGACGAAGGCAAGGGCCGCCTCATCCCCGAGATCGTCCGCGAGCTCCAGCAGCTCACCGGCCGCCGCGAGGTGGTCGGCACGGTCCTCAAGGTCAACGGCGGCGCCAACTCCGGCCACACCGTCGCCGGCCTCAAGCTCAACCTGCTGCCCGGCGGCGTGGCCGAGCATGACGTCGCCTGCCTCGCGCTCGGCGCCGGCGTCGTCGCCGACCCCCGCAAGGCCCTGTGGGAGGCCTTGCCGCTCGAGCAGATCGGCATCCCCGTCCTCGCCCGCCTGCTGATCGACGAACGCTGCATGGTCAGCGACGTCTCGCACCGCATCCTCGACCTCGCCTGGGAAGACTACCGCGTCCACGTCCTCGGCCACGAGGCCCGCGGCTCCACCGGCCGGGGCATCACCCCGGCCTACGCCGACGAAGTCGGCCAGTTCCAGCTCCATTACTCGGAGTTCCTCGGCGCGAAGGCCGACTTCGCGACGCGCCTCTCCGCCCGCCTGGACCGCGCCGCCGCGATCGTGCGCGACGTCTGCAAGCTCGCGCCCGGGAAGTGGGCCGGGCTCTTCGCCAAGCTCTCGGAAGCCGAGCTCCGCGCCAACAAGGGCGCGCTCGAGTCCGGCGTGTTCGCGGCCGCGGAATTCGACTTCACCCGCTTCGCCGGCCGGGAGCCGTTCACCTTCGACCACGCCGCCGTGCTCGACGCCTACTGGGCGGCGGGCGCGCGCCTGGCCCACGCCATCGGCGACGTGCGCGAACGCATACTCGGCGACCTCGCCGCGGACCGGCGCATCATCGGCGAATTCGGCCAGGCCTACTGGCTCGACAAGCGCGCCGGCTTCGCGCCCAACGTCACCGCCTCCCACACCTACACGCCGGAGTTCTTCCAGTCGGCCGGCATCCCGGTCCAGGCGATCCACACGGTGGGCTGCTGCAAGGCCTACGACACGAAGGTCGGCACGCACGTCTTCCTGACCAAGATGCCCGAGGAGCACCCGCTCCAGCGCGCGCTCGCCAAGCTCGAATTCGGCACGAGCACCGGCCGCCAGCGCATGGTGGGCTGGTCCGACCTGGTCGAGAAGGCCGACGCCCTGCGCTACGGCGGCTACGACGACCTCGTCCTCAACAAGCTCGACGCCCTTTCGCCCCACGGCGAATGGCGGGGCGGCGAGCTGCTCGTCTGCACCGGCTACCGCGACGCGGACGGGAAGGCCGTCGCCGGGGTCCCCCGCAACGATGCGGTTCGCCGCGCCCTGCGGCCGACCTACGCCACCCTGCCCGGCTGGACCGCCGACATCTCCAAGGTCCGCTCCTTCGCCCAGCTGCCCGCCGAAGCCCGCCGCTACGTGGCCTTCACGATGGCCGAGATCGTCCGCCTGGCCGCGCGCGGCGGCTC
>JBEBDN010000019.1:0-7932 GCA_041156945.1 Verrucomicrobiota bacterium | reverse complement strand
GGCAAACCCTCCGAGATCCTGGCCGCCCAGCTCAAGACCGCCGACCCGGCGCGCCCGGGCTGGACGCGCAAGGAATTCAACCTCGCCAAGCTCGGCGCCCTCGGCGCGCCCGAGACGACGCGCGAGTGGGAACGCCTGCAGGCGCTGCTGCTGGCCAAGGCCGGCAAGGACAAGTCGCAGCGCCGCAAGGCCGCCGAGCTGATCGCCGCCGCCAAGGCGGGCGAAGGGACGCGCATCGAGGACGAGGCCGCGAAGGTCGAGTGGATCCTGGTCTGGCGCTGACGCCGCCTACTTCGCCGGGGTCGCCGGCGGCGCGGGCTTCGCGGCGACGGGGATGTGCACTTCGGAGTGCTTGAAGATGCCCGGCACGAAGGGGCTGTTCCAGTAGACCGCGTAGGGTTCGCCCTGCGCGGCGAGGTCCGGGCGGGCCGCCAGCCAGGCCTTCAGCTTGGCGAGCGCCTCGTCGAAGTTCTCGCGCGAGTAGGAGCCGCGCACGCCGATCGCGGCGACCAGCCGGGCGGGCGTCTCGGCGAGCTTCACCTGCGCGGTCGCCTGCAGGTCCGTGCGCTTGGCCGAACCCGCGTCCATGTAGAAGACCATGACGCCGGGCTGGAGGCGCGCCTCGACCGGGGCGGTCATCGGGATCTGGTTCCCGTCGATGTACCGGAAAAGCTTCATGAAGAGCCCGTTGCCGGCCTCGAAGTAGCCCTTCGGGGATTCGGCCAGCATGAGGCGGGCGGCCGGCAGGGTCTTCGTCTCGATCGAGCCCATCGGCGTGCGCGGGTAGGCCTCCTCGGTGCCGCGGAGGAAGGAGGGAACGAAGGTGGCCATGGCGAGGAGGAGATGGGGCAATCTCATTGCCCCGCCAGGATACGCCCCCCGCCGCCGAAAGCAAACCCGCGCTCCACGTCGCCCACCCTTGCCAGCGGGGGCGAAAGGGCTTTCCTAGGCTCCGCATGAGCCTGCCCGCCGAAAAGCCGACCGTCCTGTCCCGTCTGGGGCACAACTTCCTGACCGGGCTCTTCCTGATGCTGCCCCTCGGGCTGACGCTCTACGTGGTCTCGATCCTGGTCGACCTCCTCGGCAAGCCGGCGAAGCAGCTCGCCCTCCTGGTCATCAACTGGGTCTTCGAGAACACCCAGCAACCGGTGCCGAATTTCAACGACGGGATGATGGGGTTGGGCCTCACCGTCGCCTCGGCCCTCGTGATGCTGCTCGTGCTGACCGTGGTCGGCTACCTCTCGAAGCGGCTCTTCGGCAAGCTGCTGCACCACCTGCTGGCCAAGATGCTGGAGAAGACGCCGGGACTGGGCGCCCTCTACAATTCGATCCGCCAGATGGTCGACGCCCTGAGCGGACGCAACAAGGACACCTTCCGGCGCGTCGTGCTCGTGCAATACCCCCGCAAGGACTGCTGGAGCATCGCCTTCGTCACCCACGAGCAGCCGGCCGCGTTCTCCGAGGCGATCGGGCGGCCCGTGGTCAACGTCTTCATCCCGGCCGCGCCGGCCCCGACCTCGGGCTTCATCCTGCAGGTGCCGCCGGAGGAGATCCGCGAGACGAAGCTGAAGGTCTCCGAGGCGCTCGGCCTGCTGATGAGCTTCGGCGCCGTCATCCCGAAGGGCGAAGACCCGGCCTGAGGCGGATGTCCTCCGCCCCGTTGCGCTGCCTGGTCCTCGGACGCGACCCGTCGGGGGAATCGCATTCGCTGCTGACGCTGCTGGAGCCCACCGAAGGCCTCGTGCGCTGCCTGATCCGGGCCCGGCCCGGCAAGACCGCGACGATGCCGGACCTCTTCGACGACGGCGAGATCACGCTGGAGCGGGCCAAGGACGGCGGGACGCGCTTCGCGCGGGACTACCGCCTGCTCCACCGCCGCCTCGGCATCGCCCGGGACCACCGCACGCTCGAGCGGGCCTGCCGCTTCGCCGCGATGCTCCGCAAGAACCCGCCGCCCCCCGAGTCCGCCCCGGTCTGCGCGCGCATCGCCGCCGAGACCTTCGAGGCGATGGCCACGCGCCCGCGGGCCGACGCCGCCTACTTCAAGGGCCTCTGGCTGATGCTCAAGGACGGCGGCTGGCCCGTGCAGGAAGATTGGCTGCCGGGCCTCGGCGCCCGGCGCGAGGCCGCCGGCGCGGTCCTGACCCAGCCGCTCGACGCCCAGACGACCGACGAGGAGGTCGTCGCGCGGCTGGCTGCCGACCTCGAGCGCTGGGCCGCCGGCGAGGCCCACTTCGTCCTGCCCTGATGCGCTTCGACATCAAGTCGCGGCGCATCGAACTGAGCGCGCAGGAGTTCGCCACGTTCCGGCCCGGCCCGGGCGCGGGCGGCGGCGGCGCCCCGTGGCGCGCGGAGGCCGGCCGGCAATGGCACGAGACGCTCCGCCGGCAGGCGGAGGCCGAGCAGGACGGCTGGACGTTCGAGCGCGCGGCGAACTGCGAGGTGCAGGCGCTGGGCTGGACGTTGGTCGTGACGGGCCGGGCGGACCAGTGGCGCGAAGCCGCCGGCGCGGTGCGCATCCGCGAGGTGAAGACCATCAGCCAATCGCTCCCCCGCCGGTCCGACCAGCTGATCCAACGCTACCCGCACCACTTCCTGCAGCTGACGCTCTACTGCCACGCCGCGCGCCTGGACCCCGCCGTCCGCGCGGTGCAGGGCGAGGTGATCTTCGTCGACCTGACCAGCGGCGAGAAGCAGGCGGTGCCGTTGCCGGCCACGGCCGAGGCCGACCTGCTGAAGCAGGCCGAGACGATCGCGGCGCACGCCGAGAACCGGCGCGCGAGCCATGCCCGCCTGCTCTGCCTGCCGGACCGCCTGCCGTTCAAGGAACCGCGGCCGGAGTGGCTGCAGGGCTGCGCCGACCTCGACCAGGCGGGGATGGAGTCGACCACGCGGCTGCTCGTCGCGCCCACGGGCTTCGGCAAGACCTCCGCCGCGCTCCGCCACGGCCTCGGCCTGCTGCGCGGCGGCCGCGCCGGGCGCCTGCTCTACCTCACGGGCAAGGGCACGGGCCAGCTGCAGGTGCTGCAGGAACTCCGCCGCCTGGCGAAACCGTCCGAGCTGCGCGCCCTGGTGCTGCGCCCGCGGGCCGAGCACGAGGTCGAGGGCCTGCCCGACGACCCGGAGGAGATCCGCCGCAATTGGGCCCGGGCCGGCATCGACCCGCAGGCGCTGCTCGAGGACGGCTCGAACCTCCGCCGGATCCGGGAGATCGGCCGGCTGGCGGGCGTGCCGCCGTGGGACATCACCAAGGCGATGCTCGCGCACGCGGAGGTGGTGATCTGCGACTACAACTACGTGTTCTCGCCCCGCAACCGCGCGGCGCTCGAGAACGTGCCCGGCTGGGACGAGGCCGACACCGCGCTGATCGTCGACGAGGCGCACAACCTGCCGGAGCGGGCGGCGGAGTGCCTGTCGCTGCGGGACGAGGCGCAGGACGCGGCCGACCTGGCCCACGAGCTGGTGCGCCACCGCGCCCCCGAGCCGTGGATCCGCGCCACGCAGGCCTGGGCCGACTTCCTGGCGCGCCTGCCCAAGGCCGACGCGGTATCGCCCGACGACCGGCTGGAGGCGATGGGGCATGCGGAGACCTTGGCGGAACTCGCGGCGAACCAGCCGTTCAACACCGACGACCTGACGGACCTCACCCGGCAAGGGCTCTGGAACGCCGCGACGTGGTCCGACCGGCTGGAGGCGGCCGACCTCGGCTGGCTGCTGTGGTCCCCGCGCCCGGGGATGCTGAGCCTGGATTGCCTCTCGGCGGCGAAGGCGACGGGCGAGCGGCTCCTGAAGTTCGGGCACGCGCTGCTGATGACCGCGACCCCGGGCCCGCGCGGGGCCCTGGCGGCCGAGTGCGGCCTCGACGGCGACGCGCTCGCGAAGGTCGACGCGCTCGCGTCGTGGCGCCAAGGGGCCTACACGGTGGCGATCGACGGCCGCGTGGACACGCGCCTGAAGACCCGGGAGACGCACCTCGCGCGCACGGCCGCGGCCTTGCTCCGCCTGTCGCAGGAAGGCGCCGTGGCCGCCTTCTTCCCCTCGTACAAGTACGCCGAAGGGGTCGGCAAGGAACTGGCGGACCTCGACCCGAAGGCGGACATCGCCCTGCAGCCGCGCGGGCTCGGCCCGGACGGCACCGCGCGCTTCGTCGAGGACTCCCTCAACCGGCACACGATCCTGTGCCTGATCCTCGGCGGGTCGCTGGGCGAAGGCGTCGACATGCTGGGCGGGCGCATCCGCTCCGCGGTGATCGTCGGCCCCGCCCTGCCCGAAGTGAACGCGCTGCAGGAGGCGCGGCGCAAGATGTTCGCCAACGACGGGGTCGAGGACGCGTTCGCGCTGGCCTACGTGCGGCCCGGCATGCGCAAGGTCAACCAGGCGCTGGGCCGGCTGGTCCGCGCGCCCGGCCAGACGGCCCGCGTGCTGCTCCATTGCCGGCGCTTCGCCGACGAGGCCTACCGCAACCTGCTCTCGACGGAGTACGGCGACCCACCCGTCCTCGCGGACGACGAGGAGTTCGCGCGGTGGGCGACGCGGAGCTGAGCGGGCTCAGACCTGCGCGATGACGCGGGCCTTGGGGTAGCGGATCTTCTTGAGCTGCGCGTACTTGTCGGCGCCGGAGCGGTAGCCGACGGCGCAGGCGACCACGACCTCGTAACCGGTGCCCTTGAGGCCAAGGATCTCGGTGTAGGCGGCGGGGTCGATGCCTTCGAGCGCGCAGGTGTCCACCGCGAGGGCGGCGGCGGCGCCCATGAGCTGGCCGAGCGCGATGTAGAGCTGGCGGGCGGCCCATTCCTTCTGGCCGGCGGCGTCCTTACCCTTGACCACGCCGCCGATCATCATCTGGCGGTAGGGCTCGAGCGCGGCGGGATCGGCCTGGCGCTCGGCGACCATCTGGTGGAAGAACTCGTTCACGTCCTGCTCGGTGACCTCGGTGCGGCGGGCGAAGACGACGAGGTGGGAGGCGTCGGTGACCTGCGTCTGGTTCCAGGAGACAGGGCGGAGCTTGGCGCGGACGGCGGGGTCGGTGATGACGAGGAACTTCCACGGCTGCAGGCCGAAGGAGGACGGCGTGAGGCGGAGCGACTCCTCGAGCGCGGCCCAGGTGGCTTCCGGCAGCTTGCGGGTATCGAAGGCCTTGGTGGCGTAGCGCCATTCCAGGGAAGCGAGCAGTTGGGCGGGGGTCAGGGCGGCGTGCATGGTGACGCTACCCAACCGCCGCCGGCCGGATTGTCAAATCAGGCGGGCGAAAGGACGCCGCCGGAGAGCACCAGGCGACGCGCCGCGCGTTCGGCGAACTCGCGGCTGTGCGTCACCAGCACCAGCGCCAGGCCGCGGGCGGCCACGACCTCGAGCAGGAGGCGCATGATCTCCTCCGCGGTCCGTTCGTCGAGGTTGCCGGTCGGCTCGTCCGCCAGGAGCACCGCGGGCCGGTTGACCAGGGCGCGCGCGAGGGCGACGCGCTGGCACTCGCCGCCGGAAAGGCGGGACGGCAGGTGGTCGGCGCGGGCGGCGAGGCCGACGAGCCCGAGGAGCTCGCGGGCGGCGGCGGTGGCGGCGGCGGACGGGACGCCCACGATCCGGGCGGCGAGCGCGACGTTCTCGAGCGCGGTCAGCTCGGGCATGAGCTGGTAGTTCTGGAAGACGAAGCCCACGCCACGGCCCAGCCGGCGGCGGGGCGCCACGAGGGCGCCCTCGCAGGCGACGCGCACCTCGCCGGCGTCGGGGACGTCGAGGCCGCCGAGCAGCTGGAGCAAGGTCGTCTTGCCGGAGCCCGAGGAACCGCGGATGGAGACGGACTCGCCCGCATGGACCTCGAGGGAGACCGCGGTGAGCACGGGCAAGGGACCGGCGGGGGCGGCGAACGCCTTCGCGAGGCCCGTGGCCTGGAGGACGACTTCACGCATCGCGCATGGCCTCCGAGGGTTTGCGCCCGGCCGCCCAGAGCGCCGGGACGAAGCCCGCCAACGTCGTGACGAGCAGGGTGAAGACGCCCGCCGCCACGAAGTCGGTCGGGTCGTAATGGAGCGGGATGTTGGCGAACTGGTAGACGCTGGCGACCATGTCGCCGTCGCCGAAGACCGCGTTGATCGCGCCGAGGATCGAGTCGCGGAAGTGGAGGATGCCGCCGGTCAGCAGGAAGCCGAGGCCCGTGCCCAGCGCGCCGATGAGCAGGCCCTGCAGGCCGAAGAGCGCGAGGATCGCGCCGCGGCCGGCGCCGAGCGCGGCGAGCACGCCGACCTCGCGGGAGCGGCGGATGACGGCGGAGAACAGGGTGCTGCCGATCGAGAAGGACGCGACCAGCGTGATGATGAACATCAGGAAGAAGAGCATCGTCTTCTCGAAGCGGATCGCCTCGAGGAAGTTGCGCTTGATCGCCTGCCACGGGCGGAAGACCAGGTCGGGGTGGCCGACGTTCAGGCGGCCGGCGACCTCCTCGGCGCGGGCGGGCTCCTTGAGGCGCAGGATCACGCCGTGGGCGCGCGGGCCGAGGTTCCAGATCTCGCGGAAGCGCCGCAACGGGATGAGCGCGGCGGCGTTGTCGACCTCGGTGAAGCCGGTGCGGAGGATGGCGCAGACCTCGAACTCGGCGGGCAGGGGCGCCTTGCCCTTCTCCGCCCGCTCGGCCATCGCCGGGGACCAGAGCTCGACCTTGTCGCCGACGCGGACGCGCAGCTGCTGCGCGAGCCCGAGCCCGAGGATCACGCGCCCGTCGTCGAGGTCGTCGAAGGTGCCGCCGTGGATGTACCGGCGGGCCGGCTGGGCCGGGTCGAGCGGGTCGATGCCGCGCACGGCGGCCACGCCCGAGAAATCGCCGCGGCGCGCGAGCGCGGGCCCCTCGGCGTAGGCGGTGGCGGAGGCCACCTCGGGGGCGCGGCGGAGCTCGGCGACGAGCTCGTCGGGGCGGGCCAGCGGGCGGGCGGCGACGACCTGGCAGTCGCCGAAGGATTCGCGGATGCGCTTGCGGTGCTCCTCGCCGAAGCCGTTCATCACCGTCTGCACCACGAGCAGGGTCGCGACGCCGAGGGCCACGCCGAGGATCGAGACCGTCGCGAACGCCGGGAAGCGCTTACCGGGCGGGAAGAGCTGGCGGAGGGCGAGATGGAGGAACCAGGGCAAGGGGAAAGGCTCAGGCCTGCTTCTCGGGCGCGAGCGTCGGGAACAGGATGACGTCGCGGATGTTGGCCGCGCCGGTCAGCAGGATCACGAGGCGGTCGATGCCGATGCCGAGGCCGCCCGCGGGGGGCATGCCGTGCTCGAGCGCCAGGAGGAAGTCCTCGTCGATCTTCTGGGTCTCGGCGCCGGCCTGGATCTGCAGCATCTCGCGCTGCACGCCCGGGTCGTTCTGCTCGGAGTAGGCGGGGGCGATCTCCTGGCCGTTGATGCAGAGCTCGAAGACGTCGATGGTCGAGTCGTCGCCGACGGTGACCTTGGCGAGCGGGCAGAGCTCCTTGGGGATGTGCGTGACGAAGGTCGGCTGGATGAGGCCCGGCTCGATGAGCTTGCCGAAGACCTCGTTGGTGACCTCGAAATCTTCCCAATCAGCGCGCGGCTCGTGGAGGCCGAGGGCCTTGCACGCGGCGATCTTCTCCTCCTTGGTGCGGCTGAACCACTGCGGGTCGCCGGTGCGCTCGAGGATGAGGTCCTTGTACTTGGCCTCGCGCCACTCGCCGCCGAGCTCGATGGCGACGCCGTCGGGGCGGACGACGGTGGTCGTGCCGAGGACGTCGGCGCAGACCTTCTGGATCATCGAGCGGACGAGCTCCATCATGCCGCGGTAATCGGTGTAGGCCTGGTAGGCCTCGAGCATCGTGAACTCGGGGCTGTGCTTGATGGACACGCCTTCGTTGCGGAAGACGCGGCCGATCTCGAAGACGCGGTCCATGCCGCCGACGAGGCAGCGCTTGAGGTGCAGCTCGAGGGCGATGCGCA
>JBEBDN010000018.1:0-6472 GCA_041156945.1 Verrucomicrobiota bacterium | reverse complement strand
GCGCCTGACGACCACCGACGGGGTGGTGGTGCACGGCATCGTGCTCAGCGACGCCGACCCGCTCATGCTCAAGTGCGTAGGCGGGGTCGTCCAGACCATCCCCAAGGCCAAGGTCAAGGAGGTCGCCCCCCTCAAGCGCTCCCTGATGCTGTATCCCTCGCAGATGGGCCTCACGGACCAGTCGGTCGCCGACCTCGTGGCCTACCTCCGCTCGCTTTAAGTTAGTATAAACCTAGTGTCGGTTTTGGAAGACCCCCGGCCCCGTGTCGGCTTGCCCGGCCGGGGCCGGGCTTCCATCTTGGGCGCATGTCCCGACTGACGTGGCTCCTGCTCTGCCTCCTGCCCGGCTTGGCCGCCACCCAGCAGTCCGTCATCCCCCGTTACCGCGAAGCCTCGCAGGGCGATCCGGAGGCCCAGGTGGTGGTCGGGCACTACTATGAGAACCAGTACGCCGCCACCCGGATCGGCCGCAACCTGACCGAGGCCCGCGAGTGGTACGAACGTTCGGCCCGGCAACGTCATTCGGCAGGCATGATGTACCTGGCCCGCCTTTCGCTCCGCACCGAGCCGGAGGTCCACGATCCCGCGAACGCCTTCTACTGGCTGGATCGCCTTTACGCCGCCAATCATCCCGAGACCGGCTGCAACGCGGGGCTGGCGAGGTTCTACGCCGAGGGGGTGCCTTCGGCGGACGGCAAGGGCAAGTCGAAGCCCGACCCGCAGCGCGCCTACTACCACATCCTCCTGCAGATCTCCACCGGTTCGACCCCCCATGACATCGGCCTCCTGAAGGGGCGCATGCAGGCTCAGTTGACCGCCGCGGAGATCAAGGAAGTCGAGGACCGCGCCTTCCGCTGGGTCGAGGACCACAACAAGCCCGCCCTGAAGATCGAAGCCGAACAGGGCGGCGGCGACGGTTCGTCGAAGGGTGGCAAGAAGAAGGACAAGGATGGGAAGTCGACGACCACCGATGAGCCGATCGACACTTCCGACAAGGCGCTCGACCTCGCCATCAAGAACCAGCAGGAAAGCGCTCGGCAGGTGGCGCCGCTCGGCAAGCAGAAGCGCTACGTGCTGCCCGGCACCGACCGCGAGAAGAAGTGACCGAGTCCGGGTTTGCCTAGGCAGGGGAGGGCGCTTTGCTCGCGCCATGCGTCCCTCCCTCGTCGCCCTGCTGTGCTCCGCGGTCCTGGCCTTCGGCCAAGGCAAGAAGACCCCGGCCAAGGAACCGGCGGAAGCTCCGGGACGCTGGCTCTTCGCCACGGTCGGCGTCGAGCGGAAGCCCGACGGCACCGCCGAGCACACGGCCCTCAAGGGGGTCGCGCTGCGGCTCGGCGAGGAGGGGCGCCACGCGATCGCGTACGACACCGAACTGGCCCGCGTCGTCGGCGGCTGGTCCGGCAAGTTCGTCAGCGAGATGAACCTGATGTCGCGCGGCGAGTACCCGTCGTCGCTCGGCGCCACCTATTTCTCCACCGACGACGACCTGGCCGGCCTCGCCGTGGGCGAAAACGCGGCCGCGCTGGGCCGACGCACCGGGTACGGCCCTCTCCGGGACCAGGAATTGCTCCGGACGAGTTTCCAGCCCAAGGAAGGTCCGGCCCGCACCTTCGCGGCGGGTGGTTCCTATCGCCTGGCGTGCTTCCAGCCCCTCGGCGATGGGGTCCTGACCTTCGAGGTGCCGGGCGCGGCCGATCGGGTCAGCGAAACACCGCGCGTCGTGGATTCCAACGAAGCGCAGGTCATCGTCCGGGGCATCCAGGCCGAGACCGCGACCGGCGTGACCATCCTGCTGGGCCGCGCCGTCGACGCCCCGCGGATCGGCGTCCGCGGGCCCGGGCGTCGCGATCGCCTGGGCGCTTGGGAAGTCTACCGGGTGCCCGCCGGCAAGCAGTACGTCGAGGTGGCCTACGCCCCCGTCGGCGCCGCCCGGCCCGAGGGCTGGCCGGAGGCGGGCGCGCCCGCCGCTCCCGGTCGGCGCTGGCCGCAGACGATCGAGACCACGGGCGAACTTTCGACCAAGGTCGGCGAGCCCTACGTGGTCGACCGGATCAAGCTCCCGGAAGCCAACCCTTGGAAAGCCCCGCTCTACACCTCGGCGCTCGACTTCCTGCCGGACGGCCGGGCGGTCGTGGCCACGTTCCACGGCGATGTCTTCGTCGCCTCCGGCCTCGACGAAACCTTGGCCAAGGTGACTTGGCGTCGCTTCGCCGCCGGCCTCTACCACCCGCTCGGCCTGAAGGTCGTCGGCGGGGAGGTCCATGTCACCTGCCGCGACGGGCTCTGGAAACTGCGCGACACCGATGCCGACGGCGAGTGCGACCGCTACGAGGTCTTCAATGCGGACGTGCAGGTCACCAAGAACTTCCACGAGTACGTCTTCGACCTGCAGACGGATGCCGTCGGCAACTTCTACTTCATCAAGGCCGGCCCGGTCCGCAAGGGTGGCCGCGGTTTCGACGACGTCTGCGACCACCATGGCGCGCTCCTCAAGGTCACCCCCGACGGGCGTACCCTTTCCGTCGTCGCCACGGGTTTCCGGGCCCCGAATGGGCTCGGCCTCGGCCCCACGGGGCAGCTGACGACCGGCGACAACGAGGGGACCTGGACGCCGGTGTGCCGCCTGAACTGGGTCAAGGAAGGTGGCTTCTACGGCGTGCCGCCCTTGGCGCATCGCACCGCCGAGCCGACCGATTACGATCGTCCGCTCTGCTGGTTCCCGAAGGAGGTCGACAACTCCAGCGGCGGCCAGGTGTGGGTGACTTCCGACCGGTTCGGCCCGTGGAAGGACCGGCTCCTGCACCTGAGCTACGGCACCTGCTCGCTCTTCGGCGTCTTGCCGCAGGAGGTGACCTTCCGCGGCCAGCCGCAGATGCAGGGCGGGGTGACGCGTCTCAACGTGACCTTCGACAGCGGCGCCATGCGCGCGCGTTTCCGCCCGCAGGATGGGCAGCTCTACGTGGTCGGGCTCCGGGGCTGGCAGACGACCGCGACGCGCAATGGCTGCCTGCAGCGCGTGCGCTACACCGGCGCGGCCTACCGGGCCCCGCTGCAGCTCGCGGTCCATCCCGGTCAGGTCGTCCTCACCTTCGGCGCCCCCGTGGACCGGAAGACCGCGGAGGATCCCGCCAGCTGGAACGCGGAGCTCTGGAACTACGTCTGGTCGGCCGCCTATGGCTCGCCGGACGTCTCCACGCTCGCCCCGGCCCGCGCGGCCGCGGAGGTCGGCAAGGACGGCAAACCGGAGTTCTCCAAGGAGCAGATGGCCGAGCGGAAGCACGACCCCTTGGTCATCCGCTCAGCCAAGGTTTCCGCCGATGGGCTGACCGTCACCTTGGATGCGCCGGAGCTGCGTCCTGCCATGCAGATGCAGCTCAAGTACGACCTGAAGTCCGCCGACGGTCAGGAGCTGCGCGGTCAGGTGGTCAACACCATCCACGCCCTGGCGAAGTAGCCGAGGGGACGGCCCCTTACTTGCCGCTCGGCACGTAGCCCTTCCAGAGCCACTCGAGGGCGTTGGGCAGGATCTGGGCCCGGGCGGGGCCGAGCCCGTGACCCGCGTTCCGGCAGAAGAGGTACTGGTAGGGGTAGCCCTTTTCCTTGAGGACCTTGGCCATGCGGTGGTTGGCCTCGACCCAGTCGTGCATGCCGTCGCGCATCACGTTCGGGTTGAAGTTGTCGCGGTCGCCGACGGCGAGGTAGAGCCGGATGGGCTTGCGGTCGGACTGGGGGATCAATCGGTCGTGGAAATCCCAGGCGCCGCCCGGCGTGGCGGGGTCGAAGGGCCACTGCTGGTTCACGAACGTGCCGGACAACGTCAGCACGCGACGGAACCATTCGGGGTGGTACCAGGCCATGATCAGCGCGGCGGAGCCGCCCGAGCTCGTGCCCATGGTCGCGCGGCCGTCGGGGTCCGTCGTGAACTTCACGCCGGTATTCTGCTCCACCAGGGGAAGCACCTCGAGCTGGATGAACTCGGCGAAGAGCCCGGACATCGTGTCGTACTCCTTGCCGCGCTCATGGCCTTGCGCGTCGCCGCCGCCGTTGGCGACCATCACCGTGACCACCGGAGGGATCCGCTTCTGCGCGATCAGGTTATCGAGGAGGCGGCACAGGTTGAGGTCCGGTTTGCCCAGGCCCGGACCATCATGGGTCACGAGCAGCGGGGCCGCCGTGCCGGGGACGTACTGCGCGGGGATGTGGACCGTGATCGTCCGCTTGTAGTCGATGGTGTGCGTCGCGACGATCAGGGTCTTCGGGTTCTTCGGGTCGGGCGTACCGAACTCCTTCCGGGCGATGCCGGGATTGAAGCGCTGGCAATCCTTGGAGTTCATCGTGAACTGCTCGACGCGCCCCTGGGGGACTCCGGCGATGGCCTTCGTCTCGGGGGCGGCCACGTAATCGGGGCCTACCACGAAATCACCGTAGGCGTCGGCCGAGGGGGTCGCGCCGACCGGGCCGTCGAGGCGGGTGAACTTCGGGGCGCTCGGATCGTCGAACGGCCGGGTCGGTGGCTGCGGGCGCGCGGCGGGCTTCGGCGCCGGGGCGGCGGGCTTGGGGGCGTCGGCGGCGCCGAGAAAGGCGCCGCAGGTCAGGGCGAGTAGCAGGTGGGCGGGGCGGAGGCTCATGAGGGGTGGGGCTTAGTCCCCTTTAAGTCCCCCGGTTCCGGCCACGCAAGCCTTTCGCGGTTCAGGCGTCCTTGCGGGCGTCGAGTTCCATCCAGCGTTCGACCGCCTGGGCGTGCTCGGCCTCCAGCGCGTGGAGCTTCTTCTGCAACGTCGCCGCCTGGGCGCCGCCATCCTTGTAGATCTCGGGGTCGCCGAGTTGGACGGTCAGCTGCGCCTGTTCGGCCTCGAGCTGCTCGATCCGGCCCGGGAGCGTCTCCAGCTCCTTGCGCTCCTTGTTGTTCAGCTTGGCGCCGGCCGGGGCGGACCCGCCGGCTTTCGGGGAGGCCGCCTTCGCGGCCGGGGCGGCGGCCAGCGCGCTCTGGCGCTTGGCGACCGCGATGCGGGCCAGTTCGTTGCGCCAATCGGTGTAGCCGCCGGCATGTTCGGTCACGACGCCGTCGCCCTCGAACACGAGGGTGCTCGTCACGACATTGTCGAGGAAGGCGCGGTCGTGGGACACCAGGATCAAGGTGCCGGTGTAGTCGACGAGGATGTCCTCGAGCACGTCGAGCGTCTCGGCGTCGAGGTCGTTGGTCGGTTCGTCGAGCACCAGCACGTTGGCGGGCTTGGTGAAGAGGCGGGCCAGCAGGAGGCGGTTGCGTTCGCCGCCCGACAGCACCTTCGCCTTGGAGCGGGCGCGGGTCGGCTCGAAGAGGAAGTCCTGCAGGTAGCTGATCACGTGGCGCGAGCGGCCCTGCACGACGACCGAGTCGCCGTCGCCCGCGAGGTTCTCGGCGACGGTCTTGTTGTCGTCGATCTGGTCGCGCATCTGGTCGAAGTAGACCACTTCCATCTTCGTGCCGAACTTGAGGATCCCGGAGGTGGGCGCGAGCTGGCCGAGGAGCATCTTGACCAACGTGGTCTTGCCGGCGCCGTTCGGGCCGATGAGGCCGACCTTGTCGCCGCGGTTGAGCACGAGGCTGAAGTCGCGGATGAGCGGTTGGCCGCCGGGGTAGGCGAAGCCGATGTTCTCGGCCTCGACCACGCGGACGCCGGAGCGCTCGGCCTCGCTGATCTCCATCTTGGCGGAGCCGGTGGCGGTGCGCATGGCGCCGCGTTGGGCGCGCATCTTGACGAGCGCCTCCATGCGGGCGTTGGACTTGGTGCGGCGGGCGCCGGGGCTGCGGCGGGACCAGGCTTCCTCCTGGCCGAGCTTCTTGTCGAAGGCCGCGCGCTGTCGTTCCTCCGCGACGAAGAGCTCCTCCTTGCGGACGAGGTAGGTGTCGTAGTCGCAGGACCAGCTGGCGAGCTTGCCGCGGTCCAGTTCGATGATGCGGTTGGCCATGCGCCGGAGGAAGGCGCGGTCGTGCGTCACGAACAGCAGCGGGATCTTCTGCTCGAGCAGGAACTCCTCCATCCAGAGGATCGAGTCGAGGTCGAGGTGGTTGGTCGGCTCGTCGAGCAGCAACAGGCCGGGCTTGGCGGCCAGGGCGCGCGCGAGCAGGCAGCGGCGCTTGAGGCCGCCGGACAGGGCGTTGAACGCCCGGTCCTCGGGCAGGCCGAGGCGCGCGATCAGGTCGTCGACGCGGAGGTCCTTCTCCCAATCCTCGGAGAGGTCGTCGGAGCGGAGGCCGGAGGTCACGATGTCGCGGACGTTGCCCGGGAGGTCCTCGGGGATCTCCTGGGTCAGCCGGGCGATGCACACCCCGTCCGGGATCATGACCGTCCCCGTGTCGGGGGCGGATTCGCCGGCGGCGATGCGCATGAGGGTCGTCTTGCCGGCGCCGTTGCGGCCCAGCAGGCAGACCCGCTCGCCTTCCTCGATCTGGAGGTTGAGGTGGTCGAGCACGGGCGGACCGCCGAAG
>JBEBDN010000017.1:0-11760 GCA_041156945.1 Verrucomicrobiota bacterium | reverse complement strand
CTAAATGTCGGCTTGTGGCGATCGGAGGAACAGCTGGTCGCGAAGTATTTCCGGCCCTCGGACCGACTGCTCGAGCTGGGCTGCGGCGGGGGGCGGGTCGCCTTGGGCCTGCTGCAAAGGGACTACCGCGAAATCACGGCCACGGACTTCTCCCCGGCGATGGTGGAGGTCGCCCAAGGCGTGCTGGAGCAAGCCCAAGCCGGCTGGGGCGCAAAAGTCGAGATCCAGGACGCCACCGCCCTCACCTACCCCGACGCGATTTTCGACGGCGTGATCTACGCCTTCAACGGGCTGATGTGCCTACCAGACGCCGACCATCGGGCCCGCGCCCTGCGCGAGATCCACCGCGTCCTCCGGCCCGGCGGCATCTTCCTCGCCTCCGGCGCGGACCGGGAAAAGGGCGCGCTCGCCGTCGAATGGGCCGCGCAAGCCGCGGGGGGAATCCCCGGTGACCGTTGGCACGAGACCTCGACCTCCCCGGTCTTCATGCACAGCAGCACCCTGGCCGAAACCGCCGGTGAACTGCGGGCCGCCGGCTTCGAACTGCTGGAGGCGCCGCTCAGCACGGAGCTCGCCGCGGAATCGGCCGCCGTCCGCGCCTTCTGCGGACAGACGCGCTTCTACGTCGCCCGCAAGCCCTAGCGCGCCGGCCGGACCTGGGACTTGAAGAAGCGGGCGATCAGTTCGGACGAACCCTTCGCGTATTCGTGGCCGCCCGCGTGCAGGGCCGTCACCAAGGGCGCCCCGCGGTCGGATTCGAAGATCGAGGCTTCGAGGACGCCTTCCTTGGCCCAAGGCTTGGCCGTGTCCACGCAATGGTTGAAACGGCGGACCGCGACGAAGGTGGCCTGCTGCCAAGCGAACTTCACCAAAGGATCGTTCTCGCCGGCGACATGGATGACCGGCAACGGCGGCAAGTCCTTGGCATCGCCGCGCAGCGACCCGGCGACGGAACCGATGGCCGCCAGCACCGTCGGTCGCGCCTGCCAGAGCAGGTAGCTGAAGGCCGCTCCGTTGGAATGCCCCATCGAATAGATGCGGCGATCGTCGATCGCATGCGTCTTGCGGAGGTCGGCCAGCATCGCGTCGAACAATTTGAGGTCGCGCTCCCCTTCCCCGCCCACGGTCGTCTGCCAGCCCGGCATCCGGCCCTCCTTGTCGACCAGCGGCGAAACGGTCGGCAAACCCTGGGGAAACACCAGGACGGAGGTGGCGTCGACCTGGTCATAGCCCCAACGACCCGCGGCTTGGGCAGCCCGGCCACCATGGCCATGCCAGCAGAAGACGACCGCCAGCGGACCCTTGGCGTCCTTGGGGACGCGCACCAGGGCGGTGCGCTTCACCCCGTCGATCGTCCAGGACTGTTCGACGAAACCCTCGGGCGCCCGGGCCGTCAGGAGTTCGCGGAGTTTCCCCTGGGCCGGGAGGGAAACGGCGGTCAGCAGGGACAGGGCGAAGATCAGGAACGGGCGCATAAACGGAAAGGCTTCCCGATGAAACACCGGGAAGCCTCTCGAAGTTACGCCGTGGCCAGGTCAGTCTCGGCGACCGGCGAAGAGGCGGATGACGTAGAAGAGCAGCGTGACGAAGGCCGAGAAGAGGATGAAGGCGGCCAGGACGTGCTGGTCGGTCTCGCAGCTGTCCTTGATGACCTGCGTCTGGTAGAGGATGACGGTGGCCATCAGCAGGATCATGATGATCGAGAACCAGTTGCCCAAATCGCTATTGGTGAAAATCGACACGAGGATGACACCCAAGGCGCAGAAGCTGCCGATGACGATGGCGACGCGCAGGAAGGAGAAGTCGATGCCCATGGTGAAGACCGCGACGGTCAGGCCGATGACCAAGGCGGCGGTGACGGCGCAGGCAGGGACCAGGACTTCGCTGGGATTACCGTGGGTCTTGAGCCCGACCATGACGATCAGCGGGATGAAGATGAGGGCCTCTAGGACGACGTAGAGGCCGAGCCCGAGGTACTGGGACTGGCGGGAGGCGCGGTTCTCGGCGAGCTTCTGGGCGACGTAGGTGCCGCCCCAGAACATGACCATGACAATCAGGATGCCGAAACCACCCGTGGAGTCCATGAGGGAAAACAAGCCGCGGGTAACGGAAGCGGCAACACCGGTCCCCACCTCCAAGGAGCGGCCGACGACCTCGAACTTGAACCCCTGGAAGAAGTAGTAAAGCAAAGCGCCGAAGGCGGCGAAGGCGCCGGCGACGTGCAGGTAGGTTCGCTTGAAGAAGGCGACGCGGTCGGAGGCCGGGGCTTCGGAGACGATGAACGGGTTGGATTCCATGTTTCCCAAGATTGGGGAAAAACGCCGCTAGTCAAGTTCCCGACCGCCCGCTCGGGTTACAAGAAACGCACTTGCACCACCCGCCAAACCCGACCGCAACGGCCGACCGGATGCGTCGCCGGCGTCCGCTGCAGGATCGCCTCGAAAGCCAGCCCGCCACGCCGCCGCGGATCGGCGAACGCCACCTGGCCATGGAGCCTCAGCGTATCGCCCCGGACGGTGAGGAGCGGCGCCCACTGCTCAAGGAGGTCCGCCTCCTGGGCGGCGAGCCAGCCGTCTACTGTCGCGCCCGGCAGCTCATCAAGGCGTGCGGCGACCAAGGCTTTGCGCAGGAGGCCCGAGCGGGCGAAGGCTTCGAGCGAGGCGAACGGCGCGCCGACCTCCGGTTGGAGCCGCACCAAGGCCTGCGCGAGTTCGACGAGTTTCCGGTCTTCGGGGAAGCGTACGGGTTGACGGGCGGATAGCGGGGCGACCTCGTCGGGGCCGAGCTGGGCGAGCTCCTCGTCCGTCCAAGCCGGTGCCCGCGCCGCCGCCCATTGGGCCAAATGCGCTCCGGCGGGCTGCGATGGCCAAAAGGGGCGCCTGAGCGGCGGAGAAGCGAAAGGCCCGCCCGCTTGCACCTGCCAAGGCGACGCGGAAGACCGGAGGAGCTCCAGCCACGCCCCGGCGTCCACGCTGTTCACGTTGAAGGGGCCGGCGACCATCCATCCCGGCGAGGGCCCCTCCGACCAACCGGCCGGCGCCAGTCGGGGGTTCTCCGAATCCTGCCCCTCCTCGGGCTTCCGCAAGGGCGCCGAGCAAAAGGCATCGTCCAACCTGGACCAGTCCATCGTCGGCCGGAGGTGACGGAGGGCGCCGATCGAGACCAAGGGTAGGCCCGGCAGTCCGCGCAGCCGCAGATCGGCATAGCTGTCCCGAGTTTGGGCAAGGTGCTGGTTGACGGCGGCATCCTGCAGCACGCCCACCCCCGCCGGACCCGACCAATCCAGCGGGGCTGCGGTGGCGGACAGCGGATGACGGATCGTCCACTGCGCCGCCTGCTCGGGACGCGACAGGTCCCAGTGCCTCCGCAGGAGGTCGTGCTGACGCATCGCCTCCCCTAGCTCCGCCCAGTCCCGTGATATCCACGATAAGCGGAGGCAGGCCCGACGTTCCTCCCACGTGTAGCCGGCGCTGTCGGGCCGCGAATAATCCTGACCCGACATTTCCCACCGGAAGTCGGGAAACCAGAGGTTGGCCACTTCTTGGACGACGGGACCGCGGTAAACGCCGATGGCGACGTCGCGATCCGGCTCGCCGGACACCCGCCGTAGCCGGAGGGTCATGGGCGAAACAAAGCGGACGGACACTTCGATCCGGTCCTGCGGGAGGAAGACTTTCGGGGAGGGGCGACGCCAGCCCGGGCCGCGCGGAGTCGACTCATAGCGCCATGTGTCCCGGGAGAGGATGCGGGCGAGGCCCTGTGGTTGCGTCGAAGGCGAAGGACCGAAGAAGGCGTAGCACTCTCCCGGCAGGAGACCGCGCCGCGCCATGCCATGGCGAGCCACATCGGCCACCTCGATCCAGGACCACACTCCCGCCTCCCGCGGGTATTGGCTGAAGATGCCCAAGTCGCCGACCGGGCAATCGTCGAGGTCGACCTCCACGCCGGCGCCGGTAGTCAGATTGCGCACCGAGACCTCCGGCGCGCCGACGACCTCGAGGAGGTAAAGCCGCCCCTCGGCCTCGGCCAAGAGCGGCGCCGACGCCGGGTTCCACAACAGACCGGAGACGTGGAAACGCATCCGGTGCCGTCCATCCGAACGCGCGTTGAAGAAGCCCAGGCTCAGGCGAAGGTCGACCAGCGGGGCGAAATGCCGGAAGGCATATTCCTGCCCTTCGGCGACCTGGACCGGCAACCCGAGCGCCCGATCCTCGCGCAAGTCCGCCGCGACGAGGGCGGCGGCGACGTCTCGACCGACGAGGTCCGTCAATCCCCTCGCCGAAGCCAGGTCGCGCTTCCACCCGCCGTGCACCGGGTCGGTCAACAAGCCCCAGCCACCCCAACTTTGCCCCGGGGCCGATGGCCCTCCGCTCAATGCACGGCAAAGGGCTTCGTCACCCCAGGCCCAGGCGCGCGCATGCTCGGCGTTCGGGATCGTGGCTGCGTGGCCGGAGGCGAAAGCCTGCCGACCCACTTGGCCGCGCGCCCAAGCGCCGGCGCGGATCGCAACATAGCCGGCGGCCCACGCATCATAACCGCAGGAGACATCCTCGCAGCGCCACCGCCAGCGGACGCCGTCCACGACCCGCTCGCCGGACAGGCGGACGACTTCCCGGCCCAGCGGCGTGGCGCGCGCGGCGACCGCCGCCGCGTCCTCCATCCAAGTCGCCACGCGATCGGAGCCGGCGGCCGCCTGCGTCTCCGCCAGGGCCAAGCGCAGGAGCGCGGAGGCATCCTGACGCAGGCGCGTCCGCTGGACCGCCGACGCCTGCTCGGCCGAGGCGACCGGCAAGAAGGCGAGCAGGCCGTAAGTCAGCGCGCAGAAGCCGGCCAAAAGGCCGAGCACGACCAGCAGGGAAAAGCCGCGTAAATGTCGCATGGATGATGAACCCCAGACCGTTTCCGTTGCTTCAGACAGGGCAAAACCAGAGACACCTCACGCCATCACCATGAGCCCACGACGCGTGAAGATCCGAGTCAGCCGCCCGACGCCGCGGCGCGCCACCCCGAACCCGCCTCCGGCGACCGCGGCGCCTCGCCTGGTGGTCGTCGAGGATCAGGCCGCCATCCGCGAGATGGTCGTCGAACTGCTCGGCCGTCCGCCCGGCCCCGTGGTGGTCGGCGCGGCCGCCTCGGGGCCGGAGGGACTGGAGATGGTCGCGCGGCTGGACCCCGACATCGTGGTGCTCGACATCCAGATGCCCGGGATGGGCGGCATCGAATTCCTGAGGCGCCTGCGGCGGACCGCGGCCCGGACGAAGGTCCTCGTCTTCTCCGCGCGCCAGGAAGCCCACGTGATCCGGAACCTGGTGCAGGAAGGCATCCAGGGGTACGTGAACAAGTCCCAGACGTTGACCGAACTCCGCCAGGCCGTAGCCAAGGTCGGCCAAGGCGGCAGCTGGTTCGACGAGGCGTTCGGGCAGACCGTCCGCGAAGCGCTGGCGAATCCCCGGATCCAGGCGGACCGCCTGATCGAGCAGCTCACGCCCCGCGAACGCGAGATCGCCTTGCTGATCGCCGGCAGCCATAGCAGCAAGGAAGTCGCCCATCGGCTCGGCCTAAGCATCAAGACGGCGGAGAACCACCGCTCGAACCTCATGCGCAAGCTCGGGGTGCATGACGTCGCGGGGCTCGTGCGCTACTTGGTCCGTCAAGGACTCGTTGACCCTACAAATGAATGAGGAAAAGGGTCACGGGGGGCTTAGGTTAAAGACCCCACTAATAAAGCATTCTATTTGAAGGCATCGCTTGGTTATGATTCGACCCACACCACCTAAACTCCATCATCGCATGAACATGAAGAGCCCTGCCCAGAAAACCAAGAGCGTGGTCATCATCGAGGACCAGACGGCGATCCGCGAACTGGTGACGGAGATGCTTGAGGGCAAGGGTAAGTTCAAGGTCATCGGCTCCACGGCCGATGGCGCCGAGGGCGTCGAACTGGCCCTCCGACTCAAGCCCGACATCCTCATTCTCGACATCCTGCTACCCGGCATCACGGGCATCGAAGTCCTGCACCGACTCCGCAACACCCTACCCGAACTGCGCGTGCTGGTTTTCTCCGGCAAGTCGGAGAAACAGCTGGCTCGCGGCCTGCTCAAGGAGGGCGTCCGCGGTTTCGTGAACAAATCCGCCCCGCTGTCCGAACTGCGCAAGGCGATGGACGCAATCGCCGAGGGCGAGTCGTGGTTCAGCGAAGTCTACAACCGCGCCTTGGTCGAAGCCCTGAACAGCCCCGAAACGCGGGTCGATCAGATGGGCTCCAGCCTCACAGACCGCGAGCGCGAGATCGCCGTCCTGCTCGCCAAGAGCCACACCAGCAAGGAAGTGGCGGCGAAACTCAACATCAGCACCAAGACCGCGGAGAACCACCGCACCAACCTGATGCGTAAATTAGGGGTCCACGATGTGGCCGGCGTGATCCGCTATGTCGTCCGCCAAGGCCTTTACGACCCGAGCGGCGAAGGCTGAGGCTTGCTAGACTCCGGAGGGCACCTAGGAAGGGGGTATGCCCCGCTTACTGTCCCCTGTCCTCTTGCTGGCTCTCGCCACATGGTTGCCGGCCGCCGAAGCCGAGCCCCTCAAGGCGTCCCCGAACACCGCCCCGGCCGCCAGCCTGCCCTTGCGGTATGAGTCGCGGGTGCTCCGGGGCTGGTCCGTGCTGATCCGGCTGGAACTGCTGACCGACGAGAAAAAGGCCGAGACCGAACGGGGTCTCGTGCTGATCGGCAAGCAACTCGAGGATATCGAACGGCTCGTCCCCGCCAAGGCGGTCTCCCAGATGAAGAAGGTGACGCTTTGGCTTTCACCGCCCTACGGCAAGGGTGCCGGAGCCGAATACCACCCCGGGGCCGGTTGGCTCAAGCAGAACGGGCGCAACCCCGCGATGGTCAAGGGGGTCGAATTCTCCGGCGTCGCGAACCTCGACAAGGAAGTGCTCCGCATGCCGTTGCTGACTTTGCACGAGCTGGCCCACGCCTACCATGACCAGGTGCTCGGCTTCAACCAACCCGAGATCAAGGCCTGCTACGATCGCGCCGTCGCCAACCAGTCCTACGATAAGGTCAGCCGCAAGAACTGGCAGGGCAAGATCACCGAGGGCGTCCGAGCCTATGCGATGACCACGCCGATGGAATACTTCGCGGAAACGACCGAAGCCTTCTTCGGCCAGAACGACTTCTTCCCCTACGACCGCAAGGAACTCGAAGCCCACGACCCCGAGATGGTCGCGGTCCTGAAGAAGGTCTGGGGCGTCCGCTGAGGCCTAGAGCCTGATCCGGAGACGCGGGGAGATCTGCCGACCGCCCGGCCCCGCCTTCGGCTTACCGGGCTTATCCTCACCGCCCTCGTCCCCCGCGAGCGCTTCCGCGAATTCCGCCGGCATCGGGGCCGTGGCGCTGAACTTCACGATCTCGCCCTGCCAGGGGAAGGCCACCTCCGTCCGGTAGGCATGCAGGAAAAGCCGTTTGAAGCCCCGCGCCGTCCCGACCGCCTTGTTGAACTCGAAGTCCCCATAGGTGCGATCGCCCAGGATCGGGTGGCCGTGTTGGGCCGTCTGGACGCGCAACTGGTGGGTCCGGCCGGTCCGCGGCTCCAGGTTGAGCAAGGACAGCGGCAAGGTGCCGGTCGCCGCCCGCTCCCACTGGTAGAGGGTCACGGCCGTCACCCCACCCGACTCGGCCGCGGCGGAACGGACGCTGTTGCCGGGCCCCCGCGACTTCACGAGCTGGTCCTGCCAAGTCCCGCGCGGCGTGCGCAGGCCCCGCCCACGGACGAGCGCGAGGTACTTCTTGGAGACCTGCGACTTGGCGAACAGCTCGCGGACATGTTCGGCCACGCCTCGATCCAGGCACAGCAGCAGCACGCCGCTGGTCGGCGAGTCGAGCCGGTTCAGGAGGAAGACCCGCCGGATGCCCCCGACGCCGTCGCGCACGTGGAAAGCCTCCTCCTCCATCGAGTAGTTGCCGCCGATCAGCACCTCGCCCTTTTCGGCGACCTCACCCGGATTCGGGTGCGCCAAGATTCCTTCGGGTTTCTCGACCGCGAAAAGGCCGCTGTCGTGCCGCTCCAGCACGCGCACCCCGCGTCCGAAGGGAATCCAATCAAGCGTCGCCATGCCATTCAGTGATAGATGAAGCGGATGGTGACAACATCCACTTCGCCGAACTGCGCGACCATGTCGGGGCGCCAGGCGTCGAACGGGGCGCAGGCCGAGATCGCGTCCTTGCAGGCGAACGTGCGCATCGTGGACACGCCGGACTCGACGACGACCAGGTCGCTGATCGACCCGTCGCGGTGCAGCTTGAAGCGCACGATCACGTCTCCGGGCTGGAAGCGTTCCAGCCGCGCCCGGAAGAGGATGTCCCACCAGGTCGACTGGATCGCCTCCATCATCCGCTGGGCATAGTCGCCGTAGTTGCTGAAGCGGGCGTCGACGGCGACGCGCCCGACGCGGTTCACGCCGACGTTGTTGCGCAGGAGGTAGCCGGTCGTCCCGGCGGGCCCCGCCCGGAGGCGCGGGCGGTCGGGATCGGGGGGCGGGGCCGAGGCGTCCGAAGGCGTGGGCGACTGCCCGACCTTCGGCATGACGCCGACCTCCGCGGAGGCGGTGCCGGCCTGCCCCTCGGGCGCGGCCTTCGAGAGCTCCTCCTGGCTGAGGGGCTTGCCTTGGGCGACGCGCACCGACTTGGAATCTTCCCCCTGCGAGGTGGGCAAAGACGACTTGGTCGCCTTCGTCTCCGGGGTCGGCTGGGCCGCGCGCTGGGACCGGGCCGCGACGAAAGGCGTCGGGTTCACCGGAGTCTCGCGGTTGGCCCGGGCGTTGATCTCGACCGGAATCTCCCGCATAGAGGGAGCCAGGCGGCTATCGGGGACCTGGGTGGTGGCGCGCTGCACCTCGAGCGGAGCGGTCAACACGAGGTGCATCGGCTGGAAATGCGGCGGCGCCAGCCACAGCAGGAGCAGGTGCAGCAGCACCGAGCACCCGGCCGCGAAGGCCATGGTCCGGAGGTCGCTGCGGGTCTCTTCCTTCACGCCCGGAACATAGCGCCAATGCCCGGGACTGCAAGGTCGGTCAGCGGCCCGCGAACTCCCGCGCCAGGTCGACCAAGGTCCGTCGGCAATCCTCGCGCGAGCCGATGACCACGAACAACCGGAAGGCGTGGTCCCCCGCCGGGATGGGCTCGGCTTGGCGCACCCGGAAGACGCAGTTCCACTTCACGACCCTGGCCCCCGGAAACTCGAAGTTGCCGTAGCCGACGGCCGGGTGACCGGCGGGCGGGCGGTCCGGCGTGAACACCCCCATCGCGTGCGCGCCCGACGGGGTCGACAGGACCACCGGCTCGCGCTGTTCGCCATTGCGCCGCGTCCGCGGGACCAACGTGCCAAGGGCCGCGTCGAAGGACCAGGCCTCGCTGAAGGCCGCGGGCATGTAACCCGTCAACGCCTCGAACTGCAGGAACCGATGGGGGCGATCCGGCGGGACCGTGAACGTGACCCGGTAGTCCAGGACGTGCTCCATCCCCGGCCGCCCGATACGGACCTGCTTGGACAGGACATGGTTCGAAAGCAGTTCGCGGTTCTGCGCCGGGTGGCCGTGGGACTTCATCCCCGGGGCCAACCAGAAGGCCATGCGGGTGCGCGTCGCCAGCACGCCGTCCCGGACCGAGATCGACTCCAGCCGGCTGGTCGTCTTCGGCCCGAGCGCGTCGACCACCGAACCCGCCTCCGTCGGATTATAGCATTCGGCGTGGAAGACGCCGTCCACGTCGGCGTTGATCGCGGACTGCAGCTGGCGGCCGTGGTCGTGCGAGTCGATGAACTCGACGCCATCCCACTTCACCGAATCGATCGCGCCCGCGAGCCGCGAGGTGGTGCGGAGGACGAGGGGCTTGCCGCCGACGCGGCCGGCCAGCTCGGCGTTGCCGTCGACGATGGGCGTCTGCGCGGCGAGTCCGGCGGCCACCAAGAGCAGGAGCATCCTCATGCGACGAGCCTTCCCAGGAGGCCGAGGGCGGCCAAGCGCTCCTGCACGAACTCGACCGGCAACCCCATGATCGTCGAGATGGGCGCCTGGAAATCCTCGATGATGATTTCGCGTCCTTCCTGGATGCCGTAAGCGCCGGCCTTATCCAAGGTGTTCACCAAGGCCTGGTAGCGCGTGATGTCCGCCTCCGTCAGGGGACGGAAGCGCACCCACGCCGTGACATCATGGGCCTCCTCCAGGCCGAGCGCCGGGCAGAGGAGGCAGACGCCGGTGTGCACGGTGTGCTCGCGGCCCGCCAGACTGCGCAGCATCGCCCGCGACTCGGCGAGGTCGGCCGGCTTGTTCAGGGCGCGGTCGCCCAGCGCGACGGTGGTGTCGGAGCCCAGCACCAGCGCGTCGGGATGCCGGCGCGCGACCGCCGCGGCCTTGAGCCGGGCGTTGTGCAGGACCATCGCCCGCGGATCGGTCGCCGGATCCTCGTGTTCGGTCACGGCGGCGACCACCACCGAATGGGGGATGCCCGCCGCGCGCAGCAGTTCGGTCCGGCGGGGCGAGGCCGAGGCGAGGAGGAAACGAAGCGGCGAGGGCACGCCTCAATGAAGGACGGTCGGCGACGTTTGACAATCCCAGCGTCGGGCCGCCCGCGTGTTTCCGCTTCCCTGCCCCCGCTCGTCCGCCTTAATCGACCGCCATGGTTCGCCTGCTCCTCACCCTGCTCCTCACCTGCTCCTTGGCCGCCGCCGAGAAAGGTGCCCGCGACTTCCTCAAGAAACCCGACGCCTGGTATGCCACCGCCGAGGCCAAGCAGACCGGGGCCATCATCCTCTCCTACCAAGCCGAGTCCGGCGGCTGGCCGAAGAACACCGACACGGTCACCAAGCCCTACGCGGGCAAGCGGGCCGACCTCCGGGCGACCTTCGACAACGGGGCCACGCTCGACGAACTGCGCTTCCTGGCCCGGATCTTCAACGCGACGGCGGACGAGTCCTACCGCCAGGCCTTCGACCGGGGCCTCGCCCACGTGCTCGTGGCCCAGTACCCCCATGGCGGCTGGCCCCAATACTACCCGCTCAGCAAGCAATACCATCGCCACGTCACCTTCAACGACAACTCGATGGCGCGCATCCTCGAATTCGTACGCGAAGTCGCGCGGGACGCCCGGTACGCGTTCGTGGACCCCGCGCGGCGCGCCGCGTGCCGGAAGGCCTTCGACCGGGGGATCGCCTGCATCCTCAAGTGCCAGATCGTCGTCGACGGCCAACCGACCGTCTGGTGCGCCCAGCACGACGCGCAGACGCTGCTGCCGACCAAGGCCCGGGCGTACGAGCTGCCGTCCTTCAGCGGCAGCGAATCCGTCGGCCTCGTGCGCCTGCTCATGAGCGTCGAACAGCCCTCCGCCGAGATCAAGGCGTCCATCGAAGGCGCCGTGCGCTGGCTCGAGCAGCACAAGGTCACCGGCATCCGCATCGAGGCGGTGGAGGACCCGAAGGCGCCCAAGGGCAAGGATCGGGTGGTCGTCAAGGACCCGCAGGCCCCGGCCCTGTGGGCCCGCTTCTACGACCTCAAGACCGGCCAGCCCTTCTTCTGCGACCGGGACGGCGCGCCCAAGCCCAACCTCGCCGACATCGGCCATGAGCGCCGCAACGGCTACAGCTGGTACGGCCCCTACGCCCGGGATCTGCTCGAAAAGGACTACCCGGACTGGCAGCGGCGCCGCTGAGGCGACCCGGGGCCGCGGGCCGGCCGCTTTTGCCCTTCCCAGCCCCCGAGGAGGG
>JBEBDN010000016.1:0-31922 GCA_041156945.1 Verrucomicrobiota bacterium | reverse complement strand
GTCCAGGACACCTCGTTTTCATCGAAGTAACTGGGGTTCGAATCCCCAAGGGGGCGCCACGGTGGACAATTTTCCGCCGACCGTCAGACCGCCAAGGTCACGGTCCGGCCGGAACGTCGGGCTTCCTCGGCCGCGAACGCCATGAGGTGGCTCTGCAGGGAGACCTCCAGCGATGTCCGCATCGCGGCCGGATCCGGGCACGTCAGGTCCGCGTGCAGGGTGTTCATGAGCCCGAAGTCGCCGCCGCCGTGGCCGGCGTAGCCGACCGCGGGGGTCTCGACCACGATCCGCTCGGAGGGTTGGTCCCAGCCATGGCGGGTCACCACGAGGTCGCACCCGAGCTGCTTCTTCACGAAGGCGCCCCCGCGGAGCACGCCTTCCGTCCCGAAGATCTCGAGGTGCCGGCCTTCGTCGAACGCGGTCATCGTGAACGTCGCGGTGACTTGGCCGGTGAAGCGGGCGGCGACGACCTGGTGGTCCACGACGTCGTTGTCGCAGCGGTAGACGCAGCGCCCCCACGGGCTGGTGCGCAACCAGGCGAAGACCTCCGCCTCGCTCGCCTCCTTCGCCCGGTCGTGGACCATCGCCAACCAGCGGCGGCCCTCCGGGCGGGCGTAGCGGTGCGCGTCGTAGAGGCAATTCGCCGCCGCCGGGCAGCCGTCGGTGCACCGGGCCGGGGCGCCCGCGGGGGCGCGGGCCGCGGTGAACTGCGTCAGGCCGCCGTGGGAGGAGACGGCTTCGCATGGGCGGTCGATGAGCCAAGCCAGCAGGTCCATGTCGTGGCAACTCTTGGCGAGGATCATGGGCGACGACTTGGCCTCGACCGACCAATGGCCGCGCACGAAGGAGTGGGCCTGATGCCAGGGCTGGACCCCTTCGACGAAGTTCGCGGAGACGATTTCGCCGATCGCGCCGGCCCGGAGCAGCGCATGGACCCGCGCGTAGAAGGGCGTGTAGCGCAGGACGTGGCAGACGACGACCCGGCGGCCCAGCCGGCGCGCGGCGTCCCGGACGGCCAAGGTGTCGTCGAGCCGGTGGGCGATCGGCTTCTCGAGCAGGAGGTCGCAACCCAGCTCCATGGCCCGGATCGCATGCTCGCGGTGTTGCGCATCCTGGGTACCGATCACCACCACGTCGGCGGGACGGCCGGCGGCGAACATCGCCTCGGCGGAGGCGTAGGAGCGGAAGTCTCCGGGGGCCAGGGCGTGGGCGCGGATCGCCGCGACGCGCTCCGGCACCGGGTCGGCCGCGGCCACGAGGGCGAACTGGTCGGACATCCCGGCGGCGATGGCCGCGTAGGTACGGGCTCGAGAGCCACATCCGCAGAAAGCCAGGGAAAGTCGTCGCATGGGAGAGGCTAGGGTAGGGAGGGGGACGTGCCTTGCAAGGGCATGACTGGGTGGGGTTTGCGGGGTATTTACCCGGGCCGCGCAGATGCCACTTGCCTCAGTTCAATTTTTATTGAAACTTATGCCGCCTCCCACCCGAGGTCGCGCGATGAAGCCCCCCGCCAAGAAGCCCCCCGTTGCCCGCCGTCGTCGACCGGACAACCGAAGCCTTGCCTCGCACGAGATCGAGTTGGCCGAGTTTTTCGTCCAAATGGCCGGCATCCTCGGGGTTCCGCGCTCCGTGGCGCAGATTTATGCCCTCCTCTACGCCGCCAATTCGGCCCTGGACTTCGACCAAATCCAAGCAAAGCTTGGGATGAGCAAAGGCTCTGTCAGTCAAGGACTTAAGTTCCTAAGAGACCACGAGATGATCCTCTCGGTCAAGGCCAAGGGTGTCCGGCGGGAGCGCTGGGAGCCCACCCCTTCCTTGGCCGCCTCCTTGGTCAACCTCGTCCGCCGCCAAGTGCTCCCGGCGCTGCAGCAGTCGACCCCCGCGCTCCAACGCGTCCTCGACGGGGCGCAGACGGCCGGCGCTTCCCCGGAAGTCCTCGAACGCTTGAGCCGGCTCAAGCGCTGGAACGCCCGCGCCCTGGAACTTTTCCCCCTGATGCTGCCCCCTTCCCGGGGCGGCTGACCCTTTCGCCGGGCGACCGGCAGACAGTCGAAAACGCACCGTACGTGTCGACCCCCCGCGCCGCCACGGGCGGTAGCCTGCCCGGGTGACCAAAATAAACATAAGCAGTTGGCGGAGAGCGGTTGGCGGCTAGGACATCCGTCAAACCACCACGGACCCGCTCAGGCCCTTCGCCCCAAAATCGTCGACGTCTTCCCGGCAGCTAACCGCCAACCGCTAACACCTTACATCTCCCCCTCCCGTCCTATGCGCGTCGCCATCACTTCCGGCTACTTCGACCCGATGCATCGGGGGCACCTCGAGATGCTGGAGCTCGCCCGGGCCCAGGGCGACGTCCTATGGGTCATCGTCAACAACGACGCCCAGGCGGCCCTGAAGAAAGGCAAGGCCTTCATCGATCAGGACACGCGCCTGGCGGTGACCCGCGCCCTGCGCGTGGTCGACCGGGCGGTCCTGGCCATCGATACGGATGGCTCCGTCTGCGCTACCCTCGAGCGCCTGCTGGCCGAGGCCAAGGCCGCGGGCGCCGAGGCCGTCTTCTGCAAGGGCGGCGACCGCCACGCGGGCAACATCCCCGAGCTGGCCGTCCTGCGGCGCCACGGCGCCCTGCTCATCGACGGCCTCGGCGCCAAGATCGACAGCAGCTCCCGCATCATCGCCCAGGCCAAGGCGGACCAGGCCTAGGCAACGCTTTACCCATGAAGAAACGCGCGCTCATCACCGGCATCACGGGCCAGGACGGCTCCTACCTCGCGGAGTTCCTCCTCGGCAAGGGCTACGAGGTCCACGGCCTCATCCGCCGTTCGTCCTCCTTCAACACGTCCCGCATCGAACACCTCTACATGGAGGACCTGGTCCGCGACATCCACGTCAAGAAGATCCACCTCCACTACGGCGACCTGGGCGACGCCACGGGATTGATCCGCCTGATCGGGGAGATCCAGCCCGACGAGATCTACAACCTCGGCGCGATGTCGCACGTGAAGGTCTCCTTCGACATCCCCGAGTACACCGCCGACACCGACGGGCTCGGGACGCTCCGCCTGCTCGAGGCGGTCCGCATCCTCAAGCTGGAGAAGAAGGTCCGCGTCTACCAGGCTTCCACGTCCGAGCTCTACGGCAAGGTCGTCGAGGTCCCGCAGTCCGAGACCACGCCGTTCTACCCGCGCAGCCCGTACGCCGCGGCGAAGATCTACGCCTACTGGATCACGCGCAACTACCGCGAAGCCTACGGCATCTTCGCCTCCAACGGGATCCTCTTCAACCACGAGTCCGAGCGCCGCGGCGAGACGTTCGTCACCCGCAAGATCAGCCTCGCGGTCGCGAACATCGTCCATGGTCGTCAGGACTGCCTCTACCTCGGCAACCTCTCCGCCCGGCGCGACTGGGGCTACGCCCCCGACTTCGTCCAGTGCATGTGGTTGATCCTGCAGCATCGCGAGCCGGATGACTTCGTCATCGCCACGGGCAAGATGTACACCGTCCGCGAGTTCTGCACGCACGCCTTCCGCCGGGCCGGCATCGAGCTGGAGTGGCGCGGCGCGGGCGCCGAGGAGCAGGGCGTCGACCGGAAGACCGGCCGGACCCTCGTCGCCGTCGACCCGCGCTACTTCCGCCCGACCGAGGTCGAGCAGCTCCTCGGCAACCCGGCCAAGGCCGTCCGCGAGCTCGGCTGGAACCCGCAGCAGACGACCTTCGAGCAGCTCGTGCAGAAGATGGTCGACCACGACCTCCGGGCCGTCGCCCACGCCCACCGCTGATGGACCGCGCCGCGAAGATCCACGTCGCGGGCCACCGCGGGATGGTCGGCGCCGCGGTCGTCCGCGCGCTCCGCGCCGCCGGCCACGACCGGCTGGTCCTGCGCACCTCGGCCGAGCTCGACCTGCGCGACGGCGCCGCGACCCGCGCGTTCCTCGCCGCCGAGCGCCCCGACGTCGTCGTCATGGCCGCCGCCCGCGTCGGCGGCATCAAGGCCAACGCCACCGAGCCCTACGACTTCCTCCACGACAACCTGGCGATGGCGGTCAACGTCGTCGAAGGGGCGCGCCTGGCGGGCGTCCGCAAGCTCCTCTTCCTCGGTTCGAGCTGCATCTACCCGAAGCACGCGCCGCAGCCGATCCGCGAGGACTCCCTGCTGACCGGTCCGCTCGAGCCGACCAACGAGGCCTACGCCGTCGCCAAGATCGCGGGCATCAAGCTCTGCGACCACGCCCGCACCCAGCATGGGTGCGACTTCATCAGCGCGATGCCGTGCAACCTCTACGGCCCCGGCGACAACTTCTCGCTCGAGAAGTCCCACGTCCTGCCCGCGATGATCCGCAAGATGCACGAAGCCCGGCTCCGCGGCGACGCCGTCCTCCGCCTCTGGGGCACCGGTACGCCGCTCCGCGAGTTCCTGCATGCGGACGACCTCGCCGCGGCCTGCCTCCTCCTCCTCGACCGCTACGCCGAGCCCGGCCCGATCAACGTCGGCTCGGGCGAGGAGATCTCCATCCGCGGGCTCGCCGAATTGACGGCCCGGGTCACCGGCTTCGCCGGTCGCCTGGAGTTCGACCCCGCCATGCCCGACGGCACCCCACGCAAGCTCATGGATGTCTCCCGCATCCGGGCGCTCGGCTGGGCCCCGCGCATCTCCCTCGAGGAAGGCGTCCGCCGTTCCTACGAGTGGTACCTCGCGAACGCCGCCGAGGCGCGGAAGTGATCGCGTGCTCCGCACGAGCGGGCCAAGGGTAGGGCCCGGTCGCCCAACCCTTGGCGCCGACAGTTCCGGAGCAATCGGCGGCCGCGCGCCCTCCAAGCCTCCGGCCCTCGGGCCCTCCATTCCTCGAATCCCAATGTCCTCCGTCACCCTCTGCATCCCCGCCCGCATCGCCTCCACGCGCCTGCCGCGCAAGGTCCTGCTCGACCTGGGCGGCAAGCCCGTCGTGCAGCATGTCTGGGAGCGCGCCCGGCAGGTCCGCCAAGCCGACCGCGTGGTCCTGCTCACCGACTCCGAGGAGGTGGCCGGCGTGGCCCGGGGCTTCGGCGCCGAGGTGCTGATGACCGACCCGGCCTGCCCCTCCGGCACCGCGCGCATGGCGAGCGTCATCGACCGCCTGCCCGGCGAGTTCTTCCTCAACGTGCAGGGCGACGAGCCGTTCATCCAGCCCGAGCTGCTCGACGGGCTCATCACCCGCTGGCGGGAGACCCGTTGCCCCCTCGTCACCGCGGTGTCGCGCATCGCGACCGCCGAGCGGTTGCTGGCCCCCAGCGTCGTCAAGGTCGTCCGCGCCGAGAACGGGGAGGCGATCTACTTCTCGCGCAGCCCGATCCCGCATCTGCGCGGCGTCGATCCCGCCGAATGGGTCGCCCGCCGCGACTATTGGGTCCACATCGGCGTCTACGGCTACGACCGCGCGACCCTCGCCGGCTACGCCCAACTCCGGGCCACCGAGCTGGAGGCGACCGAGTCCTTGGAGCAGCTCCGCTTCCTCGCGCACGGCCGCACCTTCCAGACCGTCGTCACCGATTACCATCCCGTCGCCATCGATACTCCCGAGGACCTCGCCGTCGCCCGGGGGATGCTCGGCGGCAAGCCGAGTTGATCCGTCGGTCGGTTGGCCCGTTGGCCGGAAAACCCAACTAAGCTGCTCCGAACGCAGGAACAGTCGCCGCCCTAACCGGCAAGCCGATCGCCAGCCACCGCCCCTTTGCCTCCCTGGCCAACGGGCCCACCGTTCAATCCATCAACTGTCACTTCCTACCATGACCACCCCCCTCCATTCCGCCCGCGCCCTGCTGCAGGCCGAAGCCGCCGCCCTCGGCGAGCTGGCCGCGCGACTTGACGGAGCCTTCACGCGCGCCGTCGACCTCATCGCCGCGCACCCGGGCAAGGTCGTCCTCTGCGGCGTCGGCAAGTCCGGCCTCATCGGCCAGAAGATCGCCGCCACGCTCTGCAGCACGGGCACGCCCGCGATCTTCCTCCACGCGGCCGACGCCGTCCACGGCGATCTCGGCATCCTGCAGCCCGGGGACCCGGTCATCCTGATCTCCCGCTCGGGCTCGACCGCGGAACTCGTCCGCCTGCTGCCGGTGCTACGCGGCTTCAGGTCGCCCCTCCTCGCCATCGTCGGCAACCAGCAGTCTCCCCTCGCGGCGCAGGCCGACGTGGTGCTGGACATCGGGGCGCGCCCGGAGGCCGACCCGCTGGGGCTGGTGCCGACCACGAGCGCGCTGCTGACCTTGGCCCTGGGCGACGCCCTCGCCGCGGCGCTCATGACGAAGCGAGGGTTCGGCGCGGCCGACTTCGCCCGCTTCCATCCGGCCGGCCAGTTGGGCCGCAACCTGCTGCTCACGGTGGGCGAGGCGCTGCAGCCCCTGGAGCGCTGCGCGCAGGTCGCCCCGACCGCGTCGTTGCGCGACGCCGTCATCGCGATGACGAAGTTCCCGCTCGGCGCGGCGCTCATCCTGCAGCCCGACGGCGCCCTGGCCGGACTCATCACCGACGGCGACCTCCGCCGCGCGCTCAGCCGCGGGGTCGACCTGAACGCGGCGACGGCGGGCGACATCATGACGCGCGACCCGATCCGCGCGCACGCCGCCATGCCGCTCGGCGAGGCGGCCCGCATCATGGAGGACCGCCCCTCCCAGATCTCGGTGCTGCCGGTGACCGCGCCCGATTCGGCGCGCTGCCTCGGCCTGCTCCGGATCCACGACATCTACCAGGCCGGCCTGGTCTGACCCTTGCCCGTGACCGCTCCCGCCCCCGCCGCGCGCACCGCCGCGACCTCCCGTGAATGGGCCGTCGGCGCGATCGCCGCGCTCATGCTCCTCCTCGCGCCGTGGGGTTGGGGCGGCGTCGTGTTCTGGGTGGTCGCCGCGACGGGCGGACTCGGGGTCGCCGCGTTGGTCGCCGCCTGGGGCAGCCGCCGCGGCCAGGTCGTCGCGGCCGGCGTCTGGCTCGGCTGGGCCCTTGTCGCCGCGTTCCGGACCGCGGCGGCCCTGCGCGGCAGCGACGAGCCCGGGTTGCTGCCGTTCGTGCCGCCCGTCCACACCCTCGCCAGCGATCCGTGGTTCGAGGCCTTGGCTTTCCCGCTGGCGGCGCTGGTCGGCCAGGCGCTCGCCTTCGCCCTCCTCCGCGAGCCGACCGCGTCCCCGGAAGCCTGGCCGCGGCTCCGTCGCTCGCTGCCGTTCTGGGCCGGGCTCGCGTTCGCCGCCTACGTCGCGCTGCAGGCGGCCAACGCCTACGGCACGGTGGTCGAGCGCGACCTCTTCTGGCGGATCGTGCCCGAGCCGCACGTGGCCTGGCTGCCCGCGGGCTTGGCCGCGCCGCTGCGTTCCGACGGCGTCGACCCGGGCGCGATGAACGGCTGGCGCGTGCTGATGATCCTCGGCGGGCCTTGGGCGCTCTTCGCCGCCGTGCGCGCCGCCGCCCTCCGGCGCCGCGTGCTCGTGGCCCTCGGCTGGGTCTCCGTCGTCACGGCCGGGCTCTTCGCGGTCTGGGGCTACCTCAACCAGCCGAGCTACGGCACGATCCTCGGGTTCGCGATCCCGCGCGAAGCCCAGGCCTACGGCACGTTCATCAACCGCAACCACGCGGGCGTCTACCTCTACCTCAACGCGGGCTTGGCGTTCGCGCTCGCCTGCTGGCACCTGCGCCGCGCCGGCGACCGCGCGGCCCAAGGCGGGCCGCACCTCGTGGCCGCCTTCGCGGCGGTCCTGCTGGCCCTGTTCGCGGCGCTCACCAACAGCGTCGGCGCCGTCATCGTCGTCGGCCTGCTCGGCCTGGTCGCCGCGCCGGTGACCTTGCTCCGCGGCTACCGCGACGGCCAGGGCCGGGTGCGTCCCGGGGTCTGGGCCGCCGTGCTCGCGGTCGCCGCGATCGTCCTCGCGCTCGGGGCCGTCGCCGACTTCGGGAAGCTGGCCGACAAGGCGAAGGGCAAGGCGGACCGTTACCTGCAGTCGCGCGTCGACGACCGGGCGCCGCTCCGCTCGGCGACGTGGCGGATGGCCCTCGACCGGCCGTGGACGGGGTGGGGGGCGGGTTCCTATCGCTGGGTTTCCCCGGTCTACCAGGCCGAGGAGAAGGCCCTGCAGGATGGCCGCGGTCGCCTGCGGGTCCGCGCCCTGTACGCGCACCACGACTGGCTGCAGCTCTTCGCGGAAGTCGGCCTCCTCGGCCTGCTGCCGCTCGGCGTCTTCCTGTATTGGCTCGGCCGCAAGGTCCGCGCGGCCTTCCGGCCCGGCCATCCGGAGGCGATGCCGCTCGCGGCGTTGCTCCTGCTCTTCGCGCTGCATGCGGGCTTCGACCTGCTCTGTTGGTTCACGCCCCTGCTCACCGTGCTCGCGCTGGTGGTCGCCGCGTTGGCGGCCTTCACCGAGCAGTCCTCCGCCGGCCGCGCCCCGGCGCCCTGACCCGCCCCTTTGCGCCAGCTCATCCAGCACCTGGGTTCGGGCCGCACCGAACTCCTCGACGTCCCGGCTCCCGGTCCGCGCCGCGGTCGCCTGCTGGTGCGGGCGCGGCGCTCGCTGGTCTCGCTCGGCACGGAACGCATGCTGGTCGAGTTCGGCCGGGGCGGCTGGCTGAGCAAGGCGCGCCAGCAGCCGGAAAAATTCCGCGCGGTGCTCGCCAAGGTCCGCGGCGAGGGACTCTGCCCGACGCTGGCCGCCGTCCGCAGCAAGCTGGCCCAACCGATCCCGCTCGGCTATTGCCACGTGGGCGAAGTGCTCGCGGCGGGCGAAGTCCCCGGCTTCGCCGTCGGCGACCTCGTGGTCTCCAACGCGCCGCACGCGGAGGTCGTCTCCGTCGAGCCGGCCTTCGCCGCGCGCGTGCCCGCCGGCGTCTCCGCCGACCACGCCGCCTTCGCGCCGCTCGCGGCCGTCGCGCTGCAGGGCATCCGCCTCGTCGAGGCGCGTCCCGGCGACACGGTCGTGGTCATGGGGCTCGGCCTCATCGGCCAGCTCGCGGTCCGCCTGCTGCGCGCCCGCGGCGTCCAGGTCGTCGGCGTCGACCCGGACGCCGCGAAGCTCGCCGACGCGAAGCTGGCCGGCGCCCTCGTCCCGTCCCCGGGCGTCGCGGTCGCCTCCCTGGCGCCCGGCGGCGCGGCCGGCGTGCTCATCACGGCCAGCACGTCCTCCGACGAGCCGGTCAACCAGGCCGCGCGCCTCTGCCGTCGGCGCGGCCGCGTGGTCCTCGTCGGCGTCGCCGGCCTCGCGCTGAACCGCGCCGATTTCTACGCGAACGAGGTTTCGTTCCAGGTCTCGCGTTCCTACGGCTCCGCCGACCCGGCCGACCCTTCCTCGGCCCGCGCCAACTTCGCCGAAGTCCTCGGGCTCATGGCCGCCGGCTCGCTCGCTGTCGCCCCGCTGCTGACCGCGCGGCATCCTTTCGGCGAAGCGCCGAAAATCTACGACGACCTCCGTCGCCCCGGCGCCTACGGCCTGCTCATCGAGTACGCCGTCCCGGACCAGGCGCTCGCCCGCACGATCGCCGGAGCCGGCCGGCCGGAAGCGCCCCGCTTCGGTGGGCATGGGGTCATCGGCTGCGGCAACTTCGCCTCCCGGGTCCTCGTACCGGCGCTGCGCCGCCTCGGCTGCGCGCCCGGCTCCTTCGCTTCGGCCCATGGGCTTTCCGCCCGACGGCTGGCCGGTGATGCCGCGACGGCGACGACCGATGTCGCCGCGATGCTCGACGCTCCGCGGCTCGAGGCGGTCTTCATCGCGACCCGCCATGATGAACATGGCGAACTGGCCCGCGCGGCGCTGCGCGCCGGCAAGTCCGCCTGGGTCGAGAAGCCGCTCGCGCTGACCGAAGCCGACCTCGACGCGACGCTGACCGTCGCGCGCGCGTCCGCGGATTGCGCCGTCCTGGCCGTCGGCTTCAACCGCCGCTTCGCCCCGCTCGCCGTCCGCCTGCGCGCCGCCCTCGCGGCCAAGCCGGGGCCGCGGCGTTTCACGGCCGAAGTCAACGCGGGCCGCCTGCCCGCCGACCATTGGGCGCTCGATCCGCGGCAGGGCGGGGGACGCATCGTCGGCGAAGCCTGCCACTTCGTGGACCTGCTGCGTTTCCTGGCCGGCAGCCCGATCGTCTCCGTCCGCTGCTCGTCCCGTGACTTCGATGGACAGGATGGCGGCTGCTTCGAACTGGCGTTCGCGAGCGGCGACGTCGCCGCGCTCCACTACCGCACGGACCTCCCGGCCCACTTGCCCAAGGAGCGCATCGGCGTCGCCGGAAACGGCTGGTCGGCCGAGCTCGACAACTGGCGTTCGCTGCGTTCGACCAACCTCCCGGGAGCTTCGGCCCGGCCGGCCTGGCTCGGCGGTCCCGCCCGGGGCAAAGGCCATCGCGAAGCACTGGCCGCCTTCCTGGACGCCGCCCATCACGTCGCCCCTCCGCCCATCCCGTTCGACGAGATCGAGGAAGTCTCCCGCTGGAGCATCCGGATGCAGGGGATGAGGGCGTCACAAAGTTGACCCGTTGATCAGTTGGCCCGTTGGCCCGGGATGCATCAGGAAGGGTCAGCGCCCTGCGTCTTGGTTTGGCTGAAGCGAGGCAGGAATGCGTACCCTCGCTCATCAACCGGTCGCCGGTTCCTCCGGCCCACTAGCCAACCGTTCAACAGATCAACTTCATCTTCATCCCCTTCTTCTTCCGGCCCTCGTGTCCTCCCTTCCTCAAACTCGCATGCCCTCCCTCTGCGTCCTCGGCCTCGGCTACATCGGCCTGCCCAGCGCTTCGATCTTCGCCACGAAAGGCCGCCCCGTCCTCGGGGTCGATGTCGTCCCCGAAGTGGTCGCCACCATCAACGAGGGCCGGATCCACATCCAGGAGCCTGACCTCGACGTCCTCGTCCGGGCCGCCGTCCAGTCGGGCAACCTCCGCGCCGCGGTCGCGCCGGCCCCGGCCGAGACCTTCATCATCGCCGTGCCGACCCCGTTCGTGGTGGCTCCCGACGGCGCCCGTCGGCCGGACCTATCCTTCGTCGAGTCGGCGGCCCGTTCGCTCGCGCCCGTCGTCGCCGCCGGCAACCTCATCGTGCTCGAATCGACTTCCCCCGTGGGCACCACGGAGAAGGTGCAGGCCTGGCTGGAGGATGAGCTGCGGCGCTCGGGTCGCCCGGTCCCGCCGCTCCTGTACGCGCATTGCCCGGAACGCATCCTCCCGGGCCAGATGCTCAAGGAACTCGTCGCGAACGACCGCATCGTCGGCGGGCTGACCCCGGAGGCTTCCCTGCGGGCGAAGGCGCTCTACGAGACCTTCTGCACCGCGCGCATCTTCGTCACCGACGCCCGCACGGCCGAGCTCGCCAAACTCACGGAAAACGCTTTCCGCGACGTCAACATCGCCTTCGCGAACGAGCTTTCGATGATCTGCGACCGGCTGGGCGTCGACGTCTGGGAGCTCATCCGCCTCGCGAACTGCCATCCGCGCGTGAAGATCCTGCAGCCCGGGCCGGGCGTCGGCGGCCATTGCATCGCGGTCGACCCGTGGTTCATCGTCGACGCCGCCCCCGCCGAGGCGCGCCTCCTGCGGACCGCCCGCGAGGTCAACGACGCGAAGCCCGGCCATGTGCTGTCCCGCATCCGCGCCCAGGCGCCGGCCGGCGCGGCCATCGCCTGCCTGGGGCTCGCCTTCAAGGCGAACGTCGACGACCTCCGGGAATCCCCGGCGCTCGACATCGCCGTCCACCTCGCCGCGGAAGGGTACCGCGTGCTCGCGGTGGAGCCGCACATCGCCGCCTTGCCCGCCGCCCTCGCGGGCCGCGCCGAACTCGTCGACCTGCCGACCGCGCTGGCGCGGGCCGACGCCGTCGTCCTCCTGGTCGACCACCGCGCCTTTGGCTCCCTGACCTTGGCGGCCTTGGCCGGCAAGGTCCTCATCGACACGCGCGGCCAGATCCGCTGACCCTCTTGTACCTCTCGGCCCTCCGGCATCTCGGACCAGCCTGGTTCCTGCGCCGCCTTTGGCTCAAGGCGGAGCGGGCCTCCGGCTGGCTGGAGCGGCGCTGCCCCGCGCGGAGCTGGGCGCAGGTCGAGGTTCCGGAGGATTACGCCGCGCGCTGGCGTCGCTCGGTCCCGCGCCTGCCCATCGCCCGGATCGACCGCGCCTACCTGGCCCCCCACGTCGAGGCGTGGGCGATCGCCAACGGCCATTCCCCGGTCGCCGAGGCCGACCTGCTCGCCCGCGGCCGCTTCCGGATCTTCAACCATGACCTGGTCGAGGCCGGCTCGCCGCCGCGTTGGCACGTCAGCGTGCTCGATGGCGCCGCCGTCGACGCCTCCGTCCATTGGACGAAGCTGTCGACCGCCGGCCCCGTGGACATCAAGGGCGTGTGGGAGCTCTCGCGGTTCGCTTGGGTCTACCCGCTGGTGCGCGCCTGGGTTCTCGAAGGCGAAGCCCGGCACGTCGAACGCTTCTGGGTCCTGCTGGAGGATTGGATGGAGGCGAACCCGCCGAACCGCGGTCCGCAATGGATGTGCGGGCAGGAGGCGTCGCTGCGGCTCATCGCCGTGGCGTTCGCGCTGCAGGCCTTCCGCGACCATCCGGCCACCACGGATGCCCGCCTCAGGGCCGCGGCCCGGCTGGCGGCCGCGACCGCGGAGCGGATCCGCGCGCACCTGGGCTACGCCCTTTCGCAAGGCAACAACCACGGCATCAGCGAGTCGCTCGGACTCTTCACGGCGGGGGCCCTGTGGCCGGGTTTGGCGTCGGCCGCGGCCTGGCGCGACCAAGGGTTGGAAACCCTCTTCCCGCAGGTCGACGCGTTGGTGGACCCCGTGGACGGCGGCTTCAGCCAGCATTCCTCGAACTACCACCGCCTCTTCCTGCAGCTCATGACCTGGGCCGAGGTCGTCCTCGCGGCCGAAGGCGCCAGCCTCCCGCCGCGGACCCGCGCGCGCGTCGGCCTGGCGACCGGGTTCCTGGCGAACCTGTTGGAGCCCGATGGCACCGTGCCGCGTTATGGCGCCGACGACAGCGCGGACCTCTTCCCGCTGAGCGGCTTGCCGCCCGGCGACTTCCGCCCGGCCGTCGTCGCCGCCCAAGCGCTCTTCCTGGGCGAGCGTCCGGCCGCCGGCCCCTGGGATGAAGCCGCCCTGCTGCTCGCCGGACCGACGCCCCTCTCCGCCCGCGCGCCGGCGGGCGCCGAAAGGCTGTCCTGCCCCATCGCCGGCGTCGGCCTGCTGCGCCACCTCCGCGGCGCGGCTTTCTTTCGCGCGCCGGTGCGCGCGCCTTGGCGGCATCGGCCCAGCCAGGCGGACCAACTCCACGTGTCGCTGCGTTGGGACGGCGAGTGGCTCGCCGAAGACGTCGGCACCTACACCTACGCGGGCGAAGGTCCCGATGACTTCGGCTCGGCCCTCCACCATAACGTCGTGACGGTCGACCGGCGCGGCCCCATGCGCAAGGTCGCGCGCTTCCTCTGGCTGCCCTGGCGCGCCTGCGCCGCCGTCGCCGCGGGCCACGGCTTGGGCGCGAGCCTCCGGGACCTCGGGGGGGCGCGGTGCGAGCGGCGGGTGCTGCGCTTCCCGCGCGGCTTCGTGGTCATCGATCGGGTGCGCGCCCCGGACCCGGCGAGTCGCTGCGAACTCCGGTGGCACGGCCGGACCCGCGCGGGCCTCGCCCAGCTCTCCCTCGCCTGCTCCCTGCCGTCCCAGGAAGCCTGGATCACCGCGGACACCCGCACCGGCGAAGGCTTCTTCGCCCCTCGCTACGGCCGGCGCGAACCCGCCTGGACGCGGCGCCTGACGGCCGTGGGCCCGGCGGTCACCTTCGTGACCTCCCTGGGCTGCGCGGTGGAGCTGCGCGCCGACGCCGTGGTCGTCGCCGGCGAAACTTTCCCCCTCGAACACTGATGCGCACCGTCGCCCTCATCGTCGGCACCCGCCCCGAAGCCATCAAGATGGCCCCGGTCTACTTCGCCCTGCGCGCCTCGACCCGGCTCCGGCCGGTCCTGGTCGCCACCGCGCAGCACCGCCAGATGCTCGACCAGGCGCTCGCCGCGTTCGCCCTCAAGGCGGACCACGACCTCGACCTGATGCGCCCCGGCCAGACCTTGCCGGAACTGACCGGGCGCGTCGTCACCGCGGTCTGCGGGTGGCTCGACCAGCACCATCCCGACGTCGTCCTCGTGCAGGGCGACACCACGACGGTCCTCGGCGCCGCCCTGGCCGCCTTCTACTCGGGCATCCCCGTCGGTCACGTCGAAGCGGGCCTCCGGACCGACTCGCTGCGCACCCCTTTCCCCGAGGAGATGAACCGGCGGGTGACTTCGACGTTGGCCCGCTGGCATTTCTGCCCGACCGAAGGCTCCCGGGCCAACCTGCTGCGCGAGGGCGTCGACCCCGCGCACTGCCACGTCACCGGGAACACGGTGGTCGACGCCCTGTTGGGCGCCCGCGAGCGGGCCCGCCTCGCGCCCGCGGAACTGCCGGCCTTCGCGGCCCGCCTCGGCCTGCCCGCGGACTTCGCGGCGCGCCATCTTCCGCCCGGCGGGGCCCCGTGGGCGCTCGTCACGGGGCACCGGCGCGAGTCCTTCGGCGAGGGCTTCGAACGCATCTGCCAGGCGATCCTCCGCCTCGCCGAGGAGCACCCCGACCTCGGCGTGGTCTATCCGGTGCACCTCAACCCGCAGGTGCAGGAGCCGGTGCGCCGCCTGCTGCAGGGCAATCCCCGCATCGCCCTGATCCCGCCGACCGACTACCTCGATTTCATCCGCCTGCTCGACCGCGCCACCTTCGTCCTCACGGATTCGGGCGGGGTGCAGGAGGAGGCGCCTTCGCTGGGCAAGCCGGTGCTGGTGCTGCGCGACAGCACCGAGCGCCCGGAAGGCGTGGCGGCCGGCACCTGCGTGCTCGTGGGGACGGAGCCGGCCCGCATCGTCGCCGAGGCCGCGCGCCTGCTCCGCGATCCGGCCGAATACGCCCGGCGCGCCGCCCTGCGCAATCCCTACGGCGATGGCGCGGCCGCGGGGCGGATCCGCGACATCCTCGAGCGCGAGCCGCTCTGACCGCCCCGTGCGCGTCCTCTACTTCCATCAGCACTTCGCGACGCCCGCCGGCTCCGCCGGGACGCGTTCCTATGAGTTCGCGCGCGCCCTGCTCGCCGCGGGCCATCGGGTGACGATGGTCTGCGGCGCGCACGCCCAGTCGGGCCTGGACCTGCCGTACGACGCCGCGCACGGCTGGCATCGCGGCGAGGTCGACGGCCTCGACGTCATCTCCTTGCCGTTGCCTTACGCGAATCGCGATGGGGTCGCCCGCCGGACCTGGACCTTCTGCCGCTACGCGGCGACGGCGACGCGCCTCGCCCTCACGTTGGAGGCGGACCTGGTCTTCGCGACCTCCACGCCGCTGACGGCGGCCTGGCCGGGCTTGGTCGCGCAGGCCGCCCGCGGCCTGCCGTTCGTCTTCGAGGTCCGCGACCTGTGGCCGGAGCTGCCGCGCGCCCTCGGCCTGCGGAATCCGCTGCTGCTCGCCGGCATGGAAGTCCTGGAGACGGCCGCCTACCGCTCGGCCGATGCGGTCATCGGCCTCTCGCCCGGCATCGTCCGGGGCATCCGCCGCAAGTCCGCGCCGCGCCAGCGGGTCGCCATGATCCCGAACGGCAGCGACCTCGAGCTCTTCCACCCGCGCCGCCGCCGCGCGGGCGCCTTGCCGGGGTTCGCCCCGGATGATTTCCTCGCCGGCTTCACGGGCGCCCACGGTCCGGCGAACGGACTCGACGCCCTGTTGGACGTCGCGCGCGAACTCCGGCGCCGCGGCGACCGGCGCGTGAAGCTCGTCTTCATCGGCGACGGCAAGGAGAAGGTCCGGCTGGAGGCCCAGGCCCGGAGCGAAGGGCTCGGGGCCTGCCGCTTCTTCCCGCCGATCCCGAAGGCCGACCTCGGGGCGGTGACGGCTTCCCTGGATTGCGGGCTCATGGTCCTCCGTGACGTCCCGGCGTTCTACGACGGCACGTCCCCGAACAAGTTCTTCGACTACGCCGCCGCGGGGATCCCGGTCGTGAACAATTACCCGGGCTGGTTGGCCGGACTCATCGAGGCGCAGGGCGCCGGCGTGGTGGTCCCGCCCGACGACCCGGTCGCCTTCGCCGACGCCTTGCAGGCGCTCGCCGCCGACCCGGCCCGCCGGGCGCGCCAAGGCGCCGCCGCCCGCCGGCTCGCCGAGGAGCGTTTCGCGCGTGCCACGCTCGCCGCCGAGTTCGTCGCCATCCTCGAAGCCGCCGTCGGCTGACCATCGTTTTTCCCCATGCTGACCCGTGACGCCGCCCTGCAGTTGGTCCTCCGCCGTCTCGCCGCCTTGGGGCGCGAGCTGGGCAAGCCCGAGCTCGAACAGGCCGACGAGCAGACCCGCCTGTTCGGGGAAGCCTCCGCCCTCGACAGCATCGGGCTCGTCACCTTGATCGCCGACCTCGAGGAGGATGTCCGCCGCGCCACCGGCCGCGACGTGGTCCTGGCCGACGAGAAGGCGATGAGCCGGCTGACATCGCCTTTCCGCCGCGCGGGTCTGTTGGCCGACCACATCGTCGCGACCCTCGCCGCCTGAACCATGCCCCTCGCGATCGTCACCGGAACTTCCCGCGGCCTTGGCCGCGCCCTGGCGGAGCGCCTCCTGGCCGAAGGCTGGACCGTGCATGGGTTCTCGCGCGAACCCGATGGGTGGGCGCCCCCGGGCTTCGTCGCCCACGCCGTCGACGTGGGTGACCCGGCGGCGGTCCGCGCCGCGGTCGCCGCGGTCACGGCGGACGGGGCGACGATCGACCTGCTGGTCAACAACGCCGGCGTCGCCGCGATGAACGCCCTCCTGCTCACGCCGCCGGAGGTGGCCGCCGAACTCATGCGGGTCAATTACCTCGGCTCCTTCCATTGCCTGCAGGCCGTGGGCAAGGCCATGGTCCGCGCCCGGCGGGGCCGGATTCTCAACGTCACCACCGTCGCCGTGCCCCTCGCCTTGGAAGGGGAGGCCGCCTATGTCGCCAGCAAGGCGGCGGTCGAGGCGCTCACGCGCGTGGCCGCGCGGGAGCTCGCCCCGCATGGCGTCGTCGTCGCCGCCGTCGGCCTCGGTCCGGTCGACACCCGCCTCACCCGCGCGGTCGGCGCGGCGCCGCTCGCCCGGCTGAACGCCCGGATCGGCCGGCCCGCCGGCACGACGGTCGGGGAGGCGGTCGATTTCCTGCTCCGCCACGCGTCGGACCCGCGACTCGCCGGCGGGTCCATCCATTACCTCGCCACGCTTCCCTGAGCTGAACCCTTGGTTGTCCAGTCGTTGCGCGGCCTTCGGGGCGCGCCCGGCCCTCGCGGGCGCCTGGGGCGTCGTCACCTACGCCGAACTCGCCGCGCAGGTCGCGTCCGCGCGCGCCGCCCTCGCCGCGCTGGGGCTCGCGCATCCCGCGTGCTTCGGGATCGTCGGCGGGCATGGGCCGGCGGCCACCGCCTGGTTGCTCGCGCTCGCCGAGGAAGGCCACGTGGTCGTCCCGCTGGCGGGCAACCTCGCCGAGCATCCGGCGCGGCTCGCCGAGGTCGGGGCGCGCTGGGTCGTCGCCGTCGACGGCCCCGAAGCCCGACTGCTCCCGCGGGTCGCCGAACCCAGGGAACACCCGCTGATCCAGGCCTTGGCCGAACGTCGCGCGGCGGGACTGGTCCTGTTCTCCAGCGGCACCAGCGGTCGCCCGAAGGCGATGGTGCAGGATTTCACGAACTTGCTCGCGACCTACCGGGAGCGCCGGCCCAGCGGCTTGCCGGTGCTCGCGCTCCTCGGTTTCGACCACATCGGCGGGTTGAACACCTTGCTGGGCGCGTTGGCCGCCGGCGCGCTCGTCGTCGTCCCCGCCGACCTCTCGCCCGCCGCCGTCGCGGCGGCGATCGCCCGCCACCGGGTCGCCGTCCTCCCCGCTTCGCCGACCTTCCTCAACCTGCTGCTGGCGGCCGGCGTCCCCGCCGCGGACCTCGCCTCCCTGCGGGTGATCACCTACGGCACCGAGCCGATGCCCGAGAGCCTGCTCGGTCGGCTTCGGGCGGCGTTCCCGCGGGTCCGCTTCATCCAGACGTTCGGCACGAGCGAGACCGGCATCTTCCGGACCGAGAGTCCCGACCCCGGGTCGACGTTCCTGCGCTTCGACGATCCCGGCCTCGACTGGAAGGTCGAGGGCGACGAACTTTGGCTCCGCAGCCGGACCCAGGTCGCGGGCTACCTCAACGCCGGCAACGAGCGGTTCACGGCGGACGGCTGGTTCCGCACCGGCGACCGCGTCGAGGTCCGCGCCGACGGCGCGCTCCGCATCCTCGGGCGGGTCGGCGAAGCCATCAACGTCGGGGGCGAGAAACTCATGCCGGTCGAAGTCGAAGCCGTCCTGCTGACGGTGCCCGGCGTCCGGGACTGCCGGGTCGCCGGCGAGCCCAGCGCCCTGACCGGCCAGACCGTCGTGGCGGAAGTGGTGCTCTCGCCCGGGTCCGATGAGGAGGCCGTGCGGGCCGCGTTGCGCCAGGCGTGCCGCGCCCGCCTCGCCCGCCACAAGGTCCCCACCAAGGTCCGCTTCGTCGCCGCCGTCGTCGGCGACCGCCTGAAGAAATCCCGCTGACATGGATTCCCTGCTCCCTTGCCTGCTGCTGGACGCGCTGCTCCTCGTCGCCATCGTCCTCTGCCTCGCCTCGCGCCTCTCGTTCTGGCATCCGGCGACGACCTACCTGCTGTTCCACGCCTACAGCTTCAGCGCGCGCGGGTGGCAGCTCTTCGACGGGGCCAGCCCGATGTACGCGGAGAACCCCGCGTTCGACGTCATCCGGCCGGAGGAATTCCAGCGGGCGCTGCTGTTCGCCGACCTGGCCCTGGTCGTCTTCGCCGCGGCCGCCTACTTCGCGCACCGTCGTTTCGAGCAGGCCGCGCACCAGCCGGTCGAACGGCGCCTCATCAACCGCGCCGCCGTCCTGGCCATCGCCGGCGTCTGCCTGCCGGTCGGCTTCTACGTCTTCCTGACCTCCAAGGCGGGCGGGGTCGCCGCCAACGCCTTCACCGAGACGAACTACTACCAGGTGATGGCGATGTGGCCGATCGGCTGCCTCGGCCTCCTCATCTACCTGCGCGGCTTCCGATGGTACCTCGTGCTGCCCACCGCGCTGTACCTGGCGCTGGTCGCGGTGCAGGGTTACCACCGGTTCATGCTCGTCCTGCCGTTGCTGTTCCTGGCGTCCTACTACCTGCAGGCCCGCCGCCAACGCTGGCCCGGCCTGGCGATCCTGGGCGGGGCGGTCCTCGTGTTCCTCGTGCTGCCGCGGCTCAAGTCGATCGGCCAGGCCGTGCAGGCCGGCGATTTCGGCGAGGCGGTCCAGCTGGTCGGCGATTCCTTCCGCTCGACCAAGGGACTGGAGGGCTCGTCCAGCGAGCAGTTCCTCGACCAGTTCGCCGGGGCGCTTTCCATGGCGGACGACTACGGCAAGGTCTACTACGGCTCGACCTACCTGGCCATCGTGACCTTGCCGATCCCGCGCTCGCTCTGGCCGGCCAAACCCGGCTTGGGCGACCACACGATCGAGATCTCGACGGCGCGCCGCCAATACGACCGGGAAGGCCGCATCATCACCTACATCGGCGAATCCTACCTCAACTTCCGCCACTTCGGCGTGCTGCTCGTGCCGGCCTTGCTCGGGTTCTTCCTGACGCAATGGTGCCTCCGGGCGACCAGCGGTCCCCTGCATCGCTTCGAGGGCTACCTCTACACCGTCTTCGCGATGGCCTACATCCAGCTGTTCCGCGACGGCCTCCTCTCGATCTTCGTCTTCACGGTCGTGCACAACATGCCGATGCTCTTCGCCTGGATCCTGCACGCCATCCCCGGCTTCGCCCAGCGGGTCCTCGACCCGCCGCCGGCGCATCCCCTCGCCCAGGAGGACCTCGCCTTGGCGCCGCCGCCGGGCGGTCCGTCCCCCCGATGAAGGCCGTCGTCCACGTCGTCTACGATTGCGTGCCCGGCGCCTATGCCGGCGGCGTGCAGAAGATGGTGTTCGAGCTGGCCGGAGCCCAGCGCCGCGCCGGCGCGGCGGTCGAGGTCTGGGCGCTCAACGCCCTGCGGGCCGGCGCGACGGAGGATCACGGCGGGCTGACCCTGCGGTATTTCATGCCCGACGACTTCCTGGGCCTGGCGAAGTCGGACCGGCTCGAGGCGCACCTCCGCGCCCTGTCGCCGGGCCATGTCCTCCACGCGCACAATTCCTTCCACCCGCTGGACCTCCAGGTCGGCGCGGTCGCCCGCGACCGGGGGTTCCCCGCCTACTACCATCCCCACGGCGCCTTCGACCCCTCCCTGTTCCGGGGCTGGTCCGTCTCCGCGCTGAAGAAGCGGCTCTACATCCATTGGAACAGCCGGCTGAACCTCAACCGGGCCGCGGGCGTGTTCGCGCTGACCCCGGCGGAGGAAGGGCAACTGCGCTCCTTGGGCATCGTGGCGCCGATCGCGGTCATCCCCAACGGCGTCGGGCGGGTCGAATGGCCCGCGGTGGGGCCGTCGAGCCACGCCGCGCAGCGGACCGAATTCCGCCGGCTCCATCGCCTGCCGGACGCGGCCCGCGTGCTGCTCTTCATCGGCCGGATCAACCCCAAGAAGCGCGTCGAGGACATCGTCGCCGCGTTCGCGACCCTCGCCGCCCGCGACGAACGGCTCCACCTGGTCCTCGCGGGCTCCGCGGACGAAGCCTACGGCCGGATGGTCCGGGCCGCCGCCGCGCGCTGCGGCGCGTCCGATCGCATCCGTTGGGTGGGCTTCCTGGACGAGGCCCGCAAGCCCGCGGCCTACGCCGGCGCCGACGCCTTCGTCCACGCCTCGGTTTCCGAGGGCATGGCGCTGGCGATCCTCGAGGCCATGGCCCACGGCTTGCCCGTCGTCGCGACGCGGGGCTGCTACATGTCGGCCGCCGCCACGGCCGGGGCCTTGCGCGAGTGCGCCGCCGGGCCGGCGGCCTTGGTCGAAGCCCTCGCGCCGGTGCTCGCCGGCGCGGCGCCCGGCCTCGGCGCGGCCGGTGCGGCGCATGTCCGGCGGGAGCACGCCTGGGACCGGTTGGCGGAAAGGACGTTGGCAATCTACGAGGAGGGCTTGCGCGCGCGCTGAACATGTGCGGCATCGCGGGATACCTCGGCGGCTTCGCGGCGGAACTCCTGCCGCGGATGAACGAGGCGCAGGCCCACCGCGGCCCCGATGGGCGGGGTGTCTGGTCCCGCGGCCGCGTCGGCCTCGCGCACGTCCGCCTGGCGATCCTCGACCTTTCCGCGGCCGGCGACCAGCCGATGCGCGACGCCGGGGGTCGCGTCACGCTGGTCTTCAACGGCGAAATCTACAATTACCGGGAATTGCGCGCCCGGCTGGAACGCGAGGGCGCGACCTTGCGCGGTTCGAGCGACACCGAGGTGCTCGCCGAACTGCTGGCGCGCCATGGCCGGCGCTGCCTGCCGTGGCTGAACGGAATCTTCGCCTTCGCCGCCTGGTTCGCCGACGAGCGGCGCCTCCTGCTCGCGCGCGACGCGGCGGGCGTCAAGCCGCTCTACTGGACGCGGACCGACGCGGGCGTCGCCTTCGCCTCCGAGCTCAAGGCCCTGCTGGTCGTGCCCGGCGTCGACCGCACGCCCGACGCCCGCGCGATCGTCTCCTACCTGGCCCTGCTCTACGCCCCCGGCGAGCGCACGCCCGCCCGCGGCGTCCGCAAGCTCCGCCCCGGCGACTTCCTCGAGTGCGCGGAGGATGGGACCGTCCGCCTCGGCCGCTTCGCCCCGGAGCATTACCGCGAGGAGGTGCAGGCCTTTCCCCGCGCCACCGCCCTCGCGGCCTGCCGCCATTACGTCGAGCAGGCGGTCCGCCGCCAATTGGTCGCGGACGTGCCCCTCGGCGGCTTCCTCTCGGGCGGGGTCGACTCCACCACGATCGCGCACCACGCGGTGAGGAACCTGCCCACGGGCGCCGACTACCCCTGCTTCTCCTTGGGTCCGCCCGACGCGGGCGAGGAAGGTTTCGAGGACGACTTGCCCTACGCCCGGCGGGTGGGCGCCCGCCTCGGCGCGCCCCTGCATGAGGTGGCGATGGACGCGGCCGACCTCGACGACCTCGATGGCCTGGTCTGGAGCCTGGACGAGCCGACGCCGGATCCCGCGGCCTTCGCGACGCGCGCGATCTGCGCGGCGGCCCGCGCGCGCGGCGTCAAGGTGCTCCTCTCCGGCGCCGGCGGCGACGACATCTTCTCCGGCTATCGCCGCCACCAGGCCTTGGCCTCGGAACGCTACTGGGGTTGGATGCCGCGGCCGTGGCGCGAGGCTTTGGTCGACCTGGGCGGCCAGCTCCCCCGGGACAATCCGGCCGGCCGCCGGTTGGCCAAGTTGTTCGCCCATGCGGACGCGCCGCCGGCCGAAAGGTTGGCGAGCTACTTCCTCTGGCTCGACGACGCCGCCCTGGCGCCCGCGCTGGCCCCCGGCTTCCGCGAGGAACTGCGGCGCTTCCGCACCGTGGACACGATGCTCGACGCGCTCGCCGCCTTGCCGCCGGGCGTGAGCCGCCTGAACCAGATGCTGCACCTCGACCGCAGCTTCTTCCTGGCCGACCACAACCTCAACTACACCGACAAGATGGCGATGGCCTGCGGCGTGGAGGTGCGGGTGCCGTTCCTCGACCCGGACCTGGTCGCCTTCACCGAGCGCCTCCCCGACGACCTCAAGCAGCGGGGCCGCGCCGGCAAGTACCTCCTGCGCGCCGCGATGCGCGGCATCCTGCCCGCGGAGGTGCTCGATCGTCCCAAGACCGGGTTCGGCTTCCCGCTGCGTCGCCTGCTGCACGGCGGCTACGGCCGCCGCCTTCGCCGGCTCGCCGCCGAGGGCCGCCTGGACGCCACCGGCGTCTTCCATGGCGCCGGCGTCGTCGCCCTGCTCGAGGCGGACGCCCGCGGCGAAATCGACGCCGCCTACCCGCTGATGGGCGTCCTTTGCGTCGAGTCGTGGTTGCGCCAGTTCGCCGCCCGCTGAACATTTCCCTCCGATGCAGACCACCCTCGCCCAAGTCCGGATCGCCGGCCTCGCCGTCACGACCGGCCCGCTGGCCCGCGATTTCGTCGCGGAGGGCCTCGCCGCGGGCCAGGACGCCGGGGCGTTGGAGCGGACCGCCCGCACCGTCGGCCTGCGGCGTCGGCTGGTCGCGGCCCCGGGACAGACCGCCTTGGACCTCTGCGCCGACGCCGCCACGCGCCTCCTCGCGGCCTGCCCGGCCGCGGCCGCCGAGGTCGATGCGGTCGTCTTCGTCACGCAGACGCCCGACCACCCCCAGCCGAACAACGCGAGTCTCCTGCACGGCCGGCTCGGGTTCGCCCGCGCCGTGGCGGCCTACGATGTCGCCTTGGGCTGCTCCGGCTGGGTCTACGGGCTGCAGCAGGCCGCCTTGCTGTGCGCGCACGGCGGGGCCCGCGCCGTCCTGCTCTGCGCCGGCGACACCTTGAGCCGCTGCACGAACCCGCGCGACCGCGCGACCGATCCGCTCTTCGGCGACGCCGGGTCCGCGACCTTGGTGGTGCGCGATCCCGCGGCCGGACCCTGGCATTTCGTCCTCGGCGCGGACGGCGCCCGGGCCCGCGTCATCGAGGTGCCGGCGGGCGGCGCCCGTTCGCCCCGCGGCGATGGTCCGGAGCCGGAGCGCGCCGACGCCGACGGCAACGTCCGGCGGCCGGGCGACCTCCACATGGACGGGGCCGAGGTCTTCAACTTCACGTTGCGCGAAGTACCGGCCGCGCTCGCCGAGGTCCTCGCCCTCGCCGGTTGGGCCGAGCCGGACGTCGACGCGCTGGTGCTCCACCAGGCCAACCGTTTCGTCCTATCGACCGTCGGCCGCAAATGCGGCTTCCCCGCCGCCAAGACCCCGATGGACCTGGTCGAGCGCTTCGGCAACCAGAGTTCCGCCTCGATCCCGTGCGCCTTGGTCGAGTCGCTGGGCGCGGAGCTCCGCGCCGGCCCGCGGCGCCTCGTCGCCTGCGGCTTCGGCGTCGGGCTATCCTGGGGGGCCGTCGCCCTCACGTCGGGACCCCTGACCATCCTGCCCACCCTGCCGCTGACGCCCGCCCCATGAGCCCCTCCGAAGAACCCCTTTGGCGCGCCCTGCAGGCCGACGTCGATGCGTTGGCCGACGCTCCGGCCGGCCTCGACACCGTGCTCGCGGCGCTGCCGCGGTGGGACTCCTTGGCCGTGCTGCTCGTCATCACCCATGCCGAACAGGCCCACGGCCGCGCCCTCACCGGCGCGCAGGTCCGCGCCTGCCGCACCGCCCGCGACCTCGTCGCCCTCCTTTCCTGAACATGAAGCAACTCCTCATCGTCGGCGCCGGCGGCTTCGGCCGCGAGATGCACGCCTGGGCCCGTCAGCACCCGGACCATGGACGGGCCTGGTCCGTCGCGGGTTTCCTGGACGACAACCCGGCCGCGCTCGCCGACTTCGGGGACTTCGCGCCGGTCCGGCCGCTGACCGGCCACCGTCCCTCGGCCGACGAGGTCTTCCTCTGCGGTCTCGGCTTGCCCCCGCAGAAGGAGCGGCTGCTGGCCCCCTTGCTCGCCGCGGGCGCGGACTTCCTGACTTTCGTCCACCCGCGCGCCCTGGTCGGCGAACGGGTGCGTCTCGGCCGCGGCGTCGTGCTGTGTCCCGGGGCGATCGTCTCCGCGGATGTCGAGCTGGGCGACTTCGCGATGGTCAACCTCCACTCGACCGTCGGGCATGACGCCCGCGTCGGCGCCTGGAGCACCCTCAGCGCCCATTGCGACGTGACCGGGCGGGTCCAGGTGGCCGACCGCGTCTTCATGGGTAGCCGCGTCTCGATCATCCCGGGCCGGAAAGTCGGCGCCCGCGCCGTGCTCGGCGCCGGCGCCGTCGTCATCGCGGACGTGCCCGCCGGCGTCACCATGGTCGGCAACCCCGCCAAGGTGCTCTGAGCATGCGCCGCGCCCTGCTCATCGCCGGAGCCGTCGCGCTCGTCGCGCTCCTCACCCTCCTCGTCGCCGTCGAGGTCTTCGCCGACCATCGCCGCCGCTTCACCGGCGAGGTCGCGCGGGCGTTGCCGGGTTCGGTCGCGGGCTGGGTGCGCCGCGACGTGCCGGTCGCGGTCGGCTCCGCGGCCGCCGCGAACGTCCAGGGCATCCTCAACTATTCCCAGGTCGCCCAGGCGGTCTACGCCAAGGACGGCCTGCAGATCCTCGTCTACGCGGCCTATTGGGAACCGGGCAAGGTCTCGATCGTCGACGCCGGCTCCCACAACCCCGACTCGTGCTGGGTCAACAACGGCTGCGTCCGGACCGACCGTCGCTACGGCGTGGTCGCCCGCGTCGGCGGCCGCGCGTTGCTGCCCTACGAGGCCGGCACCTACCTCGTCCCCCGCGGCGGCCTGCAGCACGTCGCCTTCTGGCACCTGGTGAACGGCGAACCCAACCGCTATGAAGAGCAGCGGGAAGGTTGGCGCGACGGCCTCGTCGGCCGACTCGAGCGGCTCCCGCTGCTGCTCAAGGACATCCAGGCGCATGGACTCAACCAGAAGAGCGAACAGCTGTTCCTCCGCCTCTCCTCGCCGACCCCGTTCCCCGAGCTTCTCGCGCGCCAGGACGTGCAGGCGTTGCTGCGGGAACTCGAAGCCCTCGGGATCTTCGCCGACCGCCCCTGGCGCTGAACCTTCCCCATGTCCCGCATCTACCTTTCCCCGCCCGACGTCGGCACCGCCGAGGTCGAGTTCGTCCTGGAGGCCTTCGAGGCCAACTGGGTCGCCCCGGTCGGGCCGCACCTCGACGCCTTCGAACGGGAGTTCGCGGCCGCGGTCGGCGCGCCCCAGGCGGTCGCCTTGTCGTCGGGCACCGCCGCCCTCCACCTCGCCCTGCGCCTCGCCGGCGTCGGCCCCGGCGACGAGGTGCTCTGTTCCGACCTGACGTTCATCGCCTCGGCCGCGCCCATCGCCTACCTGGGCGCCCGCCCCGTCTTCATCGACAGCGAGGAGCGCAGCTGGAACATGGATCCCGCGCTGGCCTGCGCCGCCATCGAGGCGAAGGCCCGCGCCGGCCGGCCGCCGAAGGCCCTCGTGCTCGTCCACCTGTACGGCCAGTCGGCCGACCTCGCCCCGATCCTGGCGTGCTGCGAGCGGCATGGCGTGAAGCTCATCGAGGACGCCGCCGAGGCGCTGGGCGCCACCTATGGCGAACGTTGTCCCGGTTCGATCGGCTGGGCCGGCGTCCACTCCTTCAACGGCAACAAGATCATCACGACCTCCGGCGGCGGGATGCTGGTCACGGCCGACGCCGCGCTCGCGACGCAGGCCCGCTTCCTCTCGACGCAGGCGCGCGACCCCGCGCCGCATTACCAGCATTCGACCATCGGCTACAACTACCGCCTCTCCAACATCTGCGCGGGCATCGGCCGCGGCCAGTTGCTCCGTCTCGCCAGCAAGGTCACGCGCCGCCGCGCCCATTTCCGCGCCTACCGGCAGGCGCTCGGCGACCTGCCCGGCGTCGCCTTCCAGCCTGAGGCGCCGTGGGGTCAGTCGACGCGCTGGCTGACGTGCCTGACGGTCGATCCGGCGCTCGCCGGCCGCGACCGGGAGGCGGTCCGGTTGGCGCTCGAGGCGGCCGACATCGAGTCGCGCCCGCTCTGGAAGCCGCTCCACCTGCAGCCGGTCTTCGCGGGCGCCGAGACGCACGGCGGCGCCGTCGGCGAACGCCTCTTCGCCCAAGGCCTCTGCCTGCCGTCGGGCTCCGGACTCACCGAGGAACAGCGCGACCGCGTCATCGCGACCTTCCGCGCCGTCTTCGGCGCCTGAGCGGCCCGAGCGCACCGGCCCCATCCAGCCAGGAAAATGCCTTCCACCGGACAGTCCCACTCCAGGATACCCGCGATCGACGCGTTGCGGGCCTTGGCGGTCCTGCCCGTCATCCTTTTCCACCTGCGGCCGGCTTGGTTGCCGGGCGGCTTCCTGGGGGTCGACGTCTTCTTCGTCATTTCCGGCTTCCTGATCACCGGCATCATCTTGCGTGAGCTCTCGGCGGGGGAATTCTCCTTCCGGAATTTCTACGCCCGCCGCATCCGCCGGATCTTGCCGGCACTCTTCCTGATGCTCGCGGTGGTCTCGGTCCTTTGGTTCTGGCGCCACCCCCTCGACTTCGGCGACGTCTCCCAGTTGACCCGGGGCGTGGTCCTCCTGAAGGCCAACCTGCAGATCGAGGGGATGGTCGGCGATTACTGGGGGGCTGCCGCCCAGGCCCAGCCGTTGCTGCATACCTGGTCCCTCGCCGTCGAGGAGCAGTACTACCTCGTCTTCCCCTTGTTCCTCTGGGCCGTGTTCAGGCTGTCGGCCGGCCGGTGCTCGGCGTGGCCGCTGGCCCTCGTCGGCTTCGGGAGCTTGGCCGCCTTCCTCTATTTGGGCGTCCACGCGGCCGAGACGGCGTTCTATTCGACCTTCACCCGGGGCTGGGAGCTCCTGGCCGGTTCGGTGGCCGCGGTGTCGCAATCGCGGCGCCGGGAGGTCGGGCCGGACGCCGCTCGCGCGGACGACCGGTCCGGCGTCGTCGGGTTGATCCTGGTGGCCGCCGCCTACCTCCTGCCGGCTTGGGTCGGCGGCGCGCGGCAGTGGGGGCCCCTGCTCGCCGTCGCCGGGGCGGTCCTGTTCCTCGGCGGGCTCCGTGGGCACGTCGCCGGGTATGCCTGGCTTTGCCGTCCACCGCTCCTCTTCATCGGGACGATTTCCTACTCGCTGTACCTTTGGCACTGGCCGGTCGTCGTTTTCTTCGGCCTCACCTACATGGCCGCCGCCGACAGCCCCGCTTCCATCGCCTGGCAGGCGGGCTTGATCTTCGCCGCCGGCTTCCTGTCCCATCGCTACGTGGAGGAAAGCACCCGCCGTTGGCGCTTCACGACCTGGGCCATGCTGCTCGCCGCCGTGGCGCTCTTCGCCGGGGTGCGCCAAGCCGGCAAATGGCAGGAGGCGACGGCCCGGCGCCTTTACGGCGAACTGGGCTTGCGGAGCTCGGTCGACCCGCGGTCGCCGGTCGCCGATCCGCTCGTCGGCGGTTTCGCCGGCATGACCATGCGGGGCGGCCTCCATGTCGACGGTGGCCTGGCGGCGATCGGCGAAAAGTACGCGGCCATCAAGATCGTCGAGCCGTCGGCGGCCGAAGGCCGGCGCCTCGTCGGCGGCGAGCCCGGCTCCGCGGATGAAGTGCTCGTCTGGGGCGACTCCCATGCGATGGTCCTGGCGCCGACCATCGATGCCTTGGCTCGCCGGGCGAACATCCGCGCGACGTTCCACATCAAGGATGGGGTGGATCCCTTGGTGCGGGGCGGCGGCAAGGATGCGGCGCGGCAGGCGAAGGGCCTGGAGCTGCTCGCCCGCCAGCCCCGCCTTTGCCTTTTCGCCATGCGCTACGATGGCCGGCGGTTCGAGGATTACGAGGCATCGCTGGCCGAGATCCTCCGCCATACGCGGCTCGTCGTCGTCCAGCAGCCTCCGGTGCTGGCCATCCCGGACATCTGCACGGTCAATTACTTCGCCCATCTGCGCGACCAGCAGGGAGTGCCGCTGGCGGAGCGGCGGGTCGCCGACCGCGGGCGCGCGGCGCGCCGGCTCTTCGAGGATAAGCTGCTGGCGAAGTTCGGCGATCATCCCGGCTTCACGTTCCTCCGGACCGAGGCGCGGTTGACCACGCCCCAGGGCGATGTCCGCTGGTGGGACGGCGTGAGCCGGCTGCACTACATCGACGACGACCACCTGAGCGAGTTCGGCTGCGAGTTGCTCGCGCCCCTGCTGGAGCAGGCCCTCAAGCGATGAAGTCCGCGGCCCGCCCCCGGGCCGCCTGACCCGACTCCGCGTCTTCCCCCTTTCCGCATGGCCTTCGCCCGCATCCTCCGCTCCAGCGCTCTCATGGGCGGAGCCTCGGTCGCGACCCTGGCCGCGGGCTTCGTCCGGGCGAAGGCGATCGCTTGGGTCGCCGGCCCCGCGGGCGTCGGCCTGATGGGGATCTGCGCGGGCTTCAGCGGCAACGTCGCCACGTTCGCCGGCTGGGGCTTGGGCACCTCGGGCGTCCGCGCGATCGCCGGCGCCGAGGTGGCCGCGCGTCCCGGCAAGATCGCCGCCGTCCGCGCCTTCGGCCGGCTCCTCGCCTGGCTCGGGGCCGCGCTCACGTTGGCCTTGTTCTGGCCGGTCGGTTGGGCGACCTTCGGTTCGTCCGAGTATGCGCTCGACCTGCTGCTCGGCGGCTTGGCCGCGCCCCTGGTCATCGCCACGGCGATGTGGACGGCGATCCTGCAGGCCCAGGGCCGCCTCCGGCAGCTGGCGTGGACGCAGGTCGCCACCGCCGTGGGCGGGCTCGCGCTCGGCTTGCCGCTCATCGCCCTGGGGGGCCTCCATGGCATCGCCCCCAGCCTGCTGCTCGCCGCGGCCTTGCCGGCCTTCTTCACCTGGCGTCAGGCGCGCGCGGCGTCGCCTCCCGCGGAAGCCCCGCCGGCGGCGCGCGCCGAAATCGCCGCCCTCGTCCGGCTCGGGGGAGCCCTCATGGTCGTCGGGTTGCTCTCCCAGCTCGCGGCCTACGCCGTGCGCCTGCTGCTCATCCGGCAGCTCGGCCTCGAGGCCGCCGGCAACTACCAGGCCGCGCTGTCGATCGCCGGCAGCCTCCCCGGCTTCGTGTTCGCCGCCATGGGCACCGATTTCTTCCCGCGCGTCGCGGCGGCCCGCGACGAAACCGAGGCGAAGGAGTTGGTCGAGAAGCAGATCCAGGCGGGCCTGCTGCTCGCCCTGCCGCTGCTGGCCCTGCTGCTCACGATGGGGCGCACCTGCATCCACCTGCTCTATAAGGACGACCCGCAGTTCGACGGCGCGATCGTCGTGCTGCGTTGGATGAACTGGGGCGTCTTCCTCCGCGTCGTCGCCTGGCCCTTGGGCTTCTGGCTGCTGGCCCGGGGCTCCGCCCTCGCCGTCGTCGTGGTCGAGGGAGCCGCCGCGGCCTTGATGGGCACCCTTCCTTGGTGGTTGATCGGCGGAAGCGGGTTGGAGGGCGCGGGCCAGGCTTTCTTCCTCGGGTACGTCGCCTACCTCGTCCTGATGCTGCTGATTTCGCGCCGCCGGGCCGGCGCTTGGCTCGACCCCTTCACCTTGGCGATGGCCGGCCTGTCGGCCGCCGCGCTCTGGGCGGCCGACGCGGCCACCGACGCCCTGGGCGGGGGCTGGGCCGCCTTGTGGCCCGTGGGCCTGATCGGCGCGACGTGCCTCGGCCTTTACCTCCGGGCCCTGCGCCGGGAAACCGCGGCCTGAACCCGATGCCCCGCCTCACCGTCATCTGTCCGGGCCGCGTCGCCGGCGGCGTCAACCTTCTCCTGGCCCGCGCGGCCGCCGAGTTGCATCGCGCCTACGGGTATGAACTCCAACTGGTCGATTTCGCCGATGGCGCGTTGCGGCGGTTGTGGACCGAGGCGGGCATCCCGTTCGCCTTCCAGGAATACCATCCGGGTCGCCGGCAGTCCTTGGCGCCGACGGACCTCGTGCTGTGCAGCCTGCTGCTCGGACGGCTGCTGGAGCGTCGGTTCGATCTCCCGGCGGAGGTCCGTCTCGTCACCTGGTCGACCGCGCCGCAGGATGCGTTCAAGTACCTGCCCTGGGCTTTCCTCTTCAACCGGAGCGCCTGGGGCATGAAGGCTTGGGTCGCGCGGTGGATCCACCGCGCGCAGGCCCGGCGGATCCACGCCTTCCTGGCGGCGGGCGCCGCGCGCGGGGGCGTCCTTTTCATGGACGCCCACAACCAGGCGGCGGCCGGCGAACTCTTCGGTCCGGGCATTCCTCCGGCCATCGTGCCGATCTGCACCGGCCCGGCCGACCGGCCGCCGCGCGCCCTGCTTCCGCCGGGCCGCAAGGCCTACTGGGTCGGGCGCGTCGAGGATTTCAAGACCGAGGCCCTGCTCGGGTTCATCCGCGCCGTCTTCGTCCGCCCCGACCATCCCTGGTTCGACGAGGTCGTGGTGGTCGGCGACGGCGAAGATCTCGGGCGGGTCCGCGAGCGCTGCGCGGGTTTGCCGGTCGTCTTCCGCGGTCACTTGGCGCATCCCGCGCTGGTCGCCGAGATCGCCGAAGACGCCGGTTTGGTCGCGGGGCACGGGCTTTCCATCTTGGAGGCGGCCCGCCTCGCGGTCCCGGCCTTGGTCGTCGACGGCACCTATGATCCGGTGCCCGTGGACCGTTTCCGCGCGGAGTGGCTGCACCGGTGCCCACCCGGGCATGTCGGCTGCATCGTGCCGGCGCGAAGCTTGGGAGGCCGGCCGCTCGCGGATTGCCTGCGGGAGTTCCGGGCCGACGCCCCCGGTCTTGGCCAAGCCGGCTTCGAGCGTTGGCGCACCCAGCACACCCCGGCCGCGGTGGCCGCGCGCCTGCACGCCGTCCTCCAGGCCGGGGACTACACGGTCGGCGATTTCCGGGCGACCGGCGCGGCGCGCCCGGGGTGGTGCGGGCGGCTCGTCGACTGGGCCAAGGAAAACCTGTTCGGTCGCCGTTACTGACGATGGTCCTCCTCCGTCCGACTCGCCTTCCGGGGCTCGAACTGCTCCGCGGTTTGGCCGCGTTGGCGGTGTGCGCCGGGCATGTCCGGGCGCTGCTGTTGCCTCCCTACCGTCAAGGTGGGGGCTCCTGGTGGGAGACGGGACTCTATTTCCTGACCTGCCATGGCGAAGCCGCCGTATGGATCTTCTTCGTGCTGAGCGGTTACCTCATCGGGGGGACGGTGCTGCGTCAGCGCGCCGCCGGGACTTGGAACTGGCCGGGCTACCTGCTGCGCCGCGGGGTGCGGCTATGGGTCGTGCTCATCCCCGCGCTCGCCCTGACTTTCCTGTGCGATGCCTGGCGCGGCGACGCGCCGATTCCCGTCGGCCCGGCCTTGCCCGCCCTGATCGACCCCGCGCGGTCC
>JBEBDN010000015.1:0-8770 GCA_041156945.1 Verrucomicrobiota bacterium | reverse complement strand
CCCTGATCGATGAAGTCGTCCAGGTCTCCAATGACGACGCCTTCGCCACCGCGCAGGAAGTCTCCGTGCGCGAAGGCCTCGCGGTCGGCATCTCCTCGGGCGCCAACATCTGGGCCGCCCTCCAGCTCGCCAAGCGTCCGGAGTTCGCCGGCAAGCGCATCGTCACGATCGCCTGCTCGCCGAGCGAGCGCTACCTCTCGACCGCCCTGGCCGAGAAGGTCCGCGCCGAAGTCACCGCCCTCACCGCCTCGTAAGCGGCGGCCGAGTTTGGCTTAAATGGCCCGCGTTTCCCGACGCGGGTCTTTTTGTTGCCCCGAGGCAGGGGGCGGCGCCGCGTGCCGCCCTTGGGCCTGATGCTTTCTCCTTGAAGGCTTCCCTTGGAGGGTGAACATCCGTTCATATGTTGGATGTGACCCAGTCGATCGGGTGCGAGGTCCGCACCTTCCGTCCCTTGCCCTTGCTCGAGAGCCGGGCGATGGCGGGCTTCCCGTCGCCGGCGGACGACCACCTGGAGCGGCGGCTCGACCTGAACGAGCACCTCATCCGCAACCCGGTCTCGACGTTCTTCCTGCGCGTGGAGGGCGATTCGATGGCGGGCGCGGGCATCCTGTCGGGCGACCTCATCGTGGTCGACAAGGCCGCGCCGGCCCGGGCGGGCGCCGTGGTCGTCGCCGAGCTGGAAGGCGAGTTCACGGTGAAGCGGCTCGAACGCGGGGCCGACGGCGCCTGGTGCCTGCGCGCGGACGGGCCGGGCTGGCCCAAGGGGCCGTTGCCTTTCGCCGGCGAATTCCGAATCTGGGGCACCGTGGTGGCGGTGGTCCGCCGCTGCTGACGTCGATGCTCCGCGCCCTCGCCGACTGCAACAACTTCTACGCCTCGTGCGAGCGCGTGCTGGACCCGTCGTTGCGCGACGTGCCGATCGTGGTGCTCTCGAACAACGACGGCTGCGTGATCGCGCGCTCCGCGGAGGCCAAGGCGCTCGGCATCGCGATGGGCGCACCGTACTTCGAGGTGCGCCGCACCTGCGAGGCCCACGGCGTGCGCATCTTCTCGTCCAACTTCGCGGTCTACGGCGAGTTCTCGGAGCGCGTCATGGCGGCCCTGACGGAGCAGGCGCGCGACATCGAGGTCTACTCGGTCGACGAGGCCTTCCTCGGTTTCCCCGACATGCCGGAGACGGAAGCCCGCGCGTTGGGCCTGCGGATCAAGGAAGCGGTCCATCGCGCCACCGGCATCCCGATCTCGCTCGGCATGGGCGCCACCAAAGTCCTGTGCAAGCTCGCCAACGAGCGGGCGAAGTCGGACCGGGCGTCGGGCGGCGTGCTCGTCGTCCCGTACGACGCCGCGGGCCGCGAGGCGTTCCTGCGCGGCGTCGACAGCGAGGACGTCTGGGGCGTCGGCCCCGGCCTGGCCGCGCGCCTGCGCTCGCACCGGCTCCTCAGCGCCCTCGACCTCGCCCAGGCCGACCCCGCCTTCGTACGGCGCATCGCCGGGGTCGTCGGCGAGCGGCTCGCCCTGGAACTGCGCGGGATCCCCTGCCACGACATCGTCGAGGACGCCGGTCCGCGCCAGAGCGTCATGGTCTCCCGTTCCTTCGGTCGGCCGGTCAGCGACGCCGCCGAGCTCGCCGAGGCCGTCGCGGCCCACGCGGCCCGCGGCGCGGAGAAGCTGCGGGAGGACGGTCTGGTCGCCGCGACCGTCGTGGTGATGCTGCGGACCAATCGCCACCGCCTCGACCAGGAGCAGTATTTCGCCGACGAGGCCGAGCCGCTCGATCCGCCGACCGACGACGCGCGCGCGATCTGCGCCGCCGCCGGCCGCGCGTTCGCCCGGATCCGCCGCGACGGCTACCTGTACAAAAAGGCCGGCGTCCTGCTGCAGGGTCTGACCTCCGCCGCGGTCGTCCAACCCGGCCTGCCCGGCCTCGGTGCGCCGATCGACCCGCAGCGCGACCGCCTGATGAAGGCCGTCGATGCCCTCAACCATCGGCTCGGCCGCGACGCCGTCCGCCTCGCCAGCACCGGGTTCGAGCGCAAGTGGAAGGGGAAGTCGGAACTGCAGTCGTCGCCCTCCCTCACGGACCCGGAACGCCTGCCGAAGGCCAAGGACGGCCCGAAGCCGCGCATCCGCTTCCACGAGTAGTCCACGGTTGCGAAACCGGGCGATTTCCTCCCCGCTGGAGGCTTTCCCGTGACCCTTTCGCCCGCCGTCGCCACCGCGCTCCCGTTGCTCTCCGCCTTCGGCTACGCCGTGGCGGCCATCATCCTCAAGCGCTCGACCGAGGGCGGCGCCGGTCCTTGGCGCATCGGGTTCGTGGTGAACCTGACGATGGGCGCGCTGTTCCAGCTGTTCTGGCTGTTCGACGATGGGCTGGGCGGGCCGTTCACGGCGCTCGCGGTGATGCATGCCCTGATCGTGGGGGCCGTTTTCTTCGCGGGGCAGTACTTCACCTTCCTGGCGCTCAGCCGCGGCGACGTCTCCGTGGCGACGCCCGTGCTCGGCGCCAAGGTCCTCTTTGTCGCGTTCCTCGCCGTGCTGGTGCTGGGCGAGCCGCTCACCGCCTCGCTCTGGGTCGCCACGCTCATGACCTGCGTCGCGATGGCCTTGCTGGGCGGCGAATGGCGCGCGGACCGCGCCCGGATGCTCTCCAGTCTCCTCTACGGCGGTCTCGCCGCCGGCCTCTTCGCCACCTCCGACATCCTGACGCAGCGCTGGGTCGGCGAACTGGGGATGACCCATTTCGCCCCGTTGGCGTTCGGCGCGATGCTGCTCTATTCGTGGCTGCTGGTGCCGAAGTTCTCCCAGCCGCTCCTCGCGCTGCCCCCGCGGGTGCTGCTCTGGACCTTGGCGGGGGGCGTCCTGCTTTGGCTGCAGTGCACCGGCATGGTCCTCGCCATCTCGCTGGCCCATGAGGTCACGCGGACCAATATCCTCTATAATACCCGCGGCATCTGGAGCGTGGCCCTGGTCTGGGTGGTCGGCCATTGGTTCGGCAACGCCGAGCGTTCGGTCGGCCCCGCCGTCATGACCCGCCGCCTGCTCGGCGCGGCGATCCTCCTCGGGGCCGTCTTCCTCGTGCGGCGCTAGCCGGGGTGGCTTGGCAACTTTCGAGCCGGGGCGGTTTTTCATCCGAGGATAATCATGCGTACCCTCTTGCCGCTTGGGCTCCTGTCCGTGCTGGCCCCCCTGGGGTGCTCGGCGCCCACGCCCGCCCCCGGGACCTCGTCGGTCGGCGGTCAATCGCCGGCGAAAAATCCGCCCGTTTGGGTGACCCGGGCCGTCCCGGCGCCCGGTGTCACGCATCATGTCTTCGCCTGCCCTTCGACGAAAGGAAACGTCAGCTACCATCTCTACCGACCGGCCGCCTACGCCGACGAGACCCGCCGGTTTCCCGTCGTCTATTGGCTCCATGGGTCCGGTGGAGGCTTGCCCGGCATCCCGGTCGTCGCCCGACGTTTTGACGCGGCCATCGCGGCGGGTAAGTTGCCGCCGTGTCTGGTCGTCTTCGTGAACGGGCTGGAGATGGGCATGTATGTCGATTGGTCCGACGGCTCGGCGCCCGTCGAGTCGATGATCGTGCGCGACCTGCTGCCCCACGTGGACGCCGCCTATCGCACCGTCGCCAAGCGGGAGGGAAGGCTGCTCGATGGTTTCAGCATGGGCGGCTACGGGGCCGCCCGGCTGGGTTTCAAGTACCCCGAGCTCTTCCGCGCCGTCTCGATCGTCGGCGCCGGCCCCCTGCAGGCCGAACTCAAGGGCACGCCGCGGGCGAGTCGGCTCCAGGCCGAGGAACTTCTGCGACGGGTCTACGGCGGCGATCAGGCGACTTTCCGCGCAGTTGGCCCACGGGCCCTCGCGGAGCAAAACGCTAAGACGGTCGCCCAAGGAACGCTGGTTCGCATGGTGATCGGCGAACAAGACGAGACTTTTGCCTACAACCAGGACTTTCATCGTCACCTGGAAACCCTCGGCATCCCGCACACGTGGACGGTCCTGCCCGGTCTCGGTCACGATCCTGACCGCGTCTTCGCAGCCTTGGGGGACGGCAACTGGGAGTTCTATCGCCAGGCTTTCGCGATGCCAAAGGCGAAGTGAGGTCGTGGCGCGGATGATCTCGGGTGGGCGTGGACGCCTCACCGCATCCGGCTTGCCCGGGGCGCTCGCCTCGTTAGAAAGAACCCACCCCATGAGCCCCTCCCGTCGTTCGTTCATCGCTTCCCTTGGCGGCGCCGCCGCCGGCCTCGCCCTCGCTCCCGCCTTGCGCGCGGCCGACGGCCCCGCGCCCCGCAAACTCGGTATCGCCCTGTGCGGCCTCGGTGGCTACTCGAACGGCGAGCTGTCGCCGGCCCTGCTGGAGACGAAGAACGTGAAGCTCGTGGCGGCCATCACCGGCACCCGCGCCAAGGGCGAGAAACTCGCCAAGCTCCACGGCTTTGACGAGGCCAACGTCTACTCCTACGACCAGTGGGACAAGGTGGCCGCGAACAAGGAGATCGACGTCGTCTACGTGGTCACCCCGCCCGGCATCCATGCCCAGAACGTCCTCGCGGCCTTCGGCGCGGGCAAGCACGTCATCTGCGAGAAGCCGATGGCGACCTCCGTCGCCGAGTGCGACGCCATGATCGCCGCGGGCAAGAAGGCCGGCAAGCGCCTGGCGATCGGCTACCGCCTGCATTACGATCCCTACCACCAGGAACTCGTCCGCCTCGCCAAGTCGCAGGAGTTCGGCCCGTTCCTGAAGATGACCTCGGCCAACGGGTTCACCCTCCGCCGGCAGGCTTGGCGGATCGAGAAGAAGTTGGCCGGAGGCGGCGCGCTCCTCGACATGGGCATCTATTCCTTGCACGCGTGCTGCATGGCGGCCGACGCCAATCCGGTCGCGGTCACGGCCAAGGAGCTGCCGAAGACCCAGCCGGAGTTCTTCAAGGAGGTCGAGCAGGCCTTGGAGTTCCGCCTCGAGTTCGCCAACGGCGCGACCGCCGACGTCTGGACGGGCTACGACGCCAACCGGGCGGAGTTCCACGCCGAGGCACCCAAGGGCTGGTTCAAGGGCGAGCGGCCGGTCTTCAGCTACCGCGGCCTCAACATCTCCACCTCCGCCAAGGGCAAACTGGACTTCGGGGTCTTCCGCCAGCAGCAGCGCCACATGGACGCCGTCTGCGCCGCGATCCGCGATGGCGGCGAGTTCACCTGCACCGGCGAGGTCGGCCGCCGCGACATGGTCGTGATCGAGGGGATCTACGAGTCGATCAAGACGGGCAAGAAGGTGGAGTTGAAGTATGGTTGAGGGAAGGGGCCAGGGCTAGGGAAGGGGCCAGGGCTAGGGCTGGGGCCAGGGTCAGGGACAAATGTTAGGTAGTCGGGATTAGGCGTTAGGGGGTGCCCAATACCCAATACCCAATACCCATTTCCTAAAACCCTCTTCCTGATTCCTTCTCCCTAATCCCTACCACCTATTTCCTAGTCTCTTCTACCAAGTCTTCGCGAGGGTGATGAGTTCGCCGGAGGCCTTGGTCATCGCCTCGACGCGGGCGTCCTCGCCGTTGTTCACGCCTTCGGCGTGGATGAAGGTGACGTCGGTGATGCCGATGAAGCCGAGGATCTTCCGCAGGTACGGTTCCTGGAAATCGTAGTCGGTGCCGGCCACGAAGCCGCCCCGGGCCGTGATGACGAGGGCCTTCTTGCCCTGGAGCAGCGGGATGACGCCATCCTCCGTCACCTTGAAGGTCATGTCGGCCCGGACGACCTGGTCGATCCAGGCCTTGAGCGAAGCCGAGACCGTGAAGTTGTGCATCGGCGAGGCGATCAGGAGGCGGTCGCAGGACAGCAGCTCGGCCGTCAATTCGTCGGAATGGTGCAGGACGCCCTTCATCGCCGGGTCATGCTGGTCCGCCGGCGAGAAGGCGGCCCCGACCCAGGCGTCCGAGATGAAGGGCGGCGGGTGGTGGCCGACGTCGTGGTGCGTGACCTTGAGGTTGGGGTGCGCGAGCCGCAGCGCGTTGATGAAGCCGGCGGAAAGCTTGCGGGTCACCGAGCGCACCGTCCGGGGCGAGGCGTCGATATGCAGGAGCTTCATGGCATCCAATCTAAGGGGAAGCCAGAGGAAGGCAAGGGGGTGCGGATAGAGACAGGCAAAGGGCCAGGGCTAGGGCATGGGCTAGGGCTATTTTCCGCGCCTCGATTCGCCGCCGTGACCTGGCCGTTACTTTTGTTGCTTCAGTCGGGTGCGGAGTTCGGCGACGACTTGGGCTTGGGCGGGGTCCTGGGCGAGGTTGTGGTTTTCGCCGTCGTCGTTCGCGTGGTCGTAGAGTTCCGCGCCGCCTTTGCCTTCGTTCCACTCGGTGTAGCGGTAGCGGTCGGTGCGGATCGTGCGGCCGACGATGGGCTCTTTCTTGCCCCCGGCGTTCACTTGGGTGAAGGCGGCGTGGGGCCACGACTTGCTCGGGTCGTCGAGCAGCGGGCGGAGGCTGCGCCCCTCGAGCGTCTTGGGCGGCGTCACCCCGCAGAGGTCGGCGACGGTCGGGTACAGGTCGACGAGTTCGGTGATGGCGGCGGAGGGCTTGCCGGCGCCCTTGATGCCCGGGGCCCGCACGATGAACGGCACGCGGGTCGAGGGGTCGAAGAGGGCGCGCTTCTGCCAAAGCCCATGTTCGCCGAGGTTGTACCCATGGTCGCTGAGGAAGACCACGACGGTGTTCTCGGCCAACCCTTGCTTCTCGAGCTCGGCCAGCACGAGGCCCAGCTGTGCATCCATGAAGCTTTGCGACGCATAGTAGGCCTGGATCACCGAACGCTGTTGGCCCTCGTTCATGCCGTAGTCAGCCTTGGCCGTGCTGAAGTAGGCTTGGGCGGGACGGCCGACGCGGTCGGGCTTGCCGGGCAGGCTGATCTGGTCCTTCGGGTATAGGTCGAAGTAGCTTTTCGGGGCGACGTAGGGCGTGTGCGGGCGGAAGAAGCCCACGGCGAGGAAGAACGGCTGCTCGCGCTTCTCGCGGAGGAAGGCCTGCGCCTGCGCAGCGATCTTGCCGTCGGTCTGTTCGGCGTCGCCACCCTCCGCCGCCAGCCAGGACAACGTCGCCCCGTAGTTGTGGGTGCCCACCTTGACCCCGGCGGGGGCGTTCGGTCCCTGGCCCGCGACGATCGCGAAGATCTTGTCCTCGTCGTCGCAATCGCGCCCGCGGGGGTTCCAGACCTTCTCCCAAGAGCGCGGGTCATCCAGCCCGTTGGTGCCGATTTCCTTGGGCACGCCGTAATGGTAGAGCTTGCCGATGCGGGCGACCGCGTAGCCCTGTTGCTTGAAGAGTTCGGGCAGCGTCACCGCATCGGGGACGTTCGTCCGAAATTGCACCGCGTTGTCGACGACCTTGGTGGTGTCGGGGCGCAGGCCGGTGAGGAAGGAAGCGCGGCTCGGGTTGCAGAGGGCGTATTGGCAATACGTGCGGTCGAAGCGCACCCCTTGGGCGGCGAGCTTGTCGAGGTTGGGCGTCCGCGCCGGCCCGCCGTACGTGCCCATCGACGCACGGCAGTCGTCGGACACCAGCAACAGCACGTTCAGGCGCTTCGCCTCGGCCGCGAAGGCGGAGAAGCAGGCGAGCAGCAGGGCGGCGGTGGGGAGGCGCATGCTCGAGGACTAGAGGATGGAGGGCCGGAGGACAAGAGGCGAGAGCGCTAGGTTTTGGCGGTTGGCGGCTAGCGGTTGGACCATTTCGCAGCGCCAAATAAACCAGGCGACAAGGGTAGTCCTTGCCGCCTGACGATCTCCTAACCGCTAACCGCTTACCGCGATGACCTTTTGGACTTACACTTCCCAGTCTTCGCCCTTGCCGGCGAGGATCTTGTCGAGGGCGTTCAGCACGAGCTCGACCGCCTGTTCGGTGCTGACCTTGTCGGTGCGGATGTGGACTTCGGGCGATTCGGGCGCCTCGTAGGGCGAGGAGATGCCGGTGAACTCGGCGATCTCGCCGCGCCGCGCCTTGGCGTAGAGTCCCTTGACGTCGCGCTGCTCGCAGACGTCGAGCGGGGCGTCGACGAAGACTTCGACGAACGCGTGGTTGGCTAGGGCCGCGCGAGCCTTGGCCCGGTCGGCCGACAGCGGCGCGATGAGGGTCACGAGCGCGATGTGGCCCGTGTGGGCGAAGAGCCCGGCGACGCCGGAGGCGCGGCGGACGCTTTCGGCGCGGTCGGCCTGCGAGAAGCCGAGGTCGCGGTTGAGCGAGACGCGCAGGTCGTCGCCGTCGACGCGGACGACGTTGCGGCCGGCGTCGAAGAGGCGGCGTTCGACCGCCTCGGCGATGGTGGACTTGCCCGAGCCGGAGAGGCCGGTGAACCAGACGACGGCCGGGGCGTGGCCCGAACGCGCGGTGCGCTCGGCCGACGTGACCTTGCCGGAGCGCTGGGCGTGCTCGCTGCGGGCCTCGAGGATGATGCCGCCGCCATGGATGCGGCCGGCTTCCTCGAGCGCGAAGCGGCCGGTGATGGCGCACTCGTGGTGGAGGTCGAAGGCCACCGGGCGGGTGGTCCGGACGACCACTTCGCAGATGGAGTCGCGCGGCACGCTGTCGGCCTGCACCGATTCGAGCGTGGAGGCGTCCGTGATCTTCTCGATCTTGGCGATGACTGCCTCGACGTTCTGGGTGAGGAGGCGGAGGCGGTAGGTCTTGTTCGGGACCAGCGGCTCCTTGCCCAGCCAGAAGATGCGGGCGCGGAATTCGCGGCCGACGCGGGGCTGGTTGGACGGGTGGGCGGCGACCTGGCCGCGCTCGACGAAGAT
>JBEBDN010000014.1:0-14472 GCA_041156945.1 Verrucomicrobiota bacterium | reverse complement strand
TGGCGGAACTGGACGCCGAAGGAGGCCTCGGTCGGACGGCGGTCCCACTCGGCGTGGACGTGGCGGACGTAGCTGAAGCCGGCGGCGGTGCGGGCATCCTGCTGCTCGAACTGGTCGCCGTTCACCGCGTCGAGCGCGTAGGTGAAGTTGGAGAAGAGGTCCAACTGGTAGCGGAAGAGGTAGGCTTGGAGGCGGTCCTCCGAGCCGCCGTGGCGATGGCGCCAGTCGGCGGACCAGGAAAGGTAGCGGGAATCGCCGCCGTTGGTGGGGTCCAGGTTCCCCCAGGGCGACAGCGCGCCCGACTCGACGAGCGCGAGCGGGATCTGGTCGCTCGAGCGCCATTCGCCTTGATAGAAACGGAGCGTGGTCGTGAAACCATCATGCTCGTCGCCGCGCGACCACGAGAGCTGGCCATTGGCGCGGCGGTAGTTGTCGCCCATGAGCCAAGGCCCGTCGGAGTAGGCGCCCTGGACGGCGTAGAGCAGGTCGCCCGCGCCGACCTTGCGGGAATCCGCGACCAGCAGGCGGGCATGATTGAAGGAACCGCCCTCCATCAGCAGCAGGCCCTTCGGCAAGGTCCGGAAAGTCTCGAGGTACGCCGCGCCCGCGGTGCCGAAATCCCCCGTCCGGGCGTAGTAGGGTCCCTTCTGGTAGTTCACCCGCTCGATGAGTTCCGGGATCACGAAGTTCATGTCGGCGTAGCCCTGACCATGCCCGTGCGAAGGCATGTTGAGGGGGACGCCGTCGAGGAACGTCGCGAAATCGGTGCCGTGGTCCAGGTTGAACCCGCGCATGAAATACTGGTTGGCCTTACCCCCGCCCGCGTGCTGGGTGATGATCAGGCCCGGGACCGTCTCCAGCACTTCGCCGGGACGCAGGAGCGGGCGCTCGCCCAGCTGGACCGCGCCTGTCACGCCGATCGTGGCCGAGTCCGCGACGCCCAGCAGGCTATCCTGGCGGCCCGTGACGACGATCTGGCCCAAGGGCTTCGGCGCGGGATCCGCGTGCGCGACGGTCAGGGAGGAAGCGGCGAGGAGCAGCGGCAGGAGGCGCATGCGGGCGGTGTTAGGGAAAACCATCGAAGTAACGAGTCCAAAGGCGGCCGCAACCACCCGGCCGTCGTCGCGCCCGGGAATCCTCAGAAATCCAGGCGGAGGCTGGCCTCAAGGCCGCGGCCGGGGAGCGGGAGGATGTCCTTGATGAACGAGGACGCGTTGCGCGCCTCCTGGTCGAGCAGGTTGATGACGCGGAGGGAGAAGCGGGCGTCCGCCCCGGCGATCCTGAAGTCGTGCCCGAGGGTGGCGCCGACCATCGTGTAGCCGGCCGTCCGGCTCTCGCCGACGGCGGTATGGTTCTGCGCGAAGTGGTAGGTGGCGTCGAGGCGCCAGGTCCAACCGGCGTCGGCGCCATGCAAGGCCGCGCCGATCCGTCCGGGTGAGATGCGCGGCAAGGCCTCGGAAGTATCGCGCTGGGACGCGCGCACGAAATCGCCATACCATTCCAGGCCCCGCTTCGAGGTCGCCGTGTCGACGAACTGGAAGTTCACCTTCAGCTCGGAGCCGAAGAAGTCGGCGGGCACCGCGACGAAATCGTAGCGGCCCAAGCCCGAGTGGTCGACGCCGCCGGCACCCGTCAGGTCCGGGCCCGGGCCGTTGCCCTGCAGGGAGATGAAGGACGAGAAGCGGTTATAGTAGACCGAGAAGCTGCCGGAAACCGGGCCGCGGACCTTGGCGAGCTCCCACTCCAGGCCGAAGCCCCGCTCCTTGCCCAGCGTGCGGTCGCCGACCTCATAGGCGTCGGTCCCGACGTGCGGGCCGTCGGCGAAGAGTTCCTGCTGGTTCGGGGCGCGCTCGGTGCGGGTCAGGTTGAGGGTGGTGGTCCAGGAGGAATCCAAGTCCTTGGCCCACGCCAAGGCGAAGCTCAGGGGCGTGAAGGCCGCCGACGCCGCGCCAGGGTCGATCGCCAAGCCGACATGGGTCCAGGCCGCGGCGTCGACCTGCGCCCGCTCCAGCCGGAAACCGTAGCGCAGACGCTGGTCGGGCGCGAGGGTGTGCACGAACGAACCGAAGGCGGCCGTCGCGGCGTTGCGCGTGTCGGGCAGGAAGGCCTCGTCCCCGGCCACCGCGAAATCGAAACGGCTGGCCTGCAGGCCGACCACGCCCTCCACCGACCCCAGCTTGACCAGTTCGACGTCGAGGCGGCCGTCCCAACCCTGGTTGGCGAAGGTGCTGCCCGGCGCGCCGGCCTCGAATTCGGTGTGCGCGTAATCCGCGAAGCCCACGCGGTAGGCGAGGGAACGCACGAGGCTACCGGCCACCTCGGCCTTGCCCGCGAGGTCCCAGCGGCGCTGGCGCAGGCCGATGGCGATGTCCTGCTCGGCGACGCCGTAGGTGGAATCCAGCCCCGAATAGGAAAGACCGACGTAACCATTGGCCGTGAGGTACGAGAAGCCGAGGCCCGCCCCGCGGTTATCCGCCGCGGTGTCCGCGATGCGTCCGAGCGGGGTCAGCAGGTTTTCGGTGGACTTGTCGAAGCCATCGAAGTGGTAGGAGAAGGACCCGGCCGACCCTTCGGCGAGCACGCCGGCGGAGCGGAGCCCATCGACGGAACCCATGCGGCCGAGGACGGACTGGCGCTGGGCCAGGCGCTGGTTCGGGATGCGCGCGTCGACGAGGTTGATCACGCCGCCGAGGATGCTGCCGCTGTACAGGAGGGCGGCTGGGCCGCGCAGGACCTGGGCCTCGCGGATGGCGAACGGGTCGACGCTCACCGCGTGGTCGGGACTGACCGCGGACGCGTCGAGGCTGTTGACGCCGTTCTGGATGATCTTGAGGCGATCGCCGTCGAGGCCGCGGATGACGGGCCGGCCGGAGTTGGGGCCGAAGTAGCTCGAGGCCACTCCGGGCAGGTCGGCCAAGAGGTCGCCGATGTTGGACTGAGGCAAGGCCTCGAGCGCCGACGCCGAGAGGGTGAGGGTCGGCGAGGCCGGGGTCACTTCGCCGCCGATGGCCGTGCCCTTGACGACCACGGGCTTCAGTTTCTCGGGGGTGGCCGGCTTGTCTTGGGCGGTGAGGGCCAAAGTCGAGGCCGCGAGCATGAATAGGGGGCGAAGCGGGGGAAGGACGGAGGATTCCATGGACGTAGTAGTTGCAATAGTTTTGCATTAACGACTGGCAAGCGGAAATCCTCGGGTTGCACTTCGCGGTCACTTGCACGGACTAGGGACACCCCATGAAAGAGCCCTCCCCCGCCCCCGTGGACGTCCACTCGGACGCCTTCCTGGCCCGCCTGATGCGCGACCAACTCAAGCTCTCCATCGCCTGCGCCCTCGCCTTCACCGTCGCGCTCGTGGCGCTGCCGCTGTTGAACTACTTCCAGCCGGAGATGATGGCCCAACGGGTGTTCGGCTTCACGCTGACGTGGCTGATCCTCGGCGTGCTCTTCTTCCCCTTCGTGTGGATCATCTCCTACGTCTTCATCCAGCGCTCCATCGCGCTCGAGAACGCCGAGGCCCAAGCCGCCCAGGACGGCGCCACCAAGTAAGATGAATGCCCTCCTGACTTTCCTCGCCGCCGCCGAGCCGGCCGCCCAAGGCATCGACCCCTGGATCGCCTTCTTCTCGCTGATCACGGTCGTCGTGACCGTCGGCATGGGCTTCTGGACCGCGGGCAAGTCCAAGAGCGCCGGCGACTTCTTCGTCGCGGGCCGCTCGGTCTCCGTCGGTTGGAACGCCTCCGCCATCTCGGGCGAATACCTCTCCGCCGCCTCGTTCATGGGCGTGGCGGGCATGGTCATGGCCACGGGCTACGACGCCCTCTGGTACCCGGTCTGCTACGCCTGCGGCTACCTGTTCCTGCTGCTCTTCATCGCGGGCCCGCTGCGCCGCTTCGGGGCCTACACCATCCCGGACTTCGCGGAAGGGCGCTACGACTCGCCGGTGTTCCGCAAGATCGCGGTCTGCTTCGTCCTCTTCATCGGCTTCTTCTACACGATGCCGCAGATGAAGGGCGCCGGCACGACCCTCGCCTACATCTTCCCCGGCCTGCCGTACTGGGCCGGCGTCGTGGTCGTGGGCGCGGTCATCACCCTCAACGTCTCGCTGGGCGGGATGAAGGGCATCACGCTCGTGCAGGCCTTCCAGTACTGGCTCAAGGTCTTCGCCATCACCCTGCCGATCTTCGTCCTCGCCGCGGTCGTCGGCCACTACCACCAGCACCTCGCGGCCAACAAGACGGCCCAGGAGACCACGGCGACCACGCCGCCGTGCATCGAGCGCAAGGCCCTGCCCGCCAAGGCCCCGAAGGACGAGGCCTGGATCGCCCCCTTCGGCAAGCTCACCACCAAGGCCGTCGACGCCTCCATCGCCGCGGCCAAGACCGCGGAGGACAAGGCCGCGCTCGAGGCCGCCAAAAAGCCCTACTCGCTGCTCTACACCTATTCGCTGATCATCGCGCTCGTCTGCGGCACCGCCGGCCTCCCGCACATCCTCGTGCGCTTCTACACCAACCCCGACGGCGTCGCCGCGAAGCGCACCACGATGTGGGTCATGATCCTCATCGGCGTCTTCTACGTCTTCCCGCCCGTCTACGGGGTCCTCGGCCGCTCCCTCACGCCCGAGCTCTACGACGCCGTCGGCGCCAAGGGCACGGACAAGGTCGTGCTCGAGCTGCCCACGCTGCTCGCCGGCCGCGACCACGCGCTGCTCGGCTCGGTCCTCTCGGGCATCACCTGCGCCGGCGCGTTCGCCGCGTTCATGTCGACCTTCTCCGGCCTGCTCGTCTCGATGTCCAGCGCCCTCGCGCACGACATCTACGGCCGCATGCTGAAGCCCGACGCCTCGCCGGAACAACGCCTGAAGGCCTTCAAGTGGTCGGCCCTGCTCGTCGGCGTCGTGGCCGTCGGGCTCGGGTCGCAGGTCGAGGCGCTCGAGATCAACTTCATGGTCGGCCAGGCCTTCGCGATCGCGGCGGCCAGCTACTTCCCGCTGCTCTTCATGAGCGTGTGGTGGCGCGGCATGACGATGCGCGGCGCGGCCACGGGCATGCTCGTCGGCGGCCTCAGCGCTCTGGCCTCCATCAGCCTGACGTCGGTCTCGGACGTCGCCGTCGCCAAGGCGAAGAAGCTGACCGACGCCGCGGAACTCGCCGCCTACTGGGCCGACCACCCGCTCGCCAAGGGCATCGCCGACTTCTGGGTCGCGCACCCGCTCGCCCGCATCCTCTGCGAACAGCCGGCGATCTGGGCCGTGCCGCTGTCGATCGGCCTCATGATCGGGGTCTCCAAGGCCACCGCCGCGAGCATCCCGGCCGACATCCGCATGAAGATGCTGGTGCTCCACGCCCCCGAGGCCCTTGGCCTCAAGCAGGAGTACATCAAGGAGCACGAGGGCCTCGGCGGCCACTGAACCGCCCGCCCAAAACCGAAGCAGCCGAGGGTTCCCTCGGCTTTTTTGTGCCCATCCCAACCTACCCAAAGGCAATTAATTACCGATTATCAATAAATAGTAATTGATTAAGATGCTTTATTATCTTTTAAAGGATGCCGCCATGACCCAAGCCCCCACCCCCACCGACCTCGACCGCCGGATCCGTCGGGCCGGCAAGATCGGCCGCTTCCTCTGCAGTACCTTCCTGATCGGCGGCACGCTGCTGGCGCTGCTGCTCCTGGCCACCGCCGCCACCCATCCGGAGGCCCTGGTGAAGCTGAACTTGGACAGCAAGCACGGGGCCCAGGTGGCCGGGTTCCGGCAGGACCCGGCCAAGCTGCTCGCGCTCCTCGTGGAGAAACCCGCGGAGCTCATCCACGTCGCGGCCGCCCAGCAGGAAGCCAACAAGTACCAGGATCTCGTCGACCACCCGGAGAAACGCGGCGGCTTCGTCGCGGTGACCGGCCTGCTCGCGACGCTGATCCTCGGCTTCACGTGGCTGCTCCGCCAGCTCTTCGCCGCCTTCGCCGAGGGTCGGGTGATCGCCGCCGACAACGCCCGCGTGCTCAAGCGCATCGGGATCGCCCTCCTGGTCTGCGGGTGCCTCGGCCTCAACGCCGGCATCATCGTGGCCGGCCTCCTGATCCTCATCCTCGGCTGGAACCTGCAGCAGGCCCTCGCCCTGCAGGCCGAACAAGCCCTGGTCATCTGACCACCATGGCCATCATCATCCGCCTCGATGTCGCGCTCGCGCGACGCAAGATGTCCCTGACCGAGCTGTCCGAAGCGGTCGGCATCACCCTCGCGAACCTCTCGGTGCTCAAGACCGGCAAGGCCAAGGCTATCCGCTTCTCCACGCTCGAGGCCATCTGCCGGGCCTTGGCTTGCCAGCCCGGCGAACTGCTCGAGTTCGACCCGGCCACCCCCACCCTGCCCGACGACCCCGCCGCCTGAAGCGAGCCATGGCTGCCTACCTCTTCTCCGTCGCGTTCCTGGTGACGCTGTTCTGGATGATCGAGCACCTCTTCGGCAACAAGCAGGAGCGGCCCTGGTGGCGCCCGCAGGTCTGGACCGATGTCTTCAGCGGCGTGACCAACGCGTTGCTGTCGAACCCGCTCAACTTCGTCGTCATCAGCATCCTCGGCTTCCTGGTGCTGGTGCCGACGGGCATCATCCCGCTCGCGGAACTGAAGGCCGGCCAGTACCGGGGCTTCGGCCCGATCGGACAGTTGCCCCGCTGGCCGCAGTTCGCCCTGGCCTTCCTGCTGGGCGACTTCCTGCTGTACTGGATCCACCGCTGGTTCCACGGCAAGCGGCTCTGGCGCTTCCACGCGGTGCACCATAGCTCCGAGCAGCTGGACTGGTTAAGCGGCGTGCGCGCGCACCCGGTGAACGACGTCGTCGCGAACGCGCTGCTCGTCTTCCCGTTCATCCTGCTGGGCTTCGACCCCGTGGCCGCAGCCCTCGCCGGGCCCGCCCTCGGGGTCTTCGCCCTCCTCGGACACGCGGACGTCGATTGGGATTGGGGTCCGTTCCGGCACGTCGTCACCTCGCCGGTCTACCACCGCTGGCACCACTCGAAGGATCCCGCCGCCATCGACAAGAACTTCGCGAGCTTCCTCCCGCTGTGGGACATCCTCTTCGGCACGCACTACCTGCCGAAGGACCGTAAGCCGCAGGACTTCGGCATCCACGAGCCGGTGGAGCATAGCGTGATCGGGTTGCTGAAGCACCCCTTCAAGCCGACCTCCGTCGGCTTCGGCGCCGGCCCGGACCGGTCGGCGCCACCGGAGAAATCCGCGTCGCCGGAAAGTTGAAACTTGGAAGTCCGGGCGGGCGGCGTTTTGCTGGGGAGGTGTCCGCCACCCGCGAGCCGTCCGACCGAGCCTTCCGCTTGCTGCAAGGTTGGGGCCTGCTCGTCGCCGGCCTGACCCTGGCCACCGGACTCTGGCTGACCGTGGAAGGCGCCCAGGTCTTCCTCGGCGCCGTCGCGGACCCCTTCGACCGCAAGGTCTTCGCCGCCCTCAACCTCGGGATCCCCGGCTGCCTCGGCGGCGCCCTCATCGCCTGGCTCGCCGGTCAAGGCCGTCCGTGGGATGGCTTCCGCGTCGCCGCGGTGGTCCTCGCCGCGCTCAACTTGGCCACGATCCTCGCCTGGGGCGTCCTCGACCTCGTCAAGAGCGGGGCCATCCGCTTCTGACATGGCCGACCCGCTCATCCTCGTCACCCGCGGCAGCCCGCTGGCCCTGCAGCAGACGCGCGACGCCGCCGCCCGCCTCGAGGCCGCGCTGGGCGTGGCCACCGAGGTGCGCATCCTGACGACGACGGGCGACCGCCAGGCCGCCTGGTCGCTCGAGAAGCAAGGCGGCAAGGGCCTGTTCACCGCCGAACTGGAGCAGGCCTTGCTCCGCGGCGAGGCCGACCTCGCGGTGCATAGCTCCAAGGACCTGCCGACGGAGATGCCCGCCGGGCTGGAGATCGCCGCCTGCCTGCCCCGCCAGGACGCGCGCGACGTGCTCGTGCGCCGCGCGGACGTGGCGGCGCCCCGGCGCATCGCGACCGGTAGCCCGCGCCGCCGCGCCCAAGGCCGCCTGACCTTCCCCGACGCCGAGTGGACCGAGCTCCGCGGCAACGTCGACACCCGGCTGAAGAAGCTGGCCAACGCCGACGCCGACGCCTCCTACCTCGCGGCCTCCGGCCTCGACCGGCTCGGGATCTCCGCCTGGGAAGGCCTCGCCTTCGAGCGCGTCGACCTCGCCCGCATGGTCCCCGCCGCCGGCCAGGGAGCCGTCGCGCTGCAGTGCCGCGCGGGGGAAGCCGCCCGCTTCGCGCCCGCCGGCTGCGCCCGCACCACGTTCTCGGTGACGGTCGAGCGCCTCTTCCTCGCCAAGTTGGGCGAAGGCTGCCACACCGCCTTCGCGTGCCACCACGCGGCCGGACGCGTCCACCTCTTCCGCGACGATTTCGGCCGGCGCGACCTGGACTTCGCCGCGACCGACCTCGCGGCCGCCGACGCCCTCGCCGACCGCATCCTCCGCGACCTCCGCCTCCGACCATGAGCAAGCTCCCCCTCCGCGACCGCCTGGTCGTCCTCACCCGCCCCGAGGGCCGGGGCGCCGAATGGAAGTCCACGCTGGCCGACGCCGGCGCGGCGGTGATCGAGCTCCCCCTGCTCGAGATCTCCTTCGAACCGGACGAGGACATCCTCGCCGACGTGCTCGACGCGATCGGCGAGTACGACTGGATCGTCTTCACGAGCGCGAACGGCGTCCGCGGCTTCTTCGACCGCTTCTTCCAGCGTTTCTCCGACATCCGCTCCATCGGCGGCGCTCGCTTCGCCTGCGTCGGACCGGCCACCGAGAAGGCCCTGCGCGGCTACCACCTCGACGCCGACCTCGTCGCCGCGCAGCCGGACGCGGTCGCGCTGGGCCGCGAGCTCATGACGAAGTACAACGTGGAGAACCAGAAGCTGGTCATCGCCACGGGCAACCTCGCCGGGAACGAACTCCCGCGCCTGCTGATGGAGGAAGGCCTCGCGATCGTCGACATCCTCAAGGTCTATTCGACCGACCAGAAGTCCGTGGCCGAGGCCCCGGAGGCGGCCGAGTTCCGGCGCCGCGGCGCGGACGCCATCGTCTTCGCCAGCCCGTCCGCCGTCGAGTCCTTCATGCACCAGGCCGCCTCGCTGCGCCCGGACGTGGGCGCGCGCCAGCCGAAGGTCGTCGCGGTCGGCCCGACCACGGCGGACGCGGTGCGCCGCGCCGGCATCCCCCTCGGGGCGACCGCCGCCGCGCCGACGGCCAAGGCGATCCGCGAGGCGATCATCGAGGCGCTCGGATGATCGGCCCCTGCACCATCAAGGTCTGCGGCATCACCCGCGCCGCCGATGCCGCGATGCTCCGGGCCTACGGCGCCGATTTCCTCGGCGTGAACGTCTGGCCGGGGTCGCCGCGGTGCGCCGCCGCGCCGGGCCGCGCCGCCCTCCTGCGCGAAATCCCCGCCGACGCGCGCGTGGCCGTGACGGTCAATCCCACGGCGGCGGAAGCCCGCGCGCTGCTCGCCGAGGGCTTCGCGATCGTCCAAGCGCACTTCGACCCGGCGCTCGGGGATTGCGATCCCGCCGCCCTGGCCCGGGAGATCGGCCGAGACCGGCTTTGGTTGGCGCCGAAGTTGGCCAACGGCGCCGCCTTCCCGGCCGAACTGCTGCCTTGCAGCGCGACCTTCGTCCATGATGCGCACGCCAAGGGCGCCTTCGGCGGAACCGGGCAAACGGGGGACTGGGCCCGGTTCAAGGGGCTGGTCGCCGACCATCCCGGGCACCGGTGGGTCTTGGCCGGCGGTTTGGGCCCCACGAACGTCGAGGCTGCGGTCCAAGCCGGCGCCCGTTTCCTGGACCTCAATAGTGGGGTCGAATCGTCTCCGGGCCTCAAATCTGCCGAAAAAATGGCCAAGGTGTACGAACTCCTGCTCAAATCTGGGCAATCCTAGGCAACCATCCCCCCTCCGGAGACTTGGCACGGGGGGTGCATAAGTGGACTTGCTCAACCGAACGCCTAACCCAACCATACCATCACCACCATGAAGCTCGTCGTCGCCATCATCAAACCCTTCAAACTCGAGGAAGTGAAGGATGCCCTCGCCGAAATCGGCATCGAGGGCATGACCGTCACCGAAGTCAAGGGCTTCGGCCGCCAGAAGGGCCACACGGAAATCTACCGTGGCTCCGAGTACACCGTCGACTTCCTCCCCAAGGTGAAAATCGAGGCCGCCGTCGCCGACGAGCAGGTCGAGAAGGCCGTGGCCACCATCTCCAAGGCCGCCCACACCGGCAAGATCGGCGACGGCAAGATCTTCGTCCTCGGCCTCACCGACGTGATCCGCATCCGCACCGGCGAGCGCGGTCCGGCCGCCATCTAAGTTTACCAGCCATCCCTCCCAAGGGCGACCCGCAGGGTCGCCCTTTTCTTTGGCCACGCGGCTACTTCGCGGCCGGCGACGCCGCGGCCTTCGCGGCGGCCTTGGCCTCGGCCAGCTGCTTCAGCATCCCGGGGGAGTTCCACTTGATCACATGGTAGGTCGCCGGCGTCGCCCCGACGTTGCGGATGGCATGGTCGATGCAGGAGGCCTGGAAGATGATCGAGCCGGCCCCCAACTTCACCCATTCGCCGTTCACGAGCGCCTCGACCGTGCCGTCCTTCACGATGAGCAGCTCCTCGTCCGCATGCGCGTGCGGGGCGTGGGCGGCCTCGCCGGGGTTCAGGGTCGTGATGTGGATCTCCAGTTCGTCCAAGGTCGGGGTCGGCCCTTGGCAGACCTTCCGGACGGCGCCGACCTTCGTCGGCTTCACCGCCAGCTTCTCCCAGTCGAAGGCCACCGACGTGAGGGCGGGGTTCCGGGAGGGGGTGATCTCGAGCTTCGGCTTGACGGGCGTGAAGGTCGTCGCGCCCAACAGGGCGAAGGCGACGACCAAGGTCAGGGAGGCGACGGCGAGGTCGCGGCGGGTGAGGCGAGGCATGCTTCTTTCCTAGGCCGCCGGGAGGGCGAGTAAAGGCGGGAGCGGGCGTAGCCCCCGACGGACCGCTTGCCCTCCGCCGTCCGCCCCACCTAATCTCGCCCCATGCGCCGAACCCCGCGATGCCTCGTGCCCGCCCTGCTCTGCCTCGCCTTGGCCTTGGCCGGCTGCGGCCCGAAGGAAGACACCGCGGCCCGGCGCGCCCGCGAAGGCTACCTGATCATCAACAACGCCGCGGAGCCTTCCGGACTCGACCCGCAGGAAGTCACCGGCCTCCTGGAGTCCCGCATCGTCTACGCGCTCTTCGAGGGCCTGGTGAACTACAAGGCCGACGACTTGAGCCCCATCCCGGGCGCGGCGGAGAGCTGGACGAACTCGGCCGACGGCCGCACCTGGACCTTCCGGATCCGGCCCGCGGCGCGGTGGTCCAACGGCGACCCGGTGACCGCGCGCGACTTCCTCTTCAGCTACGAGCGCATGCTGAAGCCGACCTTCGGCGCCGAATACGCGTCGATGCTGCACTGCGTCCGCGGCGCCAAGGCCTTCAACGAAGGCAAGCTGAAGGACTTCGCGCAGGTCGGCTTCCGGGCGCCCGATGACCGGACGCTCGTCATCGAACTGGACCATCCGGTGCCCTACTTCCTCGGGCTGATCTGCCACCACAGCTGGCTGCCCGTGCACCCGCCCACCATCCTCAAGTTCGGCCAGATCGACACGCTGAACACGCCGTGGACGCGCCCGGGATCGCTGGTCGGCAACGGCGCCTTCACCCTCGAGACCTGGGAGGTCGCCCGCCGCATCGTCGTGCGCCGCAACCCCGGCTACTGGGACGCCGCGAACGTCGGCCTGCAGGCCGTGGAGTTCCGCGCGATCACCGAGCTCTTCGCCGAGGAGCGCGCCTTCCGCGGCGGCGAGCTGCACATCACCGGCTCGGTGCCGCCGCCCAAGGTCGTCAAACTCCGCGAGGCGGGGTCGAAGGAACTGCGGCTGGACCCCTACCTCTCGACTTCCTTCATCCGCGTGAACTGCGACGTCAAGGGCAACGAGGCGGCCCGCAAGGCGCTGGCCGACGTGCGCGTCCGCCGCGCGCTGGGCATGGTCATCGACCGCCAACAGATCGTCGAGAAGGTGCTCCGCGCCGGGGAGTCCCCCGCCCTCCACCTGACCCCGCCCGGCACGGGCGGGTTCGTCGCCCGGGCCCGCTGGCGGGAAGACCGCGAGGAGGCCCGCCGCCTGCTCGCCGCGGCGGGCTACCCGGGGGGCCGGGGACTGCCGAAGCTCGAGTACCTCTACAACACTTCCGAAGGCTCGCAGAAGGCGGCCGAAGTCTACCAGGAGACGTGGCGGCGCGAACTCGGCGTCGAGGTCGAGCTCAAGAACCAGGAGTGGAAGGTCTACCTCAGTTCCCTCCACAAGGGCGAGTACCAGCTCGCGCGCTCGGCCTGGACGGGCGACTACAACGACCCGAACACGTTCCTCGAGATGTTCATCACGGGGAACGAGCTGAACCAGTGCAACTGGAGCGACCCCGAGTACGACCGCCTCATCGGCGCGGCCGCGCGCGAAGCCGACCCGGCGAAGCGCTTCGAGTTCTTCCAGCAGGCGGAGCAGCGCCTGGTCGAGGGCGCGCCGATCCTCCCCGTGGCCTTCAACAAGAACAAGTTCCTCATCCGCCCCGAGGTCGAGGGCTGGTACCCGACCCTCATCGACCAGCACCCCCTCAACGCCGTGCGCCTCCGGGCCCCGAAAGGGGATTGAAGCCGCCGGAGAAGCGTCCAACCTAAGAGGAACACCCATGCGTCCCCTCCTCCTCGCCTTGGCCTGCCTCCTCGCCCTGCCCTTCCTCCGCGCCCAGGAGGACCCCAAGCCCGGCAAGCTCGCCGAGGACCGCACCTTCGCCAAACTCCGCGGCATCTCCTATTTCTTCATCGACGTCGTGACGTCCGAGACGCGCCCCGAGGACGCGGACCTGCGCGGCGAGATCCGCGACGCGATCGAGCTCGAGATGCGCCGGAGCAACATCGTCCCCAAGGAATTCGTCGGCGGCAACGCCGAGACCGCCACGCCGCTCCTCACGATCGAGGTCAAGTTCGAGCGCGGGCTCGGCCGCTACGAAGCCATCGTCAACCTGACCATCCGGGACAACGCCACCATCACCCGCAACCGCGAGGCGGTGATGGCCGTCACCTACGCCCAGACCAAGAAGGCGGTCGGCTCGTCCGACGGCACCCTCGCCCGCGAGGTCAAGGGCCGCAGCCGCGAACTCGTCATCGAGCTCATCGACGGCCTCAAGAAGTCCCAGGGCAAGTAAGGCCCCGTGCAGCTGCTCCGGAAGATGCGCGGCGCGGGCGAAACCCCGCCGCCGCGTTCCGCCTGGGCGACGATCCTCGCGACGTCCCTCGCCGCGACCGCCCTCCTCGCGGGCCTCGCCTTCCTGACGGGCGAGCTCGGGGTGCTCCTCCTGCTCGCCTCGTTCGCCCCGAGCGCGCTCATCGTATTCGCCTACCCCGACTCGCCGTTCGCGCAGCCGCGCGGGGTCGTGCTGGGGCATCTGATCGGCAGCGCCTGCGGCCTCGCGGGGGCGCACCTGCTCCCCGGCCGCTGGTGGGCGGCGCCGCTCGCCGTCGGCCTGGCCATCGGCCTGATGAAGGCGCTGCGCGCCGTGCATCCCCCGGCGTGCGCCAATCCGCTGATCGTCCTCGCCCTGCACCCGGCCCCCTGGACCTTCCTCCTGTACCCCACCCTGGCCGGCGCCGCCGCGATCGTCGCGGTGGGCCTCCTCTATCATAACTTGCGCCGTCCGGACCCTTGGCCACGGTATTGGCTCTGACGCCCATGCCCAGCCCCGAAGCCCGCCTCGCCGAACTCGGCCTCACCCTGCCCACGCCGCCGCCCGCCGCCGGCGCCTACGTGCCCGCCGTGCGCACCGGCCACCTGCTCTACCTCGCCGGCACGCTCCCGATGAGGGACGGCAAGCCCGCCTCGCTCGGCAAGGTCGGGCGCGAAGTCGACCTCGCGCAGGCCGCCGAAGCCGCGCAGCTCTGCGCGCTCAACGCCCTCGCGAACGCCAAGGTCGCCCTCGGCTCCCTCGACAAGGTCGTCCGCGTCGTGATGGTGAACGGCTTCGTCAACGGCATCGACGGCTTCAGCGACAGCCCCAAGGTGCTCAACGGCGCCTCGGAGTTCCTGCTGCGGGTCTTCGGCGACGCCGGCAAGCACGCCCGCGCCGCGGTCTCCGTCAACGGCCTGCCCCTCGGCGTCTCCGTCGAGGTCCAGCTGGTGCTCGAGGTCCGCGACTGAGCGCCCCTCAGCCTTCGGAGGCGCCGACCTTCGGGAAGTCGACCAGGAAGCCCTTGCCGCCGGGCGGCTTGCCGCAGTTGCCGATGCGGGCGACCGCCTGCTTGACCAATTGGCCGAAACGGGCGTCGCGCGGCGCCGTCAGCCAACCCGAGAACGAGACGCCGCCCGCCGCGTCGACGCGCAGGGAGACGCCGCAGCTGCCGGCGGACTCGAGCGTCGCGCCCTCGGCGGCGAG
>JBEBDN010000013.1:0-3678 GCA_041156945.1 Verrucomicrobiota bacterium | reverse complement strand
AGGCACTCGACGGACTTGAGGTTCGAGGTGGCCCAGTGGCCGATGTCGGCGCAGGCGCCGACGCGCTTGTCGCGGCTCTCGACGACGCCGAGGATGTAGAGCGGGTGCCAGACCTTGTACTTGGGCTTGTCCATCGAGCCGCCGTGCTCGTGGAAGGCGACCTTGATGTCGTGCTCGATGGCGGCCTTTTCCCAGGCGACGATCTGCTCGGTGGATTCGGTGCAGACGGCGTAGAGGCCCATCTTCTTGGCGAAGGCCATGATCTTGCCGACTTCCTCCGGGCTGTTGGCCCCGACGACGCCGTAGTTCACGGCCCGGACGCCCTGGCGCTTCAGTTCGGCCTGCAGTTCGGCCATGGCCTCGGCGGACATGTTGTGGTTCACCTTCTCCTTGGAGCCGGGCTTGAGGACCTGGCCGGGGTAGAACTCGATGAGGTTGCCGCCGGCTTCCTTGGTCTTGGCGATGGCCTCGAACGCGGAGAAGCGGTTGAAGGTGTAGGCCTGGCAGCCGATGAACCAGCCGTTCTGGCGGAGTTCTTCCGGGATGGGGTCGGCCTTGAGGGCGGCGACCAGCGCGAGGGCGAGGAGGGAGGTGAGACGCATGGGGGTAGGGGGCTTATGACAGAGATAGGAGAGGGCTGTTCCCCAGGTCAAGAACCCCTCCTTTGCGCGCTGGCGTCCGCGTCCGCCCTTTCGCTGTTTTGGGGATGGATTTGAGCGGATTTTGGCGGGACCTCCGGCGCTGGTGGGAGCGGCGGTCCTCCTTGGGCGCCCGCGGGGAGCGTTGGGCCGCCGCGCATTACCGGCGGGCGGGGGCCTCCCTGCTGGCGATGAATTGGCGGGCGGGGGCCGATGAGATCGACCTGGTCATGCTCGAAGGCCGGGTCCTCGTCTTCGTCGAGGTCAAGACCCGCACGGCGGAGCGCGGCGGTCGCGGGCACGCCGCCGTCGATGCCCGCAAAAGGACGGCTTTACGACGGGCCGCGAGGGCTTGGCTGCGCCAAATCGGGGGCGCGCCCCACTGGCGCTTCGATATCGTGGAAGTTCTGGTTTGCATCGATGGCTCCGTTCGCATCCTCCAACACCGCGGCGAGCCCCTCTTCGGGCCTCGCCGCTTTTGAATACCGATGTCCGAAACCGACCGTCATCCGTTCCTCTCCGGCCTCAGCAAGCACCGCGGCGCCCAGCCCACCTGCGTGGTCATCTTCGGCGCCTCCGGCGACCTGGCCGCCCGCAAGCTCCTCCCGGCCCTGTATAACCTGGCCGTGGACAGCCTCTTGCCCGCCGATTTCCACCTGATCGGGTTCGGCCGCAAGCCGGTCCCGGACGCCGAGTTCCGCACCCAGGCCGCCGCCGACATCAAGAAGTTCTCCCGCCGCGACTTCCGCCCCGAGATCTGGAAGCGCGTCGAGGACAACACCTCCTACCAGGCCGGCGGCTACGACGACCCCGCCGCCTTCGCCGCCCTCAAGGAGCAGATCGCCGCCGCCGAGCGGAAGGCTGGCCGCCCCCTCCAGCTCGTCTTCTACGTCTCGACCCCGCCGACCGTCTTCGAGGCCATCCTCGAGAACCTCGGCCAGTCCGGCCTCGCCGCCTGCGGCCTCGGCACCGACCTCGAGAGCAAGGTCATCATCGAGAAGCCGTTCGGCAAGGACCTCGATTCGGCCATCCACCTCAACGCCGTCGCCGCCCGCAATTTCCGGGAGTCCCAGATCTTCCGCATCGACCACTACCTGGGGAAGGAGACGGTGCAGGACCTCCTCGTCCTCCGCTTCGCCAACCCCATCTTCGAGCCCCTCTGGAACCGCCGCCACGTCGACCACGTCCAGATCACCGTCGCCGAGGAGCTCGGCGTCGGCACCCGCGGCGGCTACTACGACGGCAGCGGCGCGACCCGCGACATGCTGCAGAACCACACGATGCAGCTCCTCGCGCTCGTCGCGATGGACCAGCCCCGCTCCCTGTCGGCGGAGCACATCCGCGACGAGAAGGTCAAACTGCTCGAGTCGATCCAGCCGCTGCGCCTCGGCGCCAACGGCGACGCCGTGCGCGCGCAGTACGCCGAAGGCCTGTCCGGCGGCGAGAAGGTCCCCGGTTACCTCGCCGAGAAGGACATCCCCGCGACCTCCGCCACCGAGACCTTCTGCGCCCTGCGACTCTCCATCGAGAACAGCCGCTGGTCGGGCGTTCCGTTCTACATGCGCTCGGGCAAGCGCCTGGCCCGCCGCGTCTCCGAGATCGCCATCCAGTTCAAGCAGCCGGAGTCCGGCCTCTTCGCCGGGGACGCCCGCTACGACCTCGCCCCGAACCGGCTCGTCATCCAGATCCAGCCCGACGAGGGCACGACGCTCGTCCTCAATTCGAAGGTGCCCGGCCTCGAGCCCCGCACCCAGCCGGTGCGCCTGAGCTTCCGCTACGCCACCACCTACGGCTCCAACACGCCCGAGGCCTACGAGCGCCTGATCCTCGACGGCATCGTCGGCGACCGCACCCTCTTCATCCGCGGCGACGAGACGGAGGCCTCCTGGCGCCTCTTCACGCCGCTCCTGCAGTCCTGGCAGAAGCAGGGCCGCGACGGGGTCGAGACCTACGCCGCGGGCTCCTGGGGCCCCGCCGGCGGCGACGCCCTCCTGGCCGCGCACGGCCACGCCTGGCGCAACGCCGGCCGCTGACCATGGCCCATCCCCTGATCGACGCGCTCCCGGGCAATCCGGTGAAGATCGCCGCCGTCCTGCCGTCGCTCGACAAGGCCTGGGCCGAGGAGGGCGAGGACGCCGCGCGCGCCTCGCAGATGAACCTCGTCCTGATGTTCGGCGCCGGCGTCTCGCCCGCGGACGCCCAGGCGCGCTTCGACGAGGCGATCCGCTTCGCCCAGCGCTACCCGTGCCGCCTCGTGGTGCTGGCCGCGCGTCCCGCCGCCGAGACCGCCGCCCCGCTCGAGGCCAAGGTCAACGTGCTCTGCTTCGTCGACCCGTCCCGCCGCGGCAAGCGCTGCTGCGAGGCCCTCATGCTCGCGCACGGCGCCCCGACCGCCGAACTCGAATCCCTCGTCTCCACCTGGCTCGAGGGCGACCTCCCGACCAACGTCTGGGCCCACGGCGTCACCCCCGCGGAGTTCGCTCCCTGGCTCGGCTGGAGCGCGCGCTGCCGCCGCGTCGTCGCCGACCGCTCGCTCGTGGGCGACGCCTTCTTCGCGCTGCCTTTCCCCAACCCCAAGGGCGTCCGCGACCTCGCCGTCGCGCGCTGCCTGCCGGTCCGCCAGGCGCTGGGCCAGTTCCTCGCCGGGCACGCCCCCGCCGACCTGGTGCGCGGCCTGCGCCGCGTCACGGTCTCGCACGGCGCCGGCCTCTCCGGCGAGGCCGCCGGCCTCCTCGCGTGGATGAAGGGCTGCCTCACCCACTGCGCCGGCCTTTCGCGTTCGCACCTCGACGCCACCTTCGCCCTGTCCGCGCGCGCGCCCTCCGGCGACAACCTCGCCGCGGAGTGGGCCTTCGCCGACGGCGCCCGCTTCGCGTGGGAGCACGCCGACCAGGGCACCCGCGCGATCATCACCTTCAGCCGCAGCCGCCAGACGGCCCCGGTCGCCCAACGCGTCGCCCTGATGGGAGCCCCCGAGGCCCTGTCGGAGGCCGTTTTCTTCTGAGCGGTTGGCGGAGGTGGGTTAGCGGTTGGCGGCGAC
>JBEBDN010000012.1:0-3703 GCA_041156945.1 Verrucomicrobiota bacterium | reverse complement strand
TGACCCCGTTCCTGGCCCTCTGCACCGCCCTCGTCGCCTTCGCCGCCGAGCCCGCGAAGCGTCCGCCCAACATCGTCCTGCTCTATTCCGACGACATCGGCTGGGGCGACCTCGGCTGCTACGGCGCCAAGGCCATCCCGACGCCCAACCTCGACCGGCTCGCCGCCGCGGGCGTGCGCTTCACCGCGGGCTATTGCACGTCGGCGACCTGCACGCCCTCGCGCTACTCCCTGCTGACGGGCGAGTATGCCTGGCGCCGCAAGGGCACCGGCGTGCTGCCCGGCGACGCCAACATGATCATCAAGCCGGGCCGTCCGACCATGCCGGCGAGCCTCGCCAAGCTGGGCTACGCCACCGGCGTGGTCGGCAAGTGGCACCTCGGCCTGGGCGGCGAAACCGTCGACTGGAACAAGCCGATCGACCCGTGCCCGAACCAGATCGGCTTCACCTATTCCTTCATCATGGCCGCGACCGGCGACCGCGTGCCGACGGTCTTCGTGGAGAACGGCGGGGTCGTCGGCCTGGATCCCAAGGATCCGATCGAGGTCAGCTACAAGAAGCCCTTTCCGGGCGATCCCGACCTCACGACCGACGCCGAGCGCGCCAAGCTGAAGATGGATTGGTCCCACGGACACAACATGGCGCTGGTGAACGGCGTCGGCCGCATCGGCTGGATGAAGGGCGGCAAGGCCGCGCTCTGGAACGACGAGACGATGGGCGACGTCTTCGCCGACAAGGCCTGCGCGTTCATCGCTTCCAATAAGGACAAGCCGTTCTTCCTCTACTACGCCTCGCATGAGAACCATGTGCCCCGCGTCCATCACCCGCGCTACGCGGGCCGCACGCCCCTCGGGCCGCGCGGCGACGCCGTGGTGGCCTTCGACGACCAGGCCGGCCGGATCCTGGCCGAACTCGACAAGCACGGGCTCGCCGACAACACGCTGGTGATCTACACTTCCGACAACGGGCCGGTGCTCGACGACGGCTACAAGGATCAGGCCGTCGAGCGCAACCAGGCCGCCGGCCATCGCCCGGCGGGGCCCTTCCGCGGCGGCAAGTACAGCATCCTCGAGGGCGGCACCCGCGTCGGTTTCATCGCCCGCTGGCCCGGCCGGGCCCCGGCGGGCCAGGTGTCGGAAGCCCTGATCTCGCAGGTGGACCTCGCCGCGGTGTTCACGAAGCTGGCCGGTGGCGACCCCGCGGAGTTCCTCAAGCTCGATGGCGTCGACGTCTCCGCCGCCTTGACCGGCGGCGCGGGCCGCGAGACCATCATCTCCAGCACCCAGGCCAACACGCTCTCGATCCGCGATGCCCGTTGGAAGTTCATCCCCGGGGTCGGTGCGCCGGGCAAGGCGAAGAACGGCGCCGCCAAGGCGACGGGCCCGCTCGTGGCCCTGCTCGGCACGGACGCGGACCTCGAGCGCGATCGCCGCGAGCAGACGGGCCCCCGGCTCTACGACCTGTTGGCGGACCCCTCCGAGCGGAAGAACGTGGCGGCCGAGCATCCGGAAGTGGTGGCCCGGTTGCGTGCGAAGCTCGAGGAGCAGAAGGCCAAGGGCGTCGCGCAGCCGCTGCCGCAGTGATCCGATAATCGCCCGATAGCGGGCGTCACCGCGGTATCTCTCGGCTTGAAGCGGGGAGGGGATTGGGGATGCTGGGCGCACCCCTATGAGTTCCTCCAGCCGTACCAAGACCTATGTGCTCAGCGCGTTGGTCATGTTCCTCACCTTGTTCGCCTGGGGCGTCTATTTCGTTCCCATGGGCCGCTACCTTTCCGTGGCGTTCCCCGGCGACCCGAACGTGACCGGCTTCGCCTACGGCGCCGGCCCGCTCGCGGCCATGGTTTCGGCCCTCGTGGCCGGCTGGCTCGCGGACAAGGCTATCTCGGCCCGTCGCCTCTTCTGCCTGCTCGCCGTGGTCGGCGGCGTCCTCCTCTGGGCGGTGCCGATGGGCAAGACCAGCTTCGCCTTCTCCGCCTTGCTCTTCTGCCATGCGCTCTGCTACTTCGCCGCGCTGCCGCTCCTCAACGCGATCGTCCTCCGCGCCCTCGGGAGCAGCTCGCAGTACTTCCCCTGGTTCCGCTCCTCCGGCACCATCGGCTGGATCGCCTCGGGCTACGCCATCGGTTTCGCCGCCAAGGCCCTCGGCATCGCCGAGGTCGCCACGGACGCCGTGATCTTCAAGATGGGGGCGGTCGCCTTCATCGCCGCCGGCGTGCTCGCCCTGTTCCTCGGCGCCGAGGAAGCCGCGGAGCCCGGCGAGAAGTCGGCCGAGCCGAGCCCGAGCGTGTTCGCCCTGCTGGCCGACGCCAAGTTCATGGTCTTCCTAGTCTTCTCCTTCCTCTTCTGCATCCCGCTCGCGCTCTACTTCACCTACGCGAATACCTTCATCGCCAGCCGCGGCGTGGCCCACCCTGAGGCGATCATGACCATCGGGCAGTACTCGGAGATCGTCTTCCTGCTGCTCCTGCCGTTCGCCTTCAACTACCTGACCGCCAAGCGCGCCCTGCTGATCGGCATGGCCTGCTGGGCGCTCCGTTACGCCATCTTCGCCCAGTCCGGGAACACCGAGTGGATGCTCATCACCGGCGTGGCCCTGCACGGCCTCTGCTACGACTTCTTCTTCGTGACGGGCATGCAGTACGCCGACCGCCGCGCCCCGGCCGGCCTGCGCAACCTCGCCCAGTCCGCCGTCTCGTGGGTCACCCTCGGCCTCGGCCTCTGGGTCGGCAACATGATCGCCCCGCTGCTGGACAGCCGTTTCATCGACCGCACCAACCCCGCGAAGCTCGTCTTCAAGGATGAGTTCTGGCTCTACCCGTCCGTCTTCGCCGCCGTCCTGCTCGTCATCTTCGCCCTGTTCTACAAGGACGAGACCCGCCTGACCGACCAGGCCAACGGCTGATTTCCTGCGCTTCCATGGCTTCCCCCATCCGCATCCTCTGCGTCGGCGCCGGCCACATGGGCCGCTCCCACGCGCTTGCCTACCACCAACTCCCCGGTTTCCAGATCGTAGGTCTGGTGACGCGTTCCGCCGCGTCCCGCGCCAAGCTCAACCAAGAGCTGGGCGGCGGCTACCCGGAGTTCGCCGATTTCCATGAGGCGCTCAAGGAGACCAAGCCCGACGCGGTCTCGATCTCGAGCTACCCCGACACGCACGCCGAGTACGCCATCGCGGCGCTCGAGGCCGGTTGCCACGCCTTCGTCGAGAAGCCCCTCGCCGCCTCGGTCGCCGAGGCCGAGCAGATCGCCGCCAAGGCCAAGGCCACGGGCCGCAAGGTCGTCATCGGCTACATCCTCCGCCACCACCCGGCCTGGACGCAGTTCATCGCCGAGGCGCAGAAGCTCGGTAAGCCGCTGGTCATGCGCATGAACCTGAACCAGCAGAGTTCGGGCGATAATTGGAAGACCCACCGCGCGCTCATGCAGACCTGCAGCCCGATTGTCGACTGCGGGGTGCACTACGTCGACATCATGTGCCTGATGACCGGCAGTCGCCCCGTCCGCGTCTCCGGCATCGGCGCCCGCCTGTCCGACGAATTGCCGCCCGGCATGGTCAACTACGGCCAGCTGCAGGTGACCTTCGCCGACGGCTCCGTCGGCTGGTACGAGGCCGGCTGGGGTCCGATGATGTCGGAGGAGGCTTTCTTCGTGAAGGACGTCGTGGGCCCGAAGGGCTCCGTCACCATCGTCGCCGGCAAGGG
>JBEBDN010000011.1:0-32699 GCA_041156945.1 Verrucomicrobiota bacterium | reverse complement strand
GGATCGTGATGAGGTCGTTGTAGCGGTCGACGACGAGGCCGGGAAGGCTGTCGGCTTCGGACCAGATCAGACGGCCGACCGGCTGGCCGGCGCGGCGGTTGACGGCGGCCGTGACGAGTTCATCCAGCAGCGGACCGTCGAGGGGGATCGGGCGGCGGGAGTAGCGACGCCAGGCGATCTGCGACTTGCCGTTCCAGAGGCCTGCTCCGAGGCAGCGGCCCTTGAGGTCGGTCAGTTCGACGCAGTCGCCGTCCTGCGGCGGCTCGCCCGCGAATTCGACTTCCCCAAGGAAGGCCCAAGGATGGCCCCGGAGGACGCGGGCGGGACGACCAGGACGGATACGGATGGCGCGGAGCATGTTAATTGACGGCCCTCAACTTCGGCACGGCCCAGGCGGCGACCAGGACGGTCGGCAACCAGGCGGCCAGCATCGGCGGAAGCGCCCCATTGTCGCCGAAGGCGGAGCAGAAGGAGGTGAGGAGGTAGAAGACCAGGAAAAGGCCGAAGGTCTTGGCGACGCCGACCATCGGGCTGACGCGCCCGCCGACGACGGCGAAGGGGATGGCGACGGCGATGACGACGAAGCAGATGGCCGGGGCCGACAGGATGGCGTGGTAGCGCATCGCGTAGGCGGCGTTGGTGCCGGTCGGGTTCTGCCCCGCGTGCTCGACGAAGCGCGAGACTTCCCGGAGCGAGAGATGGCTCGGTTCGCGCGTGGCGAAAAGCATCACCTCCGGGTCTTCGTCGAACCCCGGAGCCAGTTCCTTGAACTCGGGTTGGGCCTGGAGGGCGCCGGTCTTCGGATCGAAGCGTAAATCGCGGCCTTGGCGGAAGACCCAGCGCCAGCGCCCGTCGACCCGCCGGAATTCGGCGAACCGGGCCGAGATGCAGCGCGTCTCGCGGCCTTGCTGATCGAAGACATGGACATCGACCTCGAAGGCCTGGCCGGTGGAGAAGCCCATCCGGCTGACCAACCAAAGCCGCCGGTCGCGGGTGTTGTCGAACGAGATCAGGCCCGTCTCGCCGGCCGACAGGGTCGCCTTGCCCTGCGCGCGGATGGCGTCGAACTGGGCCTTGTCCGCGATTTCGCGGCGGCGATCCAAGGCATCCGGGATCCAGTAGGCGTTCAGGGCCACCAGCAAAAGGGCGCACACGGCGCCGGCGGCCCAAAGCGGGGCCGTGAGCCGCCAGAGGCCGACCCCGGCCGCGCGGATGGCGGCGAGTTCCTGGTTACGGTTGAGGGCACCGAGGGTGAAGATGACCGAGATCAGGAGGGAGATCGGCAGCAGCATCGGGACGCTGCCGACCAGCAACAAGGCGAGGTATTCCACGCTGGTCCCGAAGGACAGGCCCCAGTTCTGGAAATCCGGAATCCAGTTATAGCAATGGGAAATCAGGATCAGACCGCCAAAACCCAGCAGGCAGAGGCCGAAGACCTTGGCCCATTCGCGGAGAAGATAGCGGTCGAGGATGCGCACCTACCGGGATGACAACCGCGGATGCCCCCTCAGCAACCCCAAACCTCGGCGGCTACGGGCAATCTTCGGTTGAAAACGCGGAGGGAAGGAACATGAATGCAACCCACCCCGCCCGGGACTGTCCCAGTCCCAGCCGCTCGCCCCGACGAGCAGTCCTCCCCGCCATGCGCCCCACCCTTCCCCTCGCCCTCGGCCTGCTCCTGGCGGGCCTCGCGTCCGCCGGGGCGGCGGAGACACCCCCTCTCGACTACAATGAAGCGATCCGGCCGATCCTGTCCGAGAACTGCTTCTATTGCCACGGGCCCGACGCCAACAAGCGCAAGGCCAAGCTGCGCCTGGACGTCCGCGCCGAGGCGCTCGCGAAGAAGGCCTTCGTGCCGGGGAAGCCGGCCGAGAGCGAACTGATCAAGCGCCTCGCCTCGACCGACCCCGACGAGGTGATGCCGCCCCCGGACTCCCACCGCACGGTGACCGCGGCCCAGAAGCAGCTCCTGTCGCGCTGGATCGCCGAGGGTGCGAACTACCAGGAACACTGGACGTTCGTCGCCCCGACCCGACCCGCCGTCCCCGCCAACGGGGAGCGGCACCCGGTCGACGCCTTCGTCGTCGCCAAGCTCCGGGCCGCGGGCCTGGACCTCTCGCCCGAGGCGCCCAAGGAGACCCTGCTCCGGCGCGTGACGCTGGACCTGACCGGCCTGCCGCCCACCCCCGAGGAAACCGCCGCGTTCCTGGCCGACGGCGCCGCCGACGCCTACGAGAGGCAGGTCGACCGTCTGCTGGGCTTGCCGCGCTACGGCGAACGCATGGTCCTGCCGTGGCTCGACGCGGCCCGCTACGCCGACAGCAACGGCTTCCAGCAGGATGGCGACACGTTCCAGTGGGTCTGGCGCGATTGGCTGGTGCGCCAGCTCAACGCGGACAAGCCTTTCGACCAGCTCAGCACCGAGATGCTCGCGGGCGACCTGCTGCCGAACGCCACGCCGGAGCAGCGCCTGGCCACGGCCTTCAACCGCAACCACATCCTGAACGGCGAGGGCGGCAACATCGCCGAGGAGCAGCGGTTCGTCAGCCTCTTCGACCGCGTCGAGAGCACCACGACGACGTGGCTGGGGCTCACGGTGGCCTGCGCGCAGTGCCACGACCATAAGTACGACCCGATCACCCAGCAGGACTACTACCGCTGGCTCGACGCCTTCAACCGCGTCCCCGAACGCGGCGTCCCCGGCGGGGGCCCCTCGCGGTTCCGCCTCGACCAGCCCCTCCTGGAATTCCCGACCCCCGAGCAGGCGGCGCAATTCGCCAAGCTGCAGGCCGACTACGAGACCCGCAACAAGGAGCTGCCGGCGCTGCAGAACCAGGCGTATGCGGCCTGGCTCGCCAAACCCGCCAAGGAGCGCGGGGCGACGCCGAAGGAACTCGAACCCCTGCTGGCGGCGGGCCGGAAGCGCACCGCCGCCGAGGACAAGCAGCTGCGCGCCCACTACAACAAGGCGGTCTTCCCCGAGGACCGGAAGAAGCTGCCCGCGCTCGTCGCCCTCGACGCGGCCAAGGCGGCGATGGACAAGTTCCGGACGACCGACCAGTGGCCGCGCGTGATGGTCATGTCGGACGACAAGGCCCGCGACACCCACATCCTGGACCGCGGCGCCTACCTCTCGAAGAAGGAGAAGGTGACCTTCGACACGCCGGCGTTCCTGCCGCCGCTGCCCAAGGACGCGCCGCGCAACCGCCTCGGCCTCGCCCAGTGGCTGTTCCGCCCCGAGCATCCCCTCACCGCCCGCGTGCAGGTCAACCGCCAGTGGCAGCTCTTCTTCGGCAAGGGCATCGTCCGCACCTCCGAGGACCTCGGGGTGCAGAGCGAACAGCCCAGCCACCGCGAACTGCTCGACTGGCTATCCGTCGAGTTCCGCGAAAGCGGCTGGAAGACCAAGGGGCTACAGCGCCTGATCGTGACCAGCCGGACCTACCGGCAGTCCAGCCAAGTCACGCCGACCCTGCTCCAGAAGGACCCCGAGAACAAGCTGCTGGGCCGGGCGCCCCGGCTCCGCCTGCCTTCCCTGCTGCTCCGCGACGTCGCGCTCGGCGCGAGCGGCCTGCTGGTCGAGAAGGTGGGCGGCGCGCCGGTCTACCCCGTCATGCCTCCCGCCCCGTGGGAAAGCCTCGCGATCACCAAGGAGCGCGACTTCACCTACCCGACCTCCAAGGGACCGGACCTTTACCGGCGGTCGCTCTACACGTTCTGGCGTCGCACGATCGCCCCGGTGAACATGTTCGACACCTCGGCCCGGCAGGCTTGCCGCGTGCGCACCTCCACGACCTCCTCGCCGCTGCACGCGTTGACGATGCTCAACGACCCCACCTGGGTCGAGGCGTCCCGCGCCCTCGCCCAACGCGTCTGGCCGGCCGGCGACGACGCCCGCCGCCTCGCCCAGGCCTACCGCCTCGTGCTGGGCCGCGACCCGGCTGGCCGCGAGCCCGCCCTGTTGGCCGGCCTCCTCGCCCGCCAACGCGCCATCTACGCCGCGGACCCGAAGGCCGCGGGCGCGTTGCTCGCCCACGGGGAAAGCAAGCGCGACCCCGCCATCCCCGCGGCGGAGCACGCCGCGCTGACCGCCGCCTGCCTCGCCCTCTTCAACCTCGACGCCGCCATCACGCGCGACTGACCCATGTCCCCCGACCTCTCCCCCGCCGAATGGCGCCGTCAGCTGACGCGCCGCAACTTCCTGAGCGCCGGCGTCCAGGGCATCGGCACCGTCGCCCTCTCCTCGCTGCTGAGCAAGGACCTGTTCGCCGCCAAGCCGGGCGCCCTCGGAGGCCTGCCCGGCCTCCCGCACTTCGCGCCCAAGGCCAAGCGGGTCATCTGCCTCTGGCAGGGCGGCGGCCCTTCGCACATCGACCTCTTCGACCAGAAGCCGACCCTCGTCAAGGAGGCCGGCAAGGACATCCCCGCGAGCATCCGCGGCGACACGCGCCTGTCCTCGATGTCGAGCGGCTACGCCAAGTGGCCGGCCGTCCCCGCCATCAAGCCCTTCGCCCGCTACGGCCAGTGCGGCCGCGAACTCTCGACGCTCATCCCGCACATCGGCTCGATCGCCGACGAGATCTGCGTGGTGCGCTCCATGAACACGGAGGCCGTGAACCACGCCCCGGGCGTGACCTTCTTCATGACCGGCTCGCAGATCCCGGGCCGGCCGGCGGTCGGCGCCTGGCTCGCCTACGGCCTCGGTACGATGAACGAGGACCTGCCCGCCTACGTGGTCATGACCTCCTCCGACAAGGGCAAGACCTGCGGCCAGCTCTTCTTCGAGCACTACTGGAGCAACGGCTTCCTGCCCGGCAAGCAACAGGGCGTGCGTTTCCGCGGCGTCGGCGAACCGGTGCCCTACGTGGCCAACCCGGCCGGCGTGGACCGCGCGGCGCGCCGGACGATGCTCGACGACCTCCAGGCGCTCAACCGCGAGCACTTCGCCGCGGCCGGGGACCCCGAGATCGACACGCGCATCTCGCAGTACGAGATGGCGTTCCGCATGCAGGCCTCCGTCCCCGACCTGCTGGACTTCCGCAACGAGCCGAAGGCCGTGCTCGAGATGTACGGTCCCGACGTGCTCACGCCGGGCTCCTTCGCCAACAACTGCCTGATCGCGCGGCGGCTGGCCGAGCGCGGCGTGCGCTTCACGCAGCTCATGCACGCGGGCTGGGACCAGCACAACAACCTCTTCACGCAGCTCGAGATGCAGTGCCGCGACACCGACCAGCCGAGCGCCGCCCTGGTCAAGGACCTGAAGCAGCGCGGGCTGCTCGACGACACGCTCGTCATCTGGGGCGGGGAGTTCGGCCGCACGCCGTTCGGCCAGAACCAGCAGGGGCAGGGCTACAAGGGACGCGACCATTTCGGCCGGGCCTACAGCTGGTGGCTGGCCGGCGGCGGCGTGAAGAAGGGCCACGTCTACGGCGAGACCGACGACTTCGGCTGGAACGTGGCGAAGGATTCGGTGCACATCCACGATATGCAGGCGACCCTGCTCCACCTCTGCGGGATCAACCACGAGGCGCTGACCTTCCGCTACCAAGGACGCCAATTCCGCCTGACGGACGTGCACGGCAAGGCGGTCCAAGGCATCCTGGCCTGAGGCTCCCGGCCCGGCCAGGCCCGAAAGGGCGGGTTAAAAGACGGATTTCCCGTCTTTTTCCCCTTGCCCCCGGGGTCCGCCCGCCTTTGCTCGAAACCTCACCCACCTTACGGCCATGACCCAGCACAACAGTTTCAAAGCCAGCGCCTCCTCCTCCGGCGCCAAGCGCAACGTCCTCAAGCGTTTCGAACGCGTGGAACTGCTCAAGAAGCGCGGCACGGTCAAGGACCTGAAGCGCGTGACCAAGCTTCCGAAGACCAAGCCTGACGCCTAAGTCCGGGTCTCGCTCCCTTGCGAAAAGCCCGCCCGGACTACCGGGCGGGCTTTTTGCTTTCAGGGGGTCAAACCACGCTCGCCACCCCACCCACCCTTTCACACCCTCCCCCCTTCGCCCCGCATGGAATCGCCCCGGAAGAAGTACCGCCCGTTCGAGACCGTCCGTCTCCCCGATCGCCGCTGGCCCGACGCCCGCATCGAGCGCGCCCCGCGCTGGTGCTCGGTCGACCTCCGCGACGGCAACCAGGCGCTGGCCATCCCCATGAACGTGGCGGAGAAGCACGAGCTCTTCCAGGAGCTCTGCCGCATCGGCTTCAAGGAGATCGAGATCGGCTTCCCGTCGGCCTCCGACACCGAATTCAACTTCACGCGCGAGCTGATCGAACGGCAGCTCATCCCCGACGACGTCTCCGTGCAGGTGCTCGTCCAGGCCCGCGAGCACCTCATCCGCCGCACGATCGACTCGCTCAAGGGCGCCCGCCGCGCGATCGTCCACCTCTACACGCCGACCAACCCCGCGCAGCGCGAGATCGTCTTCGGCCTCTCCAAGGAACAGGTGCTCGAGATGGCGGTCGCCGGGGCGAAGCTCATCCGGGAGCTCACCGACGCCCTGCCGGACACCCAGTGGCAACTGGAGTTCAGCCCCGAGACCTTCGTGCTCACCGAGCCCGACTACGCCCTCGAGGTCTGCGAAGCCGTGGCCAAGGCCTGGGGCGCCTCGGCCAAGCGCCGGATCATCCTCAACCTGCCCCTTACCGTCGAAGCCGGCACGCCGAACACGCACGCAGACCAGATCGAGTGGTTCTGCCGCCACCTGAGCGACCGCTCCATGGCGATCGTCTCCCTGCACACGCACAACGACCGCGGCACCGGGGTCGCCGCCACCGAGCTCGGCCTCATGGCCGGCGCGGACCGCGTCGAAGGCACCCTCTTCGGCAACGGCGAACGGACCGGCAACCTCGACATCGTGACCGTCGCGCTGAACATGTACTCGCACGGCATCGACCCGCACCTCGATTTCCGCGACCTCGGCCGCATCCGCGAGGTCTACGAGCGCGTGACCCGCATGAGCGTGCACGACCGCCACCCGTACGGCGGCGACCTCGTCTTCACGGCCTTCTCCGGCTCCCACCAGGACGCGATCAAGAAGGGCATGGACCGGCGCGGGAAGATCGGCCACGACGCCCTCTGGGACGTCCCCTACCTCACCATCGACCCGATGGACATCGGCCGCTCCTACGAGGCCATCATCCGCATCAACTCGCAGAGCGGCAAGGGCGGCGTCGCCTACGTCCTCGACCGCGAATTCGGCTTCGACCTGCCGAAGCTGATGCACCCCGAGGTCGGCAACCTCATCGGCAAGCATGCCGACCGGCTCGGCAAGGAACTTTCCCCGAAGGAGATCCACGAGTGCTTCCGCGCGAACTTCGTGAACGTCGCCGCGCCCCTGGAGCTGGTGGACTTCACCTCGCAGCAGAACGGCCCCCAGTCCTTCACCTGCCGTGCCGGCCTCCGCCACGACGGCGAAATCCTCACCCTGACCGGCGAGGGCAATGGACCGATCAGCGCCCTCGTGCATGCCTTGGCATCCAGGGGCTGGGCGAACTTCACCCTCAAGGATTACCGCTCGCACGCGCTGACCGCCGGCTCGGAATCCGCCGCGGCCGCGTACGTCAGCCTGCAGTCCAAGGACGGCCGCACCGTCTGGGGCTGCGGCGTCGACGCCAACATCGAGCTCGCCGGCCTCAAGGCCCTCGTGAGCGCGGCGAATCGGCTGGGCTGAGCCTAGCTAGGGGCCAGGTGGGCACGGTGACACGGGGACAAGGGAAGACACCCCTTGCCCACTTGCCGGCGTGCCAGCATGTCCCCGCGAAGGCTTAGCCTTCGCAGGTAGCGGCAGCACCGCGTGCTGCCCCTAGCGTTTACGTTCTCGGATGGCGGGGAACACACGGGAAACTCAAAGAGAAACCGGAAACCGGATCATTGGCTGGGGTTGATTTTCCGGTTTCCGGCCTCCCCTTGCCTCTTTGCCTGCCCATCCGCCAACCGCTCACCGCTAAATTAATCCTTCATCCCCGTCCGACCTGCCTCCATCCTTGCCGCAACCCCATGAAGCCCCCTCGCTGGAACCCCTACCTCGTCGGCGCCCTGATCGGCCTGTTGAGCGTGCTCACCTTCTCACTGGCCAACAAGCCGCTGGGGATGTCCACCGGACTGGCGCAGGCCGCCGGGGCCTGCGCCGTGCCGTTCCTCGGCGCCGAAGGCGTGGCCCAAAACACCTACTGGGCCAAGTCGGCCATCCCAGCCTGGGATTACAGCACCCTCTTCCTCGTCGGCACGATGTTGGGGGCCTTCCTGAGCGCCATGCTCGGCGGCGCCTTCCGATTCACCGTCGACTCCTCGGTCTGGAGCGCCCGCTTCGGGACCGCGAAGCCCAAGCGGCTGGTCGCGGCCTTCGTGGGTGGCTTCCTCGCGCTGTTCGGCGCGCGCCTCGCCGACGGGTGCACCAGCGGCCATGGCATCAGCGGCTGCCTGCAGCTCGCCGTGAGCGGCTGGTTCTTCTTCATCGTGATGTTCGCCTCGGGCATCCTCACCGCGCGGCTGCTCTACGGCCGGACCACCCAAGCCTGAAGCCGTCAAGACAAACGCCATGCCCCTCCCCCTCGCCTTCCTCACCGGTTCCGAACTCCTCGGCGCCGCCGTCCTTTTCGGAGCGCTGTTCGGCTTCCTGCTGCACCGCGGCGGCCTGACCGACTTCGACGTGATCGTCCGCCTGTTCCAATTCCGCGACTTCACGGTGCTCAAGGTCATGCTGACCGCCATCGCCGTCGGCGGGGTCGGCATCGCGATCCTCCATGGCCAGGACCTGGCCCAGTTCCACATCAAGCCGCTGAACCTCCTGGCGGTCGGACTCGGGGCCGCGATCTTCGGCGTCGGCATGGTGCTCTACGGCTACTGCCCGGGCACCGGCCTCGCCGCCCTCGCGACCGGCCGTCTGGATGCCCTGGCCGGCCTCGGCGGCATGCTCGTCGGCGGCATCGCCTACGCCCTGAGCTTCGACTGGATCGCCGCGAAGCTCCTGCCGGCCGGCGCCTACGGCAAGCTCCGGCTGCCCGAGCTCCTCGGCCTGCCGGAATGGGTCTGTTACGCCGGTTTGGTGGCGATGGCCCTGGGTATCTTCGCCCTTGTTCGGAAGGCCGAAGCGAAGGCGTAGGCTTCGGGAAGTAGGGGCAGCACCACGTGCCGCCCGAGAGCAGCCATTCCAGGATGACGGGTGTCAAGTGACGGGAGCATCGTCTTGGATACTCGTGTCCTCGTGCCCTCCGGTCCTCGTTCCCCCCAACCGCCAACCGCCAACCGCTAACCGCCACCCCTTTTTTCCTCTTGCCTCCCCACCCAAATACATTCAAAATACTGAATATGTCAAAGGCGGCCCCGCTCGACCCGAAGCTCCTGAAGCACTGCGCCGCGGCCCTCCGCACGCTTTCGCACCCCGACCGGCTCCGCATCGTCGAAGCCCTGGAACAGGGACCTCTCGACGTGTCCGAACTCACCACGCGCCTCCGCCGCCCGCAGGCGACCGTGAGCCAGCACCTGATGCGCCTCCGCGCCCACGGCCTCGTGGCCGCCGAACGCGCGGGCCGCGTCGCCCGCTACCGCGTGGCCCATGCGGGTTGCCTGACGATCCTCGGCTGCATCCGCTCCCATTTCGCGAAGTAAACCCATGAACCCCTCCCCCAAGATCCTCATCGTCGGCGGCGTCGCCGGCGGCGCCTCGGCCGCCACGCGCGCCCGTCGCATGAACGAAAAGGCCCGCATCATCCTGTTGGAGAAGGACGCCTACGTCTCCTTCGCCAACTGCGGGCTCCCCTACCACCTCGGCGGCGTCATCCAGGACCGCGCCAAGCTGCTCGTGGCCAAGCCGGAACTGTTCAAGAAGCGCTTCAACATCGAAGTCCGCATCCGTCATGAGGCCCTGGCGATCGACCGCGCCACGAAGACCGTCCGCATCCGCGACCACGTCGCGGGCGCGGACTACGAGGAGTCCTACGACAAGCTGATCCTCGCCCCCGGCGCGGCCCCGCTCATCCCCGACGTGCCCGGCGTCCGCGCCCGCGGCGTCCATTCGCTCCGCAACATCGAGGACATGGACCGCATCCTGGCCCAGTTGCCTGCGGTCAGGCAGGTCGCCGTGGTCGGCGCGGGCTTCATCGGCCTCGAAGTCGCCGAGCAGCTCAAGGAACGCGGCCTCGACGTCACCCTGATCGAGAAGCTCGGCCAAGTCCTCCCGCCCCTCGACGCCGAGATGGCCGAGCCGCTCCGCCGCGAACTCCTCCGCCACGGCGTCCGCCTGATTTCCGGCTCCGGCTTCAAGGCCATCCGGGAGTCCGCGGGCGCGGCCACGGGCGTCGTGCTCGAGGACGGCGTCACGGTCGACGCCGACCTCGTCATCCTCGGCCTGGGCGTGCGTCCCTCCAACCAGCTCGCCGTCGCCGCCGGCCTCGGCGTGGGCCCTGCCGGCGGCATCCTGACCGACGAGTACCAGCGTACCGCCGACCACGACATCTACGCCGTCGGCGACGCCGCGGAATACCGGCTCGGCGCCACCGGCCAGCGGGGACGCATCCCGCTGGCGGGCATCGCCAACCGCACCGGTCGCCTCGTCGGCGAACACGCCGCCACGGGCCGGTCGGCCCAGGCGCCCGCCGCCTGGGGCACGGCCATCATCAAGGTCTTCGGCCTCGGGGCGGGGATCGCCGGGGACTCGCTGAAGTCCGCCCTCAAGCGCGGACTCGCGGCGCGGGCCGTGCACATCACCGCCAACCACCATGCCGGCTACTACCCGGGCGCCAAGTCGCTCACGCTCAAGCTCGTCTACGAAGCCGGCACGGGGCGCATCCTCGGCGCCCAGGCCGTCGGCGCGGCCGGCATCGACAAGCGCCTGGACGTCATCGCTTCCTTCCTGCACTTCGGCGGCACCGTCCGCGACCTCGCGCAGGTCGACCTCGCCTACGCCCCGCCCTTCGGCTCGGCCAAGGACCCGCTGCACATGGCCGCGTTCGCCGCGATGAACGACCTCGACGGACTCGCCCCGCTGCTCCCGCCCGACGCCGACCTGGCCGGCTACCAGGTGGTCGACCTGCGCGATGCCGACGAACGCGCCGAACTCACCCTCCTCGGGGCCCCGCACGCCCACCCCATCCCGCTGAACGAGCTGCGGGCCCGGCTGGGTGAACTCGACCGGTCCAAGCCCACGGCGGTCGTCTGCCACAGCGGCCTGCGAGCCCACGTCGGTACGCGTCTCCTCCGTGAGCAGGGCTTCGACGCCCACAACGTCAGCGGAGCCACCTATGTCCGCGACCTCGCCCTCCACCGGCCCGAGGAGATCGCGGCGCCGGCCAGCGCCTGCGGCGCGGTCAAAGCCTGCGGCGCCCCCGGGACGCTCGCCCGCGACAGCCACGACGAACTGCACCCCCTGAACGTTCCGGCTGAGGCCGGCGCCGGCGCCTTGCTGCTCGACGTCCGCTCGCCCGCCGAATTCCGCTCGGGACGCGTCCAAGGCGCCATCAACCTCCCCCTCGAGCAGGTGACGGGCGAGGCCGTGCGCGCCCTGCTCGTCGGCCGGGAACCGAAGGCCGTGCTGCTCCTCTGCGCCTCGGGAGGCCGGGCCCGCACGGCGGCCAAGCAACTCGCCGCCAGCGGCCTCCGGGCGCTTGTCGTCCAGGGCGGCACGAACGCCTGCCGGCAGGCCGGCCTACCGATGGACCGGGATGCGGGCGGGGTGATCTCGGTCGAACGCCAGGTCCGCATCGCCGCGGGCGCGATGGTCTTCACCGGCGTCCTCTTGGGCACCTTCGTCCACGCCGGCTTCTACGGTCTCAGCGGCTTCGTGGGCGCCGGGCTGGTCTTCGCCGGCGTCACGGACTGGTGCGGTATGGGCTTGCTCCTGGCCCGCGCCCCCTGGAACCGCTGATAAGAGTAGTCAAAAGCCGGCGGACGGGCATCGTCCGCCGGGTATGCGCCTCGCCCTGCTCGCCTCCCTCGCGGCCTTCCTGGTCGGTTGCGGCACCACCTCCGCCCCGACCGAGGCGGGCTTCACGCTCCCGCCCGCCGGGCTTTGGTCGATCGCGGCCCCCGCTCCCGGGGAAGCGACGGCGGACGAGCCGCGGCTCTACATCTCGCAACCCCGCCCGCCGCTGGGCAACACGCCCGCGGAGAAGCGGTTGGCCTTCCTCTTCCTGCCCGATGGACGGGTGCTGACGAACGCGAGCTACGCCGGCGGCGTCGTCGAGACCCCCGCCGCGGCGCTGATGAACACGGTGCTGCTGAAGCTCGAACTCGGCAAGTGGTACGCCGGCCGCTACCAGATCGTCGACGGCAAGATCGTCGTCGAGGCCTACTGCCCTTCCTGGAAGGACCAGCGCTACGATGCGTGGGGCTTCCTGCATTTCGACCTCGCGATCACGTCCAAGACCAACCTCCGCCTGCTCGGGACGCGCGAGAAGCACCGTCCCCTGAACGGGTTCGACGGCGAAGCGAGCTTCGCGGGCCGCTCCTTCGTGCGGCTGCCGCTGGAAGGCCCGATCGCGGTCGAGCGGACGTGGTGACCGCTGGGCGCGCAGGTTCCAAGCCCCGGCCTAGCCCAGACCCTTGATCTAAGCCTTCCCCAACTCTTCGCCGCGTCGACGGGCGGCGAGCAGGGCCGAGGCGACGACGTCGCGGAACTTTCCGGCTTCGAGCGCGTCGAGCCCGGCGCGGGTCGTGCCGCCCGGCGAGGTGACCTGATTGCGCAACACCTCGGGGGTCTCGCCGGTGGCGGACAGCAACGCCAGCGAACCCGCGAAAGTCTGGCGGACGAGCCACTTGGCCTGTTCCGGCGTGAAGCCCAGGCCGACGGCGGCCTGCTCGTAGGCGGCGACGTATTCGAAGAAAAAGCCCGGACCGCTGCCGGAGACCGCGGTGACGGCGTCGAACATCGGTTCGGGTACCTCGACGACCGCCCCGAGTCCGGCGAGGATCGCCTGCACCGTCGCGGCATCGGCCGGCGACAGCGTCTGCGCGGAGCAGAGGGCGGTGATACCCTGGCCGACCGCGCCCGGGGTGTTGGGCATCGCGCGGGCAAGCGACCGGGCTCCGGGGAAGAACGCGCCGAGCTTTTCCGTCCGCGTCCCGGCGAGGACCGAGAGCACGAGTTTACCCGCGGCGGGCGGACCGAAGGAAGCGTCGAGTTTGAGGAAGACCTGAGGCTTGCAGGCGACCACCACCGCATCGGCCCCACGCATGAGGTCATCGGCGGAAGCGGCCAAGCGCACCCCCGTCTCGGCCGCGAGCTTCTGGGCGGTGGCGCCGGCGCCGCCGATCACGGCGATGTCCGCGGGTGCGCAGGCCCCGGAACGCAGCAGCCCACGCACCATGGCCCCGGCCATCCGGCCCGCTCCGATGAACGCGAGTTTCATGGTCAGAGGGCGCGCACGGCGGCGTCGAGGACTTCGCAGGCTTTGTCGATATCCTTGCCCTCATGGGCGGTCGACAGGAACGCGGTCTCGTAAGGCGAGGGCGCGAGGTACACGCCCCGGTCGAGCGCGGTCCGGAACAACTTGCGGTAAAGGTCGCCGTTGGAGGCGATGGCTTGGTCGTAATTGCGGACCTTCTCCGCGCTGAAGAACAACGAGAACATCGAACCGACCTGCGGGACCTGCAGGGGGATGCCCTTGGCCTGCGCGGCGGCGAGCAACGTGTCGCGCACGCGTCGGCCGAGGACATCGAGCTGCGCGTACGGGTCCAGCGCCTTGAGTTTGCGGACCGAGGCGAGGCCCGCGGCCATGGCCAGCGGGTTGCCCGAGAGCGTGCCGGCCTGATAGACCGGACCGAGCGGGGCGAGCTTGTCCATGATCTCGGCCTTGCCGCCGAAGGCGCCGACGGGGAGGCCGCCGCCGATGATCTTGCCCATGCAGACGAGGTCGGGGACGACGTCATGCAGGCCCTGGGTGCCCGCGAGGGAGAGGCGGAAGCCCGTCATCACCTCGTCGAAGATCAGCACCGCGCCATGCTTCGTGCAGAGCTCGCGCAGGCCCGCGAGGAAACCCGCGTCGGGCAGGATCAGGCCGACGTTCGCCGGGAAGGGTTCGACGATGAGGCCGGCGACCTGGCCGGCGTTGGCCTCGAAGAGCGCGGCGAGCGCCGGAAGGTTGTTGTACTCCGCGACGAGGGTGTCGGCCGCGGTGCCCGGGGTGACGCCGGCGGAGTCGGGATTGCCCTGCGTGAGGGCGCCGGAGCCGGCCTTCACGAGGAGGGAGTCGACGTGGCCATGGTAGCAGCCGGAGAATTTGACGATCTTGGGGCGGCCGGTGAAACCGCGCGCCAGCCGGATGGCCGACATCGTGGCCTCCGTGCCGCTGTTGGTCATGCGGACCTTCTTGACGGCGGGGACGGAGGCGAGGATCAGCTCGGCCATCTCGACCTCGAGCGGGTTCGGGGTGCCGAAGCTGGTGCCGCGGTCGAGCGCCTCGCGGATGGCCGCGCGGATATCGGGGTCGTTATGGCCGTGGATGGCGGGGCCCCAGGTGAGGACGAAGTCGACGAGTTCCTGCCCATCGGCGGTGGTCAAGCGGGCGCCGTTCGCCGATTTGGTGAAGAAAGGCGTGCCGCCGACCGAGCGGAAGGCGCGAACCGGGGAATTGACGCCACCCGGGATCATCGCGAGGGCGCGCTGGAAGAGTTGTTCCGAGGAATTCACGCCCTCCTGCGTATGGACGGAGCCCCGCGGGGCAAGGGCTGACTGGCGGGACGAGACCGGGAACCGGTCACATGATGACCACGGGGGGAGCGGCCGGGGCCTTCGTCGCCTCGGCCGGGGTGCTGGCGGTCCGCTGCGACGCTTCCGACTTCAGGACCGGGGTGGCGGACGGCGCGGCCGGCGCCGCATTGAGCTTGCCCAGTTCCATCATGACCATGCCGGTGGTGCGCTCGCGGATCGCGTTCATCTCCGCGAGGATCGCCTCCTTCTCCGCCTCGGAGGCGCGCGGCCAGGCTCGTTCGAGCTCATGGCGCCGATCGGTCAGGGCCCGGTAGTCGGGACTCTGGGAGGCGTTGACGAAAGCCTGGCCGGCCTTGGGGTCGGACTCGCTGAGCAGCTGGCGCAGGCGGCGTCCCTCCTCGCGGAAGTCGGTGAAGCGGGCGTCCATAACCGCGGCGGGGTCACCCTTGTCGGCGACGGCGGGAACGGCGGCCGCCGCGGGCGGGGTACGCTTGACGGGACGGGCGACGGGCTCGGGCGGCGGCGCGACGGGTGCGACGGCGGGCGCCGGGGCGACGGCGTTCGGCTTGCCGGAGACGAGGCCGGAGACGACGACGACGCAACCGACGACGAAGAGCAGGAGGAGGGCGACGGCGGACTTGTTCATGGCGGACAGGACGATGGACAGGCGAAGGGCGGGCGGGTTGCCCTTCGCTAGCCGATTTCTAGTTAAAATACAAGGGGCCGGGACCTCGCGATCCCGACCCCGTGGGTCTTCGGCCCGGCCGGGCTTACTTCTTGTCCTCGTCGACGACCTCGAAGTCGCCGTCGACGACCTTGCCGTCCTTGGCCTTCTTCTTCCCCTCGGAGGCGGGACCGGCGTCGGCGCCCGCGGCGCCCGGGTTGGCCTCGGCCTGCTTGGCGGCCTCGGCGTAGATGGCCTGGGCGGCCTCGCCGAGGGGGCCGAAGATCGCCTCGCGCGCCTTCTCGAACTCCTCGGCGGTGGCCCCTTCCTTCTTGAGGAGCTCCTGGCCTTCCTTGAGGGCGGACTCGGTGCGGGCCTTGGTGTCGCCGGGGAACTTGTCCCCGTTGTCCTTGAGCTGCTTCTCGGCCTGGAAGATCACGGCGTCGAGCTGGTTGCGGGCTTCGACGAGCTCGCGGGCGACCTTGTCGTCGGCGGCGTGCAGCTCGGCCTCCTTGCGGAGCTTCTCGACCTCCTCCTTGGAGAGGCCGGAGGAGCCGGTGATGGAGATCTTCTGCTCCTTGCCGGTGCCCTTGTCGATGGCCGAGACGTGCAGGATGCCGTTGGCGTCGATGTCGAAGATGACCTCGATCTGCGGGGTGCCGCGCGGGGCCGGCATGATGCCGTCCAGCTTGAACGTCCCGAGCTTCTTGTTGTCCTTCGCCATCGGGCGCTCGCCCTGGAGGATCACGATGTCCACCGCCGGCTGGTTGTCGGCCGCGGTCGAGTAGACCTGGGACTTCTTGGTCGGGATGGTGGTGTTGCGGTCGATCATGGCCGTGGCCACGCCGCCCATGGTCTCGATGGAAAGCGTCAGCGGGGTGACGTCGAGCAGGAGCACGTCCTTGACGTCGCCCTTGAGCACGCCGGCCTGGATGGCCGCGCCGATGGCGACGACTTCGTCCGGGTTGACGCCCTTATGGGGCTCCTTGCCGGCGAGACCGCGGGCGATCTCGATGATCTTGGGCATGCGGGTCATGCCGCCGACGAGCACGAGCTCGTCGACCTCGCTCATCTTGAGGCCGGCGTCCTTGAGGCAGGACTCGAAGGGACGGCGCGTGCGCTCGGAGAGGTCGTCGCAGACCTTCTCCATCTGGGCGCGGGTGAGCGTGACGTTCAGGTGCTTCGGGCCGGAGGCGTCGGCGGTGATGAACGGCAGGTTGATGTCGACCGAGTTGGAGGACGAGAGGGCGATCTTGGCCTTCTCGGCCTCTTCCTTCAGGCGCTGGCGGGCCATCGGGTCCTTGGAGAGGTCGATGCCCTGCTCGACGCGGAAGCCGTCGACGAGCCACTGGATCAGGCGCTCGTCCCAGTTGTCGCCGCCGAGTTCGGTGTCGCCGTTGGTGGCGCGGACCTCGAAGACGCCGCCGCCGATCTCGAGCACGGACACGTCGAAGGTGCCGCCGCCGAGGTCGTAGACCGCGATCTTCTCGTCGCCCTTCTTGTCGAGGCCGTAGGCCAGCGAGGCCGCGGTGGGCTCGTTGACGATGCGGAGCACCTCGAGGCCGGCGATGGTGCCGGCGTCCTTGGTGGCCTGGCGCTGCGCGTCGTTGAAGTAGGCGGGGACGGTGATGACGGCCTGCGTGACCTTCTCGCCGAGGTAGGCTTCGGCGTCGGCCTTGAGCTTGGCGAGCACCTTGGCGGCGATCTCCTCGGGCGTGAAGACGCGGGGCTTGCCGTCGACTTCGCACTCGATGGCGGCGTCGCCGTTCTTGCCCTCGACCACCTTGTAGGGAAGCTTGGAGGCGATGGCCTTCACTTCGCCGAACTTGCGGCCGATGAGTCGCTTGGCCGAGAACACGGTGTTCTTCGGGTTGGTGACGGCCTGGCGCTTGGCGGCCTGGCCGACGAGGGTGTCGCCGTTCTTGGTGAAGGCGACGATCGAGGGCGTCGTGCGCGCGCCTTCGGAATTGGGGATGACGACGGACTCGCCCGCTTCCAGGACGGCCATGCAGGAGTTGGTGGTGCCGAGGTCGATGCCGATGATTTTGCTCATGGTAGGTGATGGGTTGGTTTGAACCCAGAGTGGCAGGGGCTGTGCCAAGGAAAAGGGGTCGATTTATTGGGGGTTTCAACGGCCAAGGGGTGGGCCAACCCTGTGTCAGGTGGGGCGAAAGGACAAAGTGTCACACCGGTTTGACCCGCCAAGGCTTCGCCGTTGCCCTACCCCCACCCTTGGTTTCACTCCCTTTTCCCATGTCGGCCGACCCCTCCCCCGCCCTCCGCCTCCGCCGCTTGCGCGCCTCCGCCGGTATCCGCGCGATGCTGACCGAAACGACGGTCGAGCCTCGCCACCTCATCCAACCGATCTTCGTGACCGAAGCGGAGGCCCCGGAACCCATCGCTTCCCTGCCGGGCATCAGCCGCACTCCGCTGACGCAACTCGCCGCCAAGTGCGCCGAACTTCGTCTGCTCGGCATCCATGGGGTCGCCCTCTTCCCGAAGATCGACCCGCGCCGCAAGACCGCCGAGGGCGCCGAAGCGCTCAACCCCTCGAACCTCGCGCTGCGCGCGATCCGCGAGGTGAAGGCGAAGTCGCCGGGAACCGTGATCTTCGCCGATATCGCCCTCGACCCCTACACCACGCACGGCCATGACGGCATCCTGACCGAGGATGGACAGGACGTGGACAACGACGCGACCGTGGAATCGCTCGTGAAGATGGCCTTGCTGACCGCGCAGGCCGGGGCCGACTTCGTGGCGCCGTCCGACATGATGGATGGCCGCGTGGCCGCCATCCGCCGCGGGCTCGACCTCGCCGGCCGCACCTCCACGGGGATCCTCGCCTATTCCGCGAAGTACGCCTCCGCCTTCTACGGTCCGTTCCGCGACGCGGTGGGCAGCGCCCGCCCCGCCGGCTCCACGCCGATCTCCAAGGCCGGCTACCAGATGAACCCCGCGAACCGGAGCGAAGCGCTCCGCGAGGGCCTGCTCGACGTGCAGGAAGGCGCGGACCTCATCATGGTGAAGCCGGCCGGCGCATACCTCGACATCATCCGCGACCTGCGGGAGGCGACCACCCTGCCGATCGCCGCCTACCAAGTCTCCGGCGAATACGCCCAATTGCACGCCGCCGCCGAGAAGGGTTGGCTCGACCTGCGGGCCACGCGGGACGAGACCCTGCTCGCGATCCGCCGCGCCGGGGCCGACGTGATCCTGACGTATTTCGCCGAAGCCTACGCCCGGGATTTCGCCGCCCGGGGCTGACCTCGGCGCACATCGCCTAAGAGCTCGCTATTTTTCGTGTCACGGAGGGCGGGGGCGGGCATAAGTGGCCTACCCCCATGAGCCCTCGTCTCCTGCTCGCCGCCTGGCTCCTGCCTTGGTCGGCCCTCGCCGCCCCCCGGCCCGACATCGTCTTCCTGCTGATCGACGACCTGGGGTTCGCCGACTGCGGCTTCAACGGCGGCCAGCAGATCAAGACCCCGAACATCGACCGCCTGGCCAAGGCCGGCGCGGTTCTCGAGCATCACTATGTCCAACCGGTCTGCTCGCCGACCCGCTCGACCTTGCTCACCGGCCGCTACCCGACGCGCACCGGCGTCTACTCGATCGTCAGCCCGCACGCGGCCTGGGGCCTGCCGCTCGCCGAACGGACGCTCGCCGACGCCCTCAAGCAGGCCGGCTACGCCGCTGAGATCGTCGGCAAATGGCACCTCGGAGAATTCAAGCCGGCCTACCTGCCGCTGGCGCGCGGCTTCGACCATCACTACGGGCACTACTTCGGTATGCTCGATTACTTCACCCACGAGCGCGGCGGGGAGATCGACTGGTATCGCGACGGGCAAAAGGTGAAGGAGGCAGGCTACACGACGCACCTGCTCCGCGACGAGGCCTGCCGCGTGATCGCCCGGCAGCCCAAGGAGAAACCGCTCTTCCTCTACGTGCCGTTCAACGGCGTCCACGGGCCGCTCCAGGCGCCGGAGGCCTACCTGAAGCCCTACCCCGAGCTGAAGGGCAATCGACAGAAGCTCGCCGGGATGCTGGCCGCGGTCGACGAGGCCGTCGGCAAGATCGAGGACGCGCTGCGCCAAGCCGGCCGGCTCGAGAACACCTTGATCGTCTTCTCCAGCGACAACGGCGGGCCTCCGCCCGGCGACAACACCCCGCTGCGCGACCACAAGGGGTCGATCTTCGAGGGCGGCGTCCGCTCCGCGGCCTTCGCCTGCTGGCCCGGCCGCATCCCCGCCGGCCAGCGTCTCCGGGAGCCGATGCACATGGTCGATTGGTATCCGACGCTCGTCAAACTCGGCGGCGGGTCGCTCGAGCAGAAGCTGCCGATCGACGGGCGCGACGTCTGGCCGATGCTGACGGCGAAGGCGGCCTCGCCGCACGACGCGATCCTCTGCGTCTCGACCCAAGGACCGGCGCGGGCCGCCGTGCGCATGGGGGAATGGAAGCTGCTGGTGAACGGCGGCGCCGCGGAAGCCGACGAGGCGGAGGCGCCGAAGGCCAAGGGCAAGAACGCCAAAGCCGCCGCCAAGTACGAGCCGGTCGCGCTCTACCACCTGACCGAGGACCCGGGCGAGACCAGGAACCTCGCCGCCGCCCAGCCGGAACGCGTCAAGGCGATGCGCGCCCGCCTCGCCGAGCTGCTCAAGGACGCGGTGCCCCCGGGCAACGCGGCCGCCAAATGAGCCGGCGGCTCGGCCTGTTCGTCGCCGCGCTGCTCCTGGCGGCGGGCCTCCGCGCGGACGAACCCCGCCGTCCGAACATCCTGTTCGTGCTCATCGACGACCTGGGCTGGGGCGACTTCGCCTGCTTCGGCAACACCGAGACCAGGACGCCGAACATCGACCGCCTCGCGGCGGAAGGGCTGGCGTTCGCCCAGTTCTACGTGAACTCGCCGATCTGCTCGCCATCGCGCTGCGCCCTGCTCACCGGCCAGTACCCGCACCGTTGGCGGATCACTTCCTACCTGAGCCACCGGGCCGACAACGACCGCCGCGGGATGGCGCAATGGCTGGACCCGGCCGCGCCTTCCTTGGGCCGCACCTTGCAGGCCGCCGGCTATGCGACCGGCCACTTCGGCAAATGGCATCTCGGCGGACAGCGCGACGTGCATGACGCCCCCGCGATCGCCCGCTACGGCTTCGACGCCTCGCTGACCAATTTCGAGGGCATGGGCCCGAAGCTCCTGCCGCTGACCCGGACGCCGGACGCACCCTCGTTCAGGCGAATCTGGGCCGACGCGGAACGGCTCGGCGGCCCGGTGGCTTGGGTCGACCGGGCGGAGATCACCACGCGTTACGCCGATGCGGCCTTGCGTTTCATCGACGCGGCCGCCGCGCAGCGGAAGCCTTTCTACGTCAACCTCTGGCCCGACGACGTGCACAGCCCCTATTTCCCGCCGCTCGAAAAGTGGACGCCCGGCAAACGCCCGCTCTACCTGGCGGTGCTCACGGAGATGGATCGCCAGCTCGGCCGGATCCTCGACCGCGTCCGCTCCGACCCCGCGCTGCGCGACAACACGATCGTGCTCCTCTGCTCCGACAACGGGCCGGAACCGGGCGCCGGCCGGGCCGGCCCCTACCGGGGCAACAAGACGCAGCTCTTCGAGGGCGGGATCCGCTCGCCCCTCATCGTCTGGGCCCCGGGCTTGATGGCCAAGGGCCGGGTCGGCCAGCGCGACGAAACCTCCGTCTTCGCCGCGATGGACCTGGCCCCTTCCCTCGCCGCGCTCGCCGGGGCCAAGGACCCCACCGGGGCCGCCCCGGATGGGCAGGACCTTGCGCGCACCTTGCTGGGCGAAGCGGGCGCCCACCGCGGCCCGCTCTGCTGGAGCCGTCCGCCGGACCGCAAGACCTGGCCGCCCGCGTTGCCCGAACCGGCGCCGGACCTCGCGATCCGCGAGGGCGACTGGAAACTCCTCTGCGAGTACGACGGCTCGAAACCCCTGCTCTACGACCTCAAGCGCGACCCGGGCGAGACGACGAATCTTTCGGCCCGCGAACCCGCGGTCGTGGACCGGCTGACCAAGGCCCTGCTCGCCTGGCATCGTGGGATGCCCGCGGACCGCGGACCTGAACTCGGCGCCAAGCCGGCCAGCCGTTAGCCGCCGAGGCCGCCCGACTACTTCGCGGCCTTCTTCTTTTTCGCGGCGCCCGGCTCCGGGCCGTCGTGGTCGGAGTGATCGCTGCCCCAGAGCGGCTTCACATTGCCGCGGTTCCACTCGTCCCAGCGCGCCTGCAGCTGTTTCACCTTCTCCGGCTGCTCGGCGGCGAGGTCCTTATCCTCGTGGATATCCTTGGCGAGGTCGTAGAGCTTGACCGCGCTGACCGGCTGGCGCTTGCCCGTGTTCGTGTCGGCGTTGCCGTCGTAACGCACCAACTTCCAGTCGCCCTGACGGATCGCCATCTGTTCGCCGAAGCGCCAATACAGCGCCTCATGGGGGGCCGTCTTCGCCGTCCCCGCGAAGAACGGCAGGAGGTCAACGCCCTCCAGTTTCCATTCCGGCAGCGGGACCACGCCCGCGGCGGCCAGGGCGGTGGCGGACAGGTCGAGCTGGACCACGGGCTGGTCGTAGACGGCCGGCCTGATCCGATCGGGCCAGGCGACCAGGAAGGGCACGCGGATGCCGCCCTCGAGCGTCGTGCGCTTGGAACCACGCAAGGGCTCGTTGACGGAGCCGTTGGTCGTGGTGCCGTTCATGACCGGCCCGCCGTTGTCGCTGATGAAGCAGACGAGGGTGCGGCCCTCCTGGCCGCTCTCCTTGAGGGCTTGGCGGACCCGGCCGATGTTGTCGTCCATCGCCGAAAGCATCGCCGCGTAGGTCCGCCGCTTCTTATCGGGGATGGCGGCGAACTTCGCCAAGCGCGCGTCGGTGGCGTCCATCGGCGTGTGCACCGCGTTGAAGGTCAGGTAGAGGAACCAGGGACGATCGGCGTGCTTGCGGACGAAGGCCTCGGCTTCGCGGCCGAAGGCATCGGTGGCGTAATCCATCTCCTTCACCGGCTGGTTGCCGCGCAGGATGCCACCGGCGTTGAAATAACTGTGCGCCCCGCCCAGGAAACCGAAGAACTCCGCGAAACCGCGGCTCGGCGGGGTCTGCGCCGGCTGGGAACCGAGGTGCCACTTGCCGACCATGCCGGTGACATAGCCAGCCTTGCCGAGGCGTTCCGGCAGAATCGCCTCGGTCAGGGGCAGCCCGTTCGCCCCGCCGGGGTTGAACTCGTGGCCGAAGCGGACCTGATGCCTTCCGGTCAGCAGACCGGCCCGCGTCGGGGAGCAGTACGGCCCGGTGACGTAGCCGTTCGTGCAGCGCACGCCGGCTGCCGCCAGGGCGTCGAGGTGGGGCGTCGGGATATCCTTGCAGCCGTGGAACCCGACGTCGGCGTAGCCCAGGTCGTCCGCGACGATGAACAGGATGTTGGGGCGGTCCGCGGCGACGAGGGAGGCGGCGAGGAGGAGCAGCAGGCAACGCATGGTATGAACAGGATACACCCGAGCAGGGTGAAAAGTTGCCACAAGGTAGAACTACCCCCTTAAACCAGCGATCGGGGGCGATTTCGTTGGCGACCAGGCCAAGCCGCAGTCAAGGTGAGAAGGTGCCCGTATCCACGCCACCACCCCTGCCGCCGGCGCCCGCACCCACCCCCTTGGGCCGACTCGCGATCATCGGCGCCGGAATCGGCGGCCTCACCGCCCTGGTCCTGACGCTCATTTACCTGACGCAAAGCCTCGGCGGGCCGAGCAACCTCGACCTCGGCGGCTTGATCTTCCTCGGCGCGGTGCTGCTGATCCCGTTGACGCCCTTTGTCGCCGTCGGGGCGGCCGCGACCCGCTGGCGCGAGACGCCGATGCTCGTCGCCTGCCTCCTCTTCGAAGTTCTGGCGCTGGCGAGCTGCTGGTATTACGCGCAGCTCGCCTTCCGCCTGCTCAAGCCCGACGCGCTGGAGGCGTTGACCTTCCTCTTCCTGCCGGTCTACCAGTTCGCCGGCCTCGGCCTCTGCTTGACCGCCGGCGCCCTCTACCAACGCTGGCTGAGCGGCGCCAAGGCCTGAGCCTCAGGCCAGGAGCGGCTTGAGGACGTGGCCGTGCACATCGGTGAGCCGGCGGTCGATCCCATTGTTGCGCAGGCTGAGCCGGGTGTGGTCGATCCCGAGCAGGTGGAGCATCGTCGCGTGGATATCGTAGACCTGGGTCGGGTTCGCCCGGTCGAGGGGTTTGAACCCCCAAGCGTCGCTCTCCCCGGCGGTCACGCCCCCCTTGATGCCTCCGCCGGCCAACCAGTTCGTGAACACGAACGGGTTGTGGTCCCGACCCTTGCCGCCCTGGGAGGAAGGCATGCGGCCGAACTCCGTCGTCCAGAGGATGATCGTGTCGTCGAACAGGCCCCGCTGCTTGAGGTCCTTGATGAAGGCGGCGATGCCGCGCGACATGCCGAGCGCCAGCGGCCCGTGGTCGCGCCGGACGTCCTCGTGCGAATCCCAGTTGCGCCGCGGGAAGCCGTTGTCGTTGCCGCTCCAGACCTGCACGAAACGGACGCCGCGCTCGAGCAGACGGCGGGCGGCGAGGCAGCGCTGACCGAACACGAACGTCTCCTCGGCCTCGTTGATCTGCTTCGACCAAGCCTGGGGCCCCTGCTCCAGTCCGTAGAGTTTCAGCACATGGGCCGGCTCCGCCTTGAGGTCGAGCGCCGCGGGGGCGGCGAGCTGCATGCGCGCGGCGAGCTCATAACTGCGGATGCGCGCCTCGAGGCGGGGGTCGCCGGGGCGCGCGGCGGCGTGGTCGCGGTTCAGGTCTGCCAACAGGGCCTGCGTCGCCGGCTCGCCCCCCGGGCGGAGAGCCCCCGCTCCCTTGCCGGGGAAGAGGTCGGCCACCGGATTGGACTCGCCAGGTCGGATGATCGTGCCGCTGTGCTGGGCGGGCAGGAAGGCCGCATCCCAATTCTTGACGCCGTTCGAGGCGTAGCCGCGGTGGTCCGGGAGCACCACGAACGCCGGCAGGTTGTCGTTCTCGGAGCCGAGCGCGTAGCTGACCCAGCACCCGGCGCCCGGGAAACCGGGTAGCTGGAACCCGGTCGACTGCAGCAACGTCGCGGCGCTGTGGACGCCGGACTTGCCGACCATGTTGTGCACGAAGGCGAGGTCGTCGACGACGTCGCCGAGGGGCGCCGCGACCTCGCTCAGCATCTTGCCGGATTTCCCGTAGGGGCGGAAATCCCAGAACGGACGCATCCACGGGCCCAAGCCGTTCTGGAAGGCCTCGACCTTCTCCCCGAAATCGCTCGGCTGCCCATGGCGCTTGATCAGCTCGGGCTTGAAGTCGAAGAGGTCCAGGTGGCTGGCGGCGCCGGCCATGAAGAACTGCACGACCCGCTTCGCCTTGGGCGGATGATGCAGGCAACCGCTGAGCCGGCCCGGGGACGCCAAAGCCCGATCGGCTCCGAGCAGGGAGGCCAAGGCGAGCCCACCCAACCCGCCGCCGGAGCGCCAAAGGAACTCCCGCCGATCGAGGGGCGCGGGCGGCGGCAGTCGGTGGTAAGGCGAGTCGTGTCCCATGCGCTCAATCCGCGAAGGCGAATTCATTGAGGTTGAAGAGGACCCGGCAGGTGGCGGGGAGGCCCTGGACCCGGGCGAAGGCCAGTAGCCGATCGCGCGTGGGCGCGGTCGGCGTCCGACCCAGCGCGAGTTCGTGCGCGCGGACCACCTGGGCGGCCAGGTCGCCGCGTTCGCGGGCCACCCGTTCGGCGAGGAAACCCGCCTGCGTCAACATGAAGTCGTTGTTGAGCAAGGCCAGGGCCTGCAGCGGCGAGAGGCTCTCGTTGCGCTTGTCGACCCGCATCGACGGGTCGGCGCAATCGAGCGAGGTCATCCACGGCTGCGTCTGGGAACGGACGACGAAGCGGTAGACCGAGCGGCGGAAAGTCCGCGGGTCGGCCGGGTCGGCCAGGTCGTAGCGGTAGTGCGGCGAATGCTCGGGGCGCTCCACCACGAAGTCGCGCCAGCCCGGCCCGCCCATCGCGAGGTCGAGCTTGCCGCTCGCCTGCAGCACCGCGTCGCGGAGCACCTCGGCCTCGAGCTTCCGGCGCTGTTGCCGCCAGAGCAGGCTGTTCTCGGCGTCGACGCGGGTCGCCGCGGGCACGTCAGCCGACGACTGCCGGTAGGTCTCGCTCAGCAGGATCTGGCGGTGCAGGCGCTTGAGGGACCCGCCATGGTCGCGGAAATCGCGCGCCAACCAATCGAGCAGCTCGGGATGGGTCGGCGCCGCGCCGTTGCGGCCGAAGTCGTTGGCCGTCTCGACGATGCCCCGGCCGAAGTGGTATTGCCAGACGCGGTTCACGAGGCTCCGCCAGACCAGCGGATTGTCCCGATGCGTCAACCAGCCCGCCAAGGCCGCCCGCCGCGCGCCTTCGCCCGCGTCCGGGGGCAGCGCAAAGCGGGCCGGGGCGAAGTCGAAGGCCGCGACCGCGCCGGGACCGACTTCCCGCGTGGGCTGGGTGACCTGCCCGCGGGCGAGCAGGAAGATCGGGCGCGGCCGCCCGCCCTGCGCGCCCGTGCCGGTGAAGGTACCGTTGCCATGGTGGATGCCGCCCGCGTAGACCAGCGAGGGCTTCGGAAGCCGCGCGATCTCGGCCGCGACCTGCGCCGCCTCCACACGCGCCGCCGCCAGCTCGGCCGCGGCGGCGGGGGGGAGGGCCGCCCGCAGCAGGGCGTCGCGCTCGGCGCGCAGCTTGGCCGCCTCGTCGGCGGACGGCCGCACCGGAGCCAAGCCGTCGGTCAGGTTGACCTTCCGCCAACGCGGGGGTGCCTCGATCGAATCCGCCGCCTGCACCGGACGGCCCTGCGCGACGTTGCGTCCGTCCGCGGCGCGGACCTCGAGTTCGGCCAGCGCCAGGATGAAATCGCCCTTCCGTGGCGCCAGCTTCACGGCGGTCACGCGCACATAGCGCCCCGCGATGCCATCCTCCGGGTCGACCTTCGCCACATAAGGGGTCAGCCCGGGATTCGGGAAATCCGTCATGAACGTCTGGTCGTGCCCGCGCCACAGCAGCTGGACCCCCTGGCGGAACTCAGGGTCGTCGCTCACCTCGACCTTGAAGCGGACGGGGAAGCCGAACCCGGCGCCGATGCCGTTGAAATCGTCGTAGCAGGGGGCGAGCACGACCTCGGCCAGTTCGGTGCGCCGCCCGAGGTCGACCTGCACCCACTTGACCGTTTCCTGGCGGGCGGCGACCTGCGCATGGTAGCCGAAATCCGGGGTCGGGTTGCCCGCCTTGGCCGCGGCCGCCTTCGAGATGCCGTCGAGCTTGCGCGTCAGCGCCGCGTAGGCGGGACCGGCCGCGGCGACCGCCGGCGCCTCCAGCGCGCGCAGGCGGGCTTCGAGCTCCGCGCGGCGCCGACGCAGTTCCTCGGCCTTGGCGTTGGTCGCGTCGTCCGGGTAGTAAGGACGGTCCGTACGGTCGAGGGCGGCGAAGACCGCCTGCAGGCTGTAATAATCCTCCTGGCTGACGGGATCGAACTTGTGCGCATGACATTGCGCGCAATGCACGGTCAGGCTGGCGAACGTCCCCAGCGTGTTGGCCACCATGTCGTCGCGGTCCAGGTGGCGGGCCAGCTTGCCGTCCACCTTGGTCTCGGGCACCTCGGCATGGCCGATGTAGTCCCAGGGCCCGGCGGCGAGGAAACCGAGGGCTTCGATCCCGTCGCGGGTGCCGGGGAAAAGGGCGTCCCCCGCCACCTGCTCCTGGACGAAGCGGGCGTAGGGCTTGTCGGCGTTGAGGGCGCGGATCACGTAATCGCGGTAGGCCCAGGCATGTTCGCGCGGCTTGTCCTTATCGTAACCATGCGTGTCCCCGTAGTGGACCACGTCGAGCCAGTGCCGCGCCCAACGCTCGCCGTAGCGCGGGGAAGCGAGGAGGCGGTCGACCAGCCGCTCGTAGGCCTGCGGCGAACGGTCGGCCGCGAACGCCGCCGTCTCCTCCGGGGTCGGCGGCAAGCCCGTGAGGTCGAGGGCGACCCGGCGGATCAGGGTGTCCGCCGACGCCGGAGGCGAAGGCGCGAGCCCCTGCGCCGCCAACTTGGCGCGCACGAAATGGTCGATCGCGGCGGCGCCCTCCGCCGGGGCCGCGGGCTGGCGCAGCGGACGCCAGGCCCACCAATCGCGGGGATCCGCCACCGCCACGTCGGCGCCGGCCGGCCAGACCGCGCCCTCGGCGATCCAAGCGCGCAGGGTCGCCTGTTCGCCGGACGTCAGGAGGTCGCCCTTTGGCGGCATCCGCATCGCGGGCTCGGCCCCCGAGATGAAACGGAGCAGCGGGCTACGGTCAGGCTGACCCGGGACGATGTTGGGCGCGTGCGACTCGCCTCCGTGCAGGGCGACCTGGCTCGCGTCCAGGCGGTAGCCGCCCTTCTGCTTCTCGGGCCCGTGGCATCGCTGGCACTTCGCCTCGAGGATGGGGCGGACTTCGCGAACGAAGTCCACCGCCGCCGGCGAGTTCGTGGGCCAGGCCAACGCGAGGAGGCCGAGGGCCGCGTAAGCGCAGGGACTGAGCCGGGGGCAGGGCATCGTGGGCAAACTAACCCCCACGCCGGCCTTACCAAGCCGAAACCACCGCTCAGAGGAAGAGCGGGCGGATGTGGCGCTCGAGGAGGTTGCCGGTGACGTTCCGGGCGCAGGACTCGCGGCAGGCCTTGAGCTGCTCGAGGTAGCGCGGCCCCATCTTCGCGGCGACCTTGAAGCCGACGTGGATGAGCTGGCGGATGTTGGCGTTGTAGAGCGGGTTCTTCTGGTCGTGGCGCAGGGCGCCGACGAACTGCTCGCTGGTCCAACCGTTGACGACGGCGGCGGCGGGGAGCTTGGAACGGTCGATGTCGATGACCGTCGCGTAGGGCTGGCAGAGCTCGTCCATGTGCGCCAGGGCTTCGGCGTAGATCTCCTTGGCGAGGGCGAGACCGGCGCCGCCGGCTTCGGCGAGGCCGATGACTTCCTCGAGCCAGGTGGTGCCCGCGGTCTTCACGTGGACGCCGGCGCCGTGCTTGGCGAGGGCGCGGCGGATGGCCGGGTAGATGGAGAACTTGTCGCTGCCGCTGTGCACGGAGAGCTTCAGGTTGGCCGGAAGGCCGTAACGCTTCACCGCATGGGCGATGACGCAGAGGTCGTCGTTGAACTCGCGCTCGAACTGGGCGAGGTCGCCGACATAGTCGACGCCCTTGTTGAAGCGGCCGGTGAACTTCGGGGCGATGGTCTGGATCGGCACGCCTTCGTCGGCGATGGCCGCGAGGATGACGAGGAGCTCGGGCGGGGTCTGGGGGCTGTCGGTCTCGTCCATCGAGATCTCGGGGACGAAACGGCCGACGCCCTTCACGCCGACGATGTGGCGGTAGACCTTGCCGGCTTCCTGGACGGCCAGGAGGAACTTGGCGGCGGTGCGTTCGACGTCGGCGCGGGTGGTCGTGAACGGGCGATCGATGCCGGCGAGGGTGATGGTGCCGACGAGCTCGGGGTGGCGATCGACGAAGGCCTTGACCGCGGCGGGGTCGGCCGGCTGGGCGATGAAGTCGGCCACGTCGATGGTGAAGAAGTCGGAGACGCCGACGAAACGGTCGACGGTCTTCAGGCCGATGTGGTCGGCGTCGAGGAAGTAGGGGGCGGTCCAACCGAGGGCCTTCACGGCGGCGTCGGCCGCGGCGCGCGTGCTGGTCGGCTCCGAGCCGATGATGTTGTGCTCGCGGTTGGACTTGTTCCAGACCGGCACGATCTCGACGCCGAGCTTCCGGGCCGCCAGGCAGGCGGCGAGCTGGGCTTCGGCTTCGTGGGCGAAGCGGTCGCCCATGCCGAGGGAGAATTTACCGATGACGAGAGGTTGGGTGGACATGGCGGGAGACGAGGGGGGCGGAGACTAGGGTCCCGCCGGCCGCGTTGGCAACCCCGGGCGGACGATTTTCGGCCCCCCTGAGCCCCGCTTCTCCTTGCCCTCCGCGCCGCCGTTCCCCTTTACTCCCCACCCTTTCTCCTATGCACCTGAAGATTGCCGTCCTGCCTGGCGACTACATCGGCCCCGAAGTCATGGCCGCCGCCCTGCCCGTCCTCGAGGCCGTCCTGAAGAAATCGGGCCACACCCTCGAGCACTCCACCCACGACGTGGGCGGCGCCGGGATCGACAACCACGGCAAGGCCCTGCCGGACTCGACCCTCGAGGCCTGCCGCGCCGCGGACGCCATCCTCTTCGGCTCCGTCGGCGGCCCGAAGTGGGAGAAGCTGCCCCCGGCCGAGCAGCCCGAGCGCGCCTCGCTGCTGCCCCTGCGCAAGCACTTCACCCTCTACGCCAACGTCCGGCCCGGCCTGCTGCTGAAGAACCTCATCGACACCTCCCCGATCCGGCCCGACCGCATCCCGAACGGCGTCGACATGGTCTGCATCCGCGAGCTGACCGGCGGCCTCTATTTCGGCCCCAAGTCCACCACGGAATTGGCCGGCGGCGACATCGAGGCCATCGACACCATGGTCTACCGCAAGTCGGAGATCGAACGCATCACCGACGTCGCCATCGCGACCGCCCGCGCCCGCCGCAAGCACATCACCCTCGTCGACAAGGCCAACGTCCTCCAGACGTCCGTCCTTTGGCGCAAGGTCGTCGCCGAACGGATCAAGGCCACCGCGCCGGACATCGCGCTCACGGTGATGTACATCGACAACGCCGCGATGCAGCTCGTCCTCAAGCCGGCGCAGTTCGACGTCCTCCTCACCGAAAACATGTTCGGCGACATCCTGTCCGACGAGATGGCCGTGATCTGCGGCTCCCTCGGCATGATGGCCTCCGCCTCCCTCGGCGCGAACCGCAACCGCCATGGTTACGGCTACGGCCTCTACGAGCCCTCCGGCGGCACCGCCCCGGACATCGCCGGCCAGGACAAGGCCAACCCGTGCGCCCAGATCCTCTCCGCCGCCCTTATGCTCCGCCACTCCTTCGGCCTCGAAGCCGAAGCGAAGGCCATCGAGCTCGCGGTCGAGAAGACCATCGCCGAAGGCATCCGCACCGCGGACATCGCCGGCGGCGGCAAGGCCGTGGGCACCAAGGCCATGGGCGCGGCGATCCTCGCCCGACTCTGACCGTGGACGAAGCGGAACGACAGCGCGCGGCCGAACGACGTCGGGAGGCCGTGTGCAGTCCGTTCATGCGCATCGCGCGCTTCCCGGTCGACGTCGCCCGCGAGCTGCTCGACGCCGGCTACTACCGCGTCGACCAGCTGGCCGGCCGTTCGCCCGAATCCCTGCTCACCGAGATCGCGGCCCGCAACAAGGCCAAGCTACCCGCGCACTTCCTGCCCTCCCTGCGCATGGCGGTCTACTTCGCGGAGTCCGACAGCCCTGACCCGAAGAAGCTCTTCTTGGATCAGTGGCAGTGACTACGGCGGAAGATAGGTGATAGCGGCTTGCGGTTGGCGGTTGGCGGTTGGCGGCTGGAATAAGCAAGAGAGACAAAGATGGCTGCGTCGATGACAGAGGACTGAGTCGATGACAGAAATTATCACCGAGAGGTCCTCGACTCAGTCACCTAAGCTGAGCCGAGCGGCAGACTCACGGGAGTAGGATCAGTTGACCAACGTCTGCTTCACGCGCTCAGACCGCAAGAAGTAGAGGAAAGAGGCGACCGCGAAAGCCAGACTCAGGAAGGTGCCGAAATAAGCAGAGAACGTGATGACAGCGGACACGCTCTTAACGTAGCCAGCCGGATCGACGCCAGGAGGCACGGATGCCTCCTTGGTCGCATCGATAAGCGCACCCATGAAAGGCAACAAAACAAGGCAGTGAATGATCTTCCAGCCGGAAGCCACCAGCGAGAGCGTACGCCCGACCCGAAGACGAAGCAAAATGCAGACGCATTGGGCGAGATAGACCAAAGACATGAAGTATCCAACGTATGCGCTGCCTACGACAACCTTGGCCGCCGTAGCAGGAAGGCGCTGGTATAACTCACGCTGTGCGTCGGGAGCGAAAAGAAGCTGAGTGACGGCGAGTAAAAACGTGAAACCAGCATAGATGCCGAAGGCCAGGAGCCACCCGCGGACCTTAGTGTAATCCGGCTTATCATTAACCTGTGAAACCTGGGGTGAGGTCATGAGAATTGAATGTAGCCAAACGAGAACCCTGGCAAGGTCTGTTGAGTTGTTATCGCAACGCCAACCGTAGTCAGCAGCTACGCCTACCCACGACATTTTCTCAATCCGGACAAACCAAGTCGGACATCACTCCCTACCCCCACCCCTACCCCTACCCCTTCTCACCCCATTTGCCTTTCCCCTGATTCCCTCCACCCTTCTTCCCATGGTTCCCACCGTCGTCGTCCCCGTCATGACCTTGGGCAACTGCGTGTTCCTGCCGCAGCAGCTGCTCCCGCTGCGCATCTTCGAACCGCGCTACCGCAAGATGCTGAAGGAGACCCTCGCCGGCAGCCGCATGTTCGCGATCTCGCAGCTGGACCAGGACAGCCTCTCGCCGGACAACGACGAACCGCCCTGCCCGTTCACGTGCGTAGGCCGCATCGTCGGCCACGTCGAACTTGAGGACGGCACCTCGCACATCGTCCTCGAAGGCCTGCGCCGCGCCCGTGTGATCAAGGTGAAGCGCAAGACGCCCTACCCGCAGCTCGAGATCGCGCCGGTCGTCGACGAAGCCTCGACCGACCTTGCCGGCTGCACGCGCGACATCGCCCGCGTCTTGGCCTTCGCCGAGAACATCGTCGGCGAGCTCGGCGAAGAAGCCGCACCTTTGATGCAGCGCCTGCGCAACCTGGCCAATCAGCCGGGCGCCCTGGCCGATGCCGCCGCCGGACACCTCGTGGCCGACCCCGACACCCGCCGCGCCTTGCTGGAATGTCTCTCCCAGGATCAGCGTATCAAGGCCGTGGCCGACGAACTCGCCCGCCTCGATGCCCAGCGGAAGCTGGATGAACAGGCCGGGGGCGAAGAGACGCAGGGGTTTAATTGAGACTTAAGGGGTAGGGACAGGGGTAGGGGTAGGAATCCACACCCTCGTTTTTGCCTCCCCCTACCCCCACCCCTACCCCTATCCCTAAGTTTAACCCCTTTCTTCTTGCGGATTAGACTCATTCTAACTGATTAGGCGGTTAGAATGATTCAAAATCTCACTGAACACGATCGGGAGCACCTGCAAGAAGCCCTCGGTAAGAGCGGCCAGAAGGTTACCCCCCAGCGCGAAGCCGTCTTCACCGTCCTCCTCGCCCAGCGCGACCACCCGACGGTCGACGAGGTCTTCCAGCGTGCCCGCGAGGTCATGCCCGGCCTGTCCCTGGCCACCGTCTACAACTGCCTCGAGACCTTCGTCGGCTGCGGACTCGTCCGCCAGGTCAACCACGAGCGCGAGTCCACCCG
>JBEBDN010000010.1:0-9493 GCA_041156945.1 Verrucomicrobiota bacterium | reverse complement strand
GCGGGCGGGATTTTGCAGGACTGCCAGGCGAAGAATTTCCAGCCGTCCTTCTCGAGGCGCCAAACGGCGAGGTAGCTGATGCCGGTGGTCATGCTGACGCCGTCGACCTTGGCCTGGACTTCGAGTCGGCCGGCCATCACGGCCACGTCGGGGGCGGGGAATCGGAAGGCCCGCTCGGTGTACTTATAGCTCAGGTACTTGGCTTCGCCGCCCAGCAGGGAGGCCGTCAGCGAGGCCTTGGTGTCGACCTTGCCGTTGGAGTGGGCGTAGCGCAGGTCGTCGGAGAGCACCTTGTCGAGGGTGGCCTGGTTGGGCGTGAGCATCGCCGCGACGCGGGCGTCGTCGGCCGCGGTGACGGCGGCGAGCTTGGCGTCGTCGGCGCCGGAAGCCGCGAACGGCAGCAGGCAGGAGAGGAGGAGGGCGAGCAGGGTTTTCATGGAATGGTCGTGGGCTTATTTATCGCCTTTCTTGCCGGCCTTCTTCTTCGGGCTTTCCTCGCCGGGGGCGGGCGTCCGGTCGGCGAAGTCGGGCACCTTGAAGGCGATCGCGGCGGCCTGGCGCTCGTATTCGGCCTCGAGTTTCTTGCGCAGGTCGGCCGCGGCCGGATCGGCGGCGAGGTTGCGCGTCTCGTAGGGGTCGGCCTTCAGGTCGAACACTTCCGTCCACTCCGCATGGCCGGGGTATTTGATCAGCTTGGCGTCGGCGGTCCGGACCGCGGTGGTGGTGGGCGTGCCGAAGCCGCGTTCGTAGAAGTAACAATAGAAGAAGGCCTCCCGCCAAGGGGCGTCCGCCTTGCCGGCCAGCAGCGGTTGCCAGCTGCGGCCGTGCATCGCGGCGGGGACCGGTTGGCCGGCCAGCTCGAGGAAGGTCGGCGCCGGGTCCACGTTGAGCACGAGCCGGTCGTCCGTGCGCCCCGCCGCGGCGAGCCGGGGGTAGCGCACCAGCATCGGGATGCGCAGCGCCTCCTCGTAGGCCGAGCGCTTGTCGCCGAGGTTGTGCTCGCCCAGGTAGTAACCGTTGTCGCTCGAGAAGACGAAGACCGTGTCCTCGGCCAGCTTGAGTTCATCCAGCAGCCGGAGGAGCTTGCCGACATTGTCGTCGACCGCGTTCAGTCCGCGGAACATGCCGAGGTTCGTGGGCACTTCGGCGCCCTCGGCGGCGGCCTTCCCCTTGCCATTGCCGGCCTTGGCGTAGATCGGCGGGAGGCCGTAGTTCGGGGTGCGGCGGGCGAGCGCGCCCTCATAGGCCTTCTCGTGGCGCGGCGGGGGCGTGAAGGGGCCGTGGCAGGTCTTCAGCCCGAGGATCATCAGGAAGGGCTTGTCCTTGTTCGCCTGGATGAACTTCGCCGCGTAGTCCGTGGTCACGTCGTCCACGAAGCCCTGGCTCGCCGTGGCGACCCCGTCGACCTCGATCGGGCAGTCGAAATACTTGCCCTGGCCGACGAAGCTCGCGGAGGTGTCGAAGCCCGGCCGCTTGCCCGACTGGTTGCCGTGGTGCCACTTGCCGAAGTAGCCCGAGACGTAGCCGGCGGGACGCAGCAGGGTCGCCACGGAGAGGTTGCCGGCGGGGTGGGGCGTGTGGTTGTTGGTGACCCCGTTGACGTGCCCGTACTGGCCGGTGACGAGCGAGGCCCGCGACGGGGCGCAGAGCGCGTTCACGACGAAGGCGTTGCGGAAGCGGATGCCTTCGGCCGCGAGTCGGTCGAGGTTCGGCGTGCGCAGCCAGGGAAAGCGCCCCTTCTCCCCCTGCTCGCGTTGCACGACCCCGAGGGCGTCCCAGCGCTGGTCGTCGGTGAAGACGTAGACGAAGTTGGGCTTACGATCGGCGGCGGGCACGGCGGTGGCCAGGCCGGCCAGCGCGAGCAAGCAGAGCAACGGGGTACGCATGCGGCCATTCCAGCGTCGGCCCCCGGGTTGGCGAGCCGGAAACCCTTGCGGACGCCTACTTGGCCGCGGCTTCGATCGTCTCCAGCAGGTACTTCCCGTGGATGAAATTGGCCAGGTAGAGCGGGTGCTTGATGATGCCGCTGGTCAGCTCCGTCTTGACCTTCTCGTCGTGGTTTTCGCGTTCGAAGCACATCCCCACGATGAGGGGGCGGCCGTTCGCGCCCTCGATGAAGCCCGGGCCGCCGCTGTCGCCGGGGCTCGCATGCACGTCCGCGAAGAAGGTCGGGTAGGCGGTCGACGAAAGCAGGGGAGGGGCGGCGAAGATCGCCAGCCGCGCGACCGGGAAGCCCGCGCGGACCGATTCGATGCCGTGCGGGAAGGACAGCAGCAGGAACGGCGAGCCGATGGCCGGCTTTGCGGCGGCGAGGCGGGCCTCGTCGGCGATCTCGCTCGTCGGCAAGGTCGCGTACGTGCCCTTCGGCGGGGTCGTCAGCTTCAGCACCGCGAGGTCGAGCTTCGGGTGGCGCACCCAGGTCGGCTTGCCGTCCCGGCGGATCGTGATCGGGAAGTCGTTGCGCTTGTAGGAACCGTCGGCCTGCGGTTCGCGCAGCACGACCAGGCAAGTGTCGCCCCTGGCGCCCTCCATCTGGTGCTGGGTCGTCACGAGGTAGATCGCCTCGTCGCCCGGTCGGCGGAAGAGCGAGCACGTCCCGTTCAGGGCGATGTTGTGCAGCTTGAACGTGGCGGCGTAGGCCTCCTCGGCGTAGTTGGCGCGGGCGACCGCGGCGAGGGCGAGGAGCAGGCAGAGCAAGGGGCGCATGGTGGGGTTCAGCGCGTCAGAGGTACCTCGCAGAAGGTCAGGGCCGCAAGGCCATTGACGCCGCGGAGCAGGGTTTTCTGGCTCCACGCCTTGCTGTCCAGGTAGGTAATCACGCCGATGCCCGACGGCCGGGGGGACTTTAGCCGCAAGGTCACCGTCGCTCCGTCCGCCTGGCCGCCCGTCACCTCGCCGCCGACGCCATCGACCCAGAACTGTCCGCACAGGGAGTCGTCCCACCGCATCGGCTGGTCGAACGTCAAAGTCACCGCCGTCCCCGCCGCGTCGAGCTTCGCCGTCCGCAGGTTCGGGGCCGTCACCGGTGCCGGGAACTTCGTCCCGAACTCCGTGCGCGCCACGACCGGGTAGAGCTGCTTGGCCATCTCGGCGTAGCCTTCGGGCGGGTAGTGGCAGCCCCCGGGCGGCTCGATGCCCAAGGTCGACTGGATCGTCATCGCGGCGAAATCCTCGGGCAGGCGCCGCTGCACCTCGCGCAGGCGGTTGTCGGACCCATCGACGCCCATCGCGCACGACTTCGGCCAGATCTGGAACAGGTAGTGGTGGCGCACGTTCGGGTAGTCGAGGCTCCAGGATCCCGCCATCCGGTGGAAATACTCGCGGTAACGTTCGTACCCGAAGCCCCCGGGTCCGTCGGCCCCCTGGTCGTTCTCGCCCTGGTGCCAGAAGATCGCGTCGACCTCATGCGTCAGGCGGGCGCCGCGCACGCGGGCCAGCAGCCGGCCGTAGATCGTCGAGGCATCGGTCGGGTCGGCCTCGTTGCGCTGGTGTTGGTCGATGCGCGTACCGCCCACCGCCCCATTGATGAAGCAGACCGGCACCTTGTCCTGTTCGACGATCCGCTGGCCGAGCTCCATCGCCCAATAGCCGACCTGGTGCTTGCCGCCTGGCGCGCGGTGCGTCGCCACGCCCCACGTGGGCGGCTCCTTGCCGCCCGCCGACGGGCTGCCGAACGTCCGGATCCATTCGCTCCGGTAGGTCCCTTCGCCCTTGCCCCAATCCGTCGCGACCGCGTTGGACTGTCCTTCGACGATGAAGGCGCGGCCCGCCACGAGGTCCTCCGCCGTGTGCAGGGTCACCTGCTGGCCCGCCAGGTCCGACGTCACCGTCGCGCGGTAATGCACGAAGCCCGGGCGCAGGCCGACCTTGAAGGCGTAGGCATCGCCCGTGGCGGTTTCCTGTCGGTAGGGTTGGCCGTCGGCCGTCACCGTCAGGGTCACCTTCGCGCCGGGGCGGTCGACCTTGCCGGCGCAGCGCAGCCAGCCCAGGCCATCGGCCCCGCGGCCATAGAATTGATGGTCCATCGGCCGCTCCTCGGGCTCCGTCGCCCTTTCCACCCGCGCTATCTCGGCCGGACGCGTCACCTGGAGTTTGGCCTCGGCCACCGTCGGGGCGCCGCCGTTGTCGACCGCGGCCCGCACGACCAGTTCGCCGTCGCGCTGGGCGCGCAGCAGGCGCAGCGCCGCGCCGCGGGCCTCCTGCGTGACCGCGAAGGTGTCCGCCTGCCAGCGCACGTTCAGCGGCTGGGTCAACTCCGCGGCGTTCTGCGTGACCACGGTCACCTCGAGGGGGCTCACGCCGTCCCAGCGGGCCGGGGCCTGCAGGCTCACCTTCGGCTCGGGGATCGCCTCGCGCACCGTCAATGTCGACGCGACCTCGACCGTGCGTTCGGCGGTGACCACGCGGGCCACCACCTTCACCGGGGCGGCGTCGCCCTGGGTGCGGCCGGCTGCGAAGCCGAAGCGCAAGGTATTCGTCGCCAGCAACTCCTCGCGCGCCTCGCGGACCAGCCACCAGGTCACCTGACGGGCGCCCGGCGCGCTCAACGTCAGCGTCTGGCGGCCGCCCTCGGCGACGTCGGCCACCGCGGGCGTCAGGCTCGGCGCGCCCGCGCCGGCGGGCGAGAGGATGCCGTGCAGCGTCTGCTGCGGACGCTGGTTCGCGTAGCTGAGCTTGGCCCAGGCCGCGGAGCGGGCGACCTTCGACACGCGGACCTCGTCGACCTCGCCGACATACTCATAATTGTTGTACCAGCCGCCGATCCAGAGCCGGGCGGGGGCGGTGATGTTCATCGGGCCGGCGCGTCCGGCCGGCACCTCGGCGGGCTCGCCGTCCACGTAGACCTTGGCGCCGTCGCCCGTGTACACGTGCATCACATGCACCCACCGGCCCGCGGGGAACGGGCGGCTCTGGACGTTGCCGGCGGAGAAGTAGCAGTCCGTGCGCACGTGCGACGGGCTGCGGTACTGCAGGACCACCTTGCCTTGGCGCTGTTCGTTGCCCCAGCCCACGACGCTGGCGTTCGGCTGCGCCGCGCGGAACCAGACCTCGGTCGAGTGCGGCTGGGCGCCCGTCGGGAAACCGGCGATCTTATCGCCCCCGAAGATGCCCGCCTTGCCCGGGAACGCCCGGCCCGCGCCGATCACGCCGGGCGCCGGCTTCGTCCCCGTATCCTTGCCCTTGAGTCGGCCCGTCGCATCGGCCGTCGGGTCGTCGAGGTGCCAGACCGTCAGGTAATGGTTACCCTCGTTGAAGACCGCTGCGCCATCGGATGCGTCCGGGGCGTCGGCCTTGCCCCAGTGCAGGTGCAACGGCTGGCGCTGCTGGCCCGTCAGGCGCGGGATCCGGACCCAGACCGCCGCCGTACCCGCCGTGGCGTCCCACGCCTCGATCTGGTGGGGCAGGGCCTGCCCCTGGCCGTCGGTGAAGCGCAGGTCCTCGCCCCGCGGCTTGGCCTCGGCGAACGGAAACCAGTCGCCCTGCAGGCGCACCAGCAGGGGGAAGCCTTCGACCGTCTCGGTCGCCGGCAGGTCGACCCCGGTGGCGTCGGTCAGGATCGGCAGGGAGCCGTGGCGGGTCCAGGCCGCGAACGGACCGTCGGTGACCGCGGCGAAGCCGGCGGCCGACCAGAGCGCTAGGAGCAGGGTGGTGAAGGACGGGCGCATGGGGTCAAAGGTTCTTCAGCCAGTGCAGGAACGTGCCCGGCTCGGTCAGCAAGATGCTCAGGAGGTCGCTCTGTTCGTCGGTCCAGAGCCGGACGCGCGGCGGGATCGGTTGGGCGTGGGAGCCGGCCGACTCGATGACCGGTCGGTCGAGCACCTTCCGGTCGCGGGCCAGCAGCACCCAGTCGGACGCGTAGATGCCCAGCGTCTCGAGGTTGCCGCCATCCGCCGTCTCGTCGCTGTCGTGGACGATGGCCGCCTGCAGGCGATGGCGCTCCGCGAGCAGCATCACCACCGGCTCAAGATTGAGCGAACGATTGGAGATGTGCACGGCCAGCGTGCCGCCCGGCGCCAGGTGGCGCAGGTAGGTCGAGATCGCCTCGTCCGTGAGCAGGTGCACCGGGATCGCGTCGCTGCTGAAAGCGTCCAGCACGATGATGTCGAAGCCTTGGCTCGGTTCGCGCTCGAGGCTCAGGCGCGCGTCGCCCATCGCGAGCTCCACTTTCGCCTTCGTGTCGCGCAGGAACGTGAACGTCCCGCGGGCCAGCTTCACGATATCGTCGTTGATCTCGTAGAACCGGAAGGTGTCGCCCGCGCGGCCCCAGGCCGATAGGCTCCCCGTGCCGAGGCCCACCACCGCGACCTTCCGTCCGCCCGCCGGGCGGTCCGCCTGGAAGAGCCGGCCGACCCCGCTGGTCGCCGTGTAGTAGGTGCCGGGCAGGTGGCGCAGGTTCGGGTCGGTGTATTGCAGGCCGTGGGTGGTCCCGCCGTGCTGCAGCACCAGCCGGTGCTCGGACGGCTCGCCCATGTGGTGTTCCGTCACCTTCAGCACCCCGTAGAAATTGCGCGAGAGCGCGTAGGCCCCCTTGGTCGTCTGGTGCAGGTCGAAGCCCAGCGCGGCGGCCATCGCCGCCGTCCCCAGCGCCAGGACCGCCCAGGCCCACGGCCGACGGCCGTGGTGGAGGGCGCTGCCGGTGTCGATCGCGAGCACCCCGAGCACCAGCACCGCCGTGAGCAGCAAGGCCGCCTGGAATTCGCCGTGGTGATCGAGCAGCAAGGGCGCGCCCACCGCGACGAAGAGGCCGCCGCAGGCCCCGCCGGCGGACAGCGACAGGTAGAAGCCCGTCAGGCCCTCGGCCTCCGGCCGCAGGCGGTAGACCTCGCCGTGGCAGGCCATGCAGCAGACGAAGAGCGTCAGCAGGTGGATGCCCAGCTCCTGGTACATCGTGAGGTCGGCCCCGAGGCTCCCCAGCCACGGGATCGGCGCCCAGAAGCCCAGCAAGGCCGCCTGGTGATGGCCCAGCAGCGCGCCCACGCTCAGGGTCAGCGCTATGGCGAGCAGCGGCAGCCAGAAGCGCCGCCGGTACCAGCGCGGGCTGTCGAAGCAGATGATGAAGCTTAGCAGGTAGAGGCTCAGCGGCAGGATCCAGAGGAACGGGATCACTGCGATGTCCTGGCAGAGCGTGTTCGTCGTCGCCAGCAGCAGCACCACCGCGCAGGCCGGGAGCAGGAACCAGAACCACCGTCGGCCCGCCGGCGCGGCTGGCGGCGCATCCCCGGCGGACGCCGCGACCGGGGCGGCTTCGGTCTCCGCGGTGCGCCAGACCCGCGAGCCGCACCAGACCGCGAGCAGCACGAATCCGACCAATCCCCACGACCATGCGGTCGCCTGCTGTTGGCGGGTGAGGTTCGGTTCGACCAGGAAAGGGTAGCCCAGCAGCGCCAGGAGCGATCCGACGTTCGAGAGCGCGTAGAGGCGGTAGGGCGAGACGCCGGGGTACGATCGGCTGAACCAGGCCTGCAGGAGCGGTCCCGTCGCGGACAGCATCAGGTAGGGCAGGCCGAGGCAGCGGAGCAGGAGGCCGAGGATGTGGGCCGTCGGCGCTTCCTCGCCGGTGGGCTTCCAGGCTTCGGCCGGGGTGATCGGCAGCAGGCAGAGCGCCAGCAGGAGCAGGCCGAGGTGGATCGCGACCTGCGTCTTGGGACGGAGCCGGCGGATGCTGAAATGCGCGTACGCGTAGCCGCCGAGCAGCAGCACTTGGAAGAACAGCATGCACGTCGTCCAGACCGCGGGACCGCCGCCGAACCACGGCAGGATGAATCGCGCGATGAGGGGTTGGACGAGGAAGAGCAGGAGCGCCCCCCAGAAGATGGCCAGGCCGTAGGCGAACATATCAGGCGCGCGGGGCCGCGGGGTAGGGGGTGACCATGCCCGGAGTTAAGCCCCACCGGGATTAGGCTCAACCCCCAACCCGACGATTAGCGGACCTGCAGGTCGGTCAGCGTGCCTTGGAAGGGGGCCGGGGAGACGTACCGGGCGGCCGGGTTGGCCGCATCATGTCCCACGCAGAAATCCTCCGCCGGCTGCCGGCCGATCAACCCGCCCCCGGCCGTCGTCACCGGCGCTTGGCCGTCCACCTGCAGCGAAAGACGCCCATCCTTGTCCAGTCCAGCCACCACGGCGTGCGGCCCCTCGGCCAGCGGCCCCGGCAGGGCCACCTCGTGGTCCTCGCCCTGGACCCGGCGCACCGAGAACGTCAGCCGTCCCTCGCGGACATGGAGCGCGTAGCCGAGCATCGTGCCGCCGTGCGAAACCAGGACCGTGTTCGCCTGCTTCGTCGCCACCGTGCAGCTCAACGTGAAAGCCCGGCCCGCCACCTGCGGGGCCGCCTCCGACTTCAGCCGGTCGCCCGGCTTGAGGTGGCCCAGCGCCGTCGCCTTCGCCGCCCTCGGCTCCACCGCGGGGGCCTCGGGAACGTCGTCGCGCTTGCCGATCGGGCGCTTGTGCGCCTCCAGCTCCGTCCAACGCGCGGTGGCCTCCTGCCGCAGCGTCGCGACCACCTCCGGATGCTTCGCGGACACGTCGGTCAATTCCGCCAAGTCGGTCGATAGGTCGTACAGCGCGCCCGCCGGGCGAAAGGGCTCGCCCTTGCGCTTGGCCGGCTCGAGCAGGAACAACTTCCACTTCCCTTGGCGGATCGCCTCCAGCTTCTGGGCCGCCGTCACGTAAAGGTGCGTGTCGCGGACCGGCGGCGCGGACGGGTCGGCCAGCAGCGGGGAGAGGTCGCGCCCGTCGATCACGCGGTCCTTCGGGGCCTCCGCGCCGATGACCTTGGCCAAGGTCGGCAGCACGTCGATGTTGCCCGCGATGCGGTCGCACGTCGTCCCCGCGGGGATCCGGCCCGGCCAGCGCATCAGGCAAGGCTCGCGCACCCCGCCCTCGAGGTTCGTGGCCTTGTTGCCCGAGAACGGCGGCGCCGGCCGGCGGTCCGGCCCATTGTCGGAGGTGAAGATCACCAGCGTCCGCTCATCCAGCCCCAACTCCTTCAGGGTCGCCATGATTTGGCCTACGGACCAATCGATTTCCTCGACGGAATCACCGAGCAAGCCCTCGGCGCTCTTCCCCTTGAAGTTGGCCGAAGCCGCCACCGGCGCGTGGATCATCGTGTAGGGCAGGTACAGGAAGAACGGCTGGTCGCGCCGGGCGCGGAGGAACTTCACCGCCTCCTCCGTGTACCGCTTCGTCAGCTGGGACTGGTCCGGCTCCGTCTCGATCACCTGCTCGTCGCGATAGAGCGGCAGCGGCGGGAAGCCCGGGCGGCCCTTGTGCATGTCGTTGCTGTACGGCAGCCCGAAATAGTGGTCGAACCCCTGGCGCGTCGGCAGGAACTCCGGCAGGTGCCCCACGTGCCACTTCCCGATCATCATCGTCGCGTAGCCGCGGGACTTCGCCACCTCGGCCAGCGTGACCTCGTCGGGGTGCAGGCCGATGCGGTTCGGCGGGAAGATCACGCCCGGCATGCTCACGCGGGCGCTGTAGCAGCCCGTCA
>JBEBDN010000009.1:0-4740 GCA_041156945.1 Verrucomicrobiota bacterium | reverse complement strand
GCCGGGGCGGAGATGATGACCTTCTTGGCGCCGGCGTCGAGGTGGCCCTTGGCCTTGGCGGCTTCGGTGAAGAGGCCGGTCGACTCGATGACGACCTGCACGCCGAGCTTACCCCAGGGGAGTTCGGCCGGGGTCTTGGCGGAGACGACGAGGATCTCCTTGCCGTTCACGACGAGGACGTCGTCCTCGAGCTTGTCCGGGGTGGACTTCTTGGAGGAGACGGTGCCGTTGAAGCGGCCCTGGGTGGAGTCGTACTTCAGGAGGTAGGCGAGGTTGTCCGCCGGGACGATGTCGCCCACGGCCACGACGTCGAAGGTCGAGCCGAGGTGGCCCTGTTCGACGAGGGCGCGGAAGACGAGACGGCCGATGCGGCCGAATCCGTTGATAGCTACTTTGGTGGCCATGGTATGGTGTGTGAGAAAGGTCTTTTTCCCGGGACGGGAAAGGGATGAAAAAGGGTGTCCGCCCCCCCATTGGCAAGCGGAGAATGCGGCCTAGCCTCCGATGGACCAGACCCCGCACCCCAGCGGGGGCAGTTCCAGCTCGGCGGCGCCCAACGTCGGCCTCGGGCCGGGGGCGTGCGGGCAGGAGGGGAAAGGCGACAGCACGATGGGGTGCCACGGGCCGGCCTGGGGCAAGGTCAGCCGGACGGGTCGGTCATGCGGGTTGCAGGCGAGGAGGACGCGGGCGGGCCCCAGGGCGCCGTCCGCATTGAGCACCGCCGCGAAGGCCTCGCTCCCGGGGGCGAAGGCGACCTGCATCCAGCCGGCCGAAACGGCGTTCCGCGGGCGGAGGACCGCGCCGGCCGCGGACAGGCGGAACCCGACCAACCGGGCCACGAAGCGATGTTCCCCCTCGAAACGGCGGAGCCGCTCCGGGTCGAGCCGGTTGAGTTCCCCATGCCGCCAGGTGTTCCCCACGCCGCGCTTGGTCGCGAGGAAATCCTGGCCGGCCGCGAGCATCGGGACACCTGCCGAGCACAACAGGATGGCGTGCATCAGGCGCGTCCGGAGCACATCCGCCGGGGCCGGGTCCCGCGCGTCGTTGGCCGGGCGCTCCGTGATCCGATCCAGCCAGGCCATGTCGTCGTGCGACTGGGCGTAACGCAGGCGGGCGGAGGGACGCGCCCCGCACGCGGCGACATGGTGGAGAAGGTCCGCCGCGCGCGCATGGCCGCGCACATAGGAAGGCAGGAACTCTCGGAACGCGTCGTCCCAACTCGTCCAGGCGCTGTCATCGAGGTCGCGGGCGACATGGCCGCGGAAGCTCCAGGGCTCCGCGATCAGGATCTTGCGGGGCGCGCGCGCCCGGAAGTCCGCCTCGATCTCGCGCAGCAAGGGCGTGCCGAGCAGTTCGGCCAGGTCGAGCCGCACGCCGTCGACCCCGAGCACCTCGGTCCAATGCGCCAGCGACTCGAGCACCAGACGCTTGAACAGCGGGGCCTCGGCGCGGACGTCGTTGCCGCAGCCGCTCCAGTTGGAGAGGCGGCCCTGCGGGTCGGTGCGGAAATAATAGTCGCGGTCGATCGCCATCAACCCGTTGGGCGAACCGAAATGGTTGAGGACCACGTCGAGGATGACCGCCAGGCCGGCCTCATGGCAGGCCCGCACCAGGTCGCGGAACTCCGCCAGCGCGACGGCCCCCGGGGCGGAGGCGTAGCTGTTGGCGACGCCGAAGGCCGTGACCGGCATGTAGCCCCAATGGTATTCCTCGGGCGCGCGGTGTTCGTACTCCGCGCACGGGAGCAGCTCGAGCGCGTTGACGCCCAGGCTGCGCAGGTAATGGCCGTGGCCCCGGATCCAGGCCGCCAGTTCGCGGTAGCCGCCGCGCACGGGATCCGCCGCGGAGAGGCCGAGCAGGTCCCGCAGGTGCCCTTCGACGACCACGAGGTCCTCGACCGCCGGCGGCGCGAAACCATCGTCCAGCGGCCGGAGGTCCGCGGGGCCGAGCACGATGCCCGCGGGCGGGGACTCCTCCGTCTGCGCGCGCGCCCACGGGTCGACGATCGGGCGCTCGGCGAACCGGCCTTCGCCGGCGTCGTCGGTCCCGCGGATCGACAGCGTGTAATAGGCCCCGGAGAGCGCCTCGGGCGCTTCGCCGACCCAGGCGCCCTGTCCGGCCGGCTTGAGGGCGAGCAGGTGATGAAGTCCCGAGTCCGGTCGGCGCCAGCTGACCTCGACGGCGCGGGCGCGGGGCGCGAACACGCGGAAGGTGGTGGACGTCGCGCCGACGGTCGCGCCGAAGGGCCCGGCCGGCTCCAGCACGTCGAGCGGGTCCGAGGCGAGGATGTCGCACAGCTCCAGTTCGTCGGGCTTGGCGTAGATCAGGCGCACGGGCGCCGCCGCCGGGTCGATGTCCACGGCGAGGAAACGGTAGAAATGCCGGCCCGTGCGCGTCGGCGCGAGCAGGAGGTTGCGGTGGCCGTCGTCGTCGCGGCGGACGTTGTCGGCGTCGTGCGGCGGCTCCAGCCAGCGGCCGTCGGCGCGGACGAACTTGAAGGGCACCTCCGCGCCGTCGGGGGAGACCTCGGCGAGCGGCGCGGCGAGCTCGAAACCTTCCGCGCCCTGGACGCAGACGGCGGACAGGCGCCAGCGGCCGGGCTCCCGGCGCCCCCAATCGTTGAACGGGCCCGCGACGAGGACCCCCTCGCCCACCCCGTCCGGGACGAGGCTCTTCCAGCAGAAGAAATGGACCTGGCCCGCCTCGATCCAATGGCCCGAGCGCAGCGCCCAGAGCCGCGGATCGGCCCGCTCCAGCGCGACCAGGCGAGCCGGCGGGTTCAGCGCCAGCGGCGGATGGCCGGCGTCCGTCCAGTCGGCCGACAAGGAGACGAGGCCCGAGGCCTTGGTCTCCCAGCGCGCGCCGGACAGTTGTCGCGTCATGCCTCCGATGAGGAGGCGGGAAAAAGATTTGGCGAGCAAAAGCGGGCTGGATTCGGGCTCCGCGCTCGCCCACGATGCGGCGTGGACATCAGCGTACTGACCAGCGATTGGACGGGGCACCGCCTGCTCGACACCGGCGACGGCTTCAAGCTCGAGGAGATCGGCGGCGTGCGCATGATCCGCAGCGAGCCCAAGGCCTGGTGGTCCAAGTCCCTCCCGGCGGCCGAGTGGCAGAAGGCCGTGGCCGAGCACAAGGAAGGCGGCCGGGAAGGCCATTGGGAACTCCGCGGCAACTGCCCCAAGGAATGGGAGACCCAGCTGGGCAAGCTCCGCTTCCAGCTGCGGTTCATGGACAACTCCAAGCAGTTCGGGGTCTTCGCCGAACAGTCGCCCCATTGGAAGTGGCTCTCCCAGCAGCAGCCGGCCGCCGCCAACCGCCCCCGCATCCTCAACCTCTTCGGCTACACCGGCGCCGCCTCGCTCGTCGCCGCGCAGGCCGGCTGGCACGTCACCCACGTCGACGCCTCCAAGCCCGCGGTGGCCTGGGGCCGCCGCAACCAGGAGCTCTCCGGCATGGCCCAGGAGCCCATCCGCTGGATCATCGAGGACGCCATGACCTTCGTGAAGCGCGAGGTGAAGCGCGGCAACCAGTACGAGGCGATCATGCTGGACCCGCCCGCCTTCGGCCGCGGCCCCAACGGCGAGTTCTGGAAGGTGGAGCGCGACCTCGCGCCGCTGCTGCGGGCCTGCCGCGACCTGCTTTCCCCCGAGGCCCGGTTCGTCCTCCTGACGGTCTACACCATCGACGCCTCCTCCATCCTGTGCCACAACCTGCTCGAGGAAGTGACCCGCGGGCTGGGCGGCCGGATCGACATCGGCGAGCTGGCCCTGAAGCAGGAAGGCAACGGGCGCCTGCTCCCGCTGTCGCTCTGGGGTCGCTGGCAGGCCAAGGCCAAGGGTTGAGCCGCGGAAGCGGGCCTAATGGAAGGCGCCGGACCGGGTTAAAAGGTTTCCACCCGGCGGGTTTCCCTGTCTAATCCGGGTCCGTGAGCCTCGTACCCGACCAAGCCACCTTCCGCCAGCTGGCCCAGACGTCCGACCTGATCCCGGTCTGCCTCGACCTGATGGCGGACCTCGAGACCCCGGTCTCCGTCTACGCCCGCCTGCGCACGCTGGGCGAAGCCTTCCTCTTCGAGTCGGTCACCGGCGGCGAACACATCGGCCGCTACAGCTTCTGCGGGGCCTCCCCCGCCCTCACGATCACCTCGTGGGAAGACCGCACCGAGATCGTCCGGCGGGGCGGCGGCAAGGAGACCGTGCCCACCCCGGCCGACCCCCTCTCCCTCGTGAAACGCGAGGTCGCCGGCCTGCGCGTGGCCAAGGTGCCCGGCCTGCCCCCGTTCGTCGGCGGGATGGTCGGCATGGTCGGCTACGAGTACGTCCACCGCGTCGAGCCCACCGTCCCGCGCGCGGCGAAGGACCCCGCCGGCGCCCCGCTCACCCACTTCATGCTGGTCGACCGCGTGGTCGCCTTCGACAACGCCCGCCAGACGCTGCGCCTGATCGTGAACGCCCGCGTCGCCTCCCCGGCCCAGGCCGACGAGGCCTATGCGGCCGCCCGCCGCGAACTGGAGGCCCTCCGCGCCGTCGTCACGGGCCCGCGCGCGGCCGTGGCCGCGGAACTGCCCGCCGCCGCGGGCCTCGCCCAAGGCCGGGCGAACATCGCGCAGGCCGACTTCGAGGCGAACATCCGCCGCACCCAGGAATACATCCGCGCCGGCGACTGCGTGCAGGTGGTGCTCTCGCGCCGCACCGACGTCCCCTTCCAGGGCGACCCGCTCGACCTCTACCGCGTGCT
>JBEBDN010000008.1:0-3920 GCA_041156945.1 Verrucomicrobiota bacterium | reverse complement strand
GTCCGTGGCACCGCCGGGTAGCTAAGCATGGAACGGATAAGCGCTGAAAGCATCTAAGCGCCAAGCCTTTCCCAAGATAAGATCTCCCTATAGAACCCAGGTAGACCACCTGGTTGATAGGTCGCAGATGTAAGCGTAGCGATATGTTGAGTCTAGCGATACTAATGTTCGATTGATCTGCAATTGGCTTCTTAGCCGTCTCGAAGGACGTCTAGGCCGATAGCATTGCACGAAGAGTAATTCAAATTATGCGCAAACTGTCTAAAATTTTCCGACGACGGTAGCTCGCCCCTGGCGAAAACCATCTCATGATCACCCATCAACGAGAGCTACCCGAGGACACATTCTGGTGATCATGGGCACATGGAAACACTCGTTCCCTTCCCGAACACGACAGTTAAGCATGTAGCCGCCGATGGTAGTGCAGCCACGCTGCTGTGCGAGAGTAGGTCATCGCCAGGTTCACGGACCCCGGTCTCCGCAAGGAGGCCGGGGTCCCCTCATTTACGGAACCCGCGTCCGCCGCGTCGCCGTCCCGCCCCTTCAGGCGAGGCCGGCGGCCCGGCGCGCCGCGGCGTGCACGGCGATGTCGTGGGCGGCGTCCCAGCGGGGCGCGGCGCCCCCGATCAAGCCCGCCAGTTCCCGGAACTCCCCGGCATAGCGTCCCTCCCCGGCGGGGCGCAGCACGGTCGTCCCCCGCGGGTACGGTCCCGCGGCCGCCTCCAGCGTGAGGTGGACCACGTTGCCCTCCAGCGCGGGCACGCGGAGCGCGCCACGCGTGCCCGCGATCGTGAGCCAACGCCGCGCGGTCGCATCGGCGTGGTCGCAGCCCAAGGTCGCCTCGCCCCACGCGTAGCGCAGCGCGGCCCTTTGCCGGTCGGGCAGGTCGTCGACCCCGGTCCGCTCGGCCTGGGCCCGCACCGCGGCGGGAACGCCCAGCAGCGTCACGGCCAGGTCCACGAGGTGGCAGCCCAGTTCCATCATCCCATGCCCCGGGTGCTCCCGAAGCGCCCGGCGCAGGTTCGCGTCGGCCAGCTTCCCCATCCCGGCGTCGAACGCGGTGATCTCGCCCAACCAGCCGGCGGCGACGGCCTCGCGGACCAGGCGCAGGCCGGGGTTGTGCCTCAGCATGTAGCCCATCTGGACATGCCGTTTCCGCTCCTCCGCTTCCCGGCGCATGGCCGCGAAGGCCGCGTGGTCGAGGCCGCCCGGCTTGTCGAGGTGCACATGCTTGCCGGCGCGCACGGCGCGCCGCGCCGTCGCCGTCGCGTCTTCCCAGGTCGTCTCCACCACCACCGCCGCGATGGTCGGGTCGGCCAGCCACGCCTCCGCGGCGCGCCACTCGAGGTTCGCGTAGGGCGGCGACCGTCGGGCGGCCTCCCGTCGTCCGGGGTCCGCCTCGGCCACCCCCGCCACCTCGAACCGGTCGGGCAGGGCCCGGAGCGCGGCCAATTTGCCGGCGGCGTGCGCGTGGGCGACGCCCAGCATGGCCACCCGGTGCCGGCCGGAACCCGCGCCCGCCGCCTCCGCCGCCGGAGCCCACGGCGCGAGGGCGAGCAGCTGGGTGAAGCGTCGGCGCCGCATCCGGTTCAGCCCCGCGCCGCCAGCTCGCCGAGCGTCAGCCGCGAGTCCGGGGTCGCCATCAGCGTGCGTTCGATCTCGCCCAGTTCCCGGGCGGCCGGGTCGGAGCGCAGGTCGGGTTCGCCGCTGCGGTTGATCGTGTGGAGGTCGACCAGGGACCAGAGTTCCCCGACCGTCATCTTCTCGATCGGCCGGGCGGGCTTGTGGCCGCCGGTCCGGCTTTCGCTGGCGAGGAGGTTGGCGTCGCGCAGCATCAGCAGGCAGTCCTCGCTGACCATCGCGGGCACCCGCGCGGCCTCGGCGATGTCCTCCGCCGTCGGGCCGGGCCGGCCCGCGTTGTAGCGGCGCAGCGTCTCGGCCACGCAGATGAAGGCGAGGGTGCGGCGCGCCCGGTGGCTCAGGCTCTCCCAGGCCTTGTGGCGCGCCAGCGCCCGGCGGTGCTGGAACGCGTACGCCAGCTGGCCGCCGAAGAGGATGAAGAGCCACGTGAGGTACAGGCCGAACATCAGGACCAGCACGATGCTCAGTTCCCCGTAGAGGCTCTGGAACTGCGTGACCTTGCCGACGTAGAGCGCGGCGAGGGCGTGGTTCAGCACGATGAGCAGGGCCACCGCGAAGCCGCCCAGCAGCGCGGCGCTCCAGCGGACGCGGACGTTCGGCATCATGCGGTTGAACGCGGCGAAGGCCGCCGCCATGAGCGCGATCGAGAGCAGGAACGGGCCGCCGCCGCCGATGAACGCCACGAGCGCGGGTCCCCCGGGCAGCGTCGCCAGGTGGCCGGAGAGCCACGTCGCGCCCTGGCCCACGGCCCCGGCGAGCGAGGCCGCCGAGAGCATCGTGAGCGTGGTCGCGCCGACGAGGAAGAACAGCACGAGGAAGAGCAGGTAGTTGGCGAACCGGTCGCGCCAGCTGCGGCCGAACCGCACGCCCCAGATGCCGTTCAGCGCGTCCTCGACGCGGCTCAGCATCAGCACGGCGAAGGCGAGGATGAGGACGAGCCCGATCACGCCCGCCTGGCCGCTCGCGGCGTTGGCGAGCAGGCGGTCCACCATCTGGTCGAGGTTCGTGTTGATCTCGCGCAGCGTGGCCGGGTGGCCCGGCGTGGAGGCCTGCGCGATCGTCTGCGGGGCGACGTATTCGATCGCCGCGACGATGGCGCGCTTCGCCGGGTTGTCGCCCTGTTCCGGGGCGCGCGAGAGGATGTAGCCCGAGATCGTCAGCGCGAGCGCGAGGAGCGGGCCGAGCGACATGAGCGTGTAGTACGTGAGCGCCGCGGCCTGCTGCGGCAGGTGGTTGTCGCGCACGCCGTGCGCGCACGTCGCCGCCACGCGCCAGGCCGCCTGGAGGCCGCCGCGCCAGCCGCCGCGCGCGAGCGCCTCGGGCGTCCAACTGTCCGCGAGCAGGGCGGGGCGGGGCGGGGTGGGGGCGTCGGTGGGCATGGGCGGGAAGGTGCGGATTATCGGGGCTTCCGCAATCCCCGCTCCGGGCCGCCCCCGGCCGGCCGTGAGCAAGACCAACAACTGGCGTTTGCCCCTCGGGAAATCCTCGGGTTTTGTGCCCATCCGCCTTCTAGGGGGCTTTCTGATCAAAAAATCGTCAAAAACCACCCCTGTGAATAAACTTTCTTCCCCAAGTCCGCGTAGGACAAAGGTTTGTGCATCAACACTAGATGTAGCGGAGGTTTTCATTTGCAGCCCCTACATCTAGTATTATCTCCCAGTCATACCACTTCCTAGGCGGCCGTCCCCGGCGCCCGCCAAACCCTTTTCCCCCTACTCTCCAGCCCATGGAAACCATCACCATCAAAGTCGGTCCGAAGACCTTCAACCTCGACAAGACGAAGGCCGAGGAGGCCTTCGCCAACAAGCGCGTCATCAACGGACGGGAGACGATGTTCTTCAACATCCTGCCGCTGAAGTACCAGTGGGCCTACGACCTCTACAAGACGATGAAGAACAACCATTGGGAGCCCGAGGACATCCCGATGCAGAAGGACTGCGAGCAGTGGCGCGACCAGACCGGCCAGATCAGCGAGATCGACCGCTGGATCGTGAAGATGGCCATCGGCTACTTCTCCGCCGCCGAGGGCATCGTCGGCGACAACATCATCCACGTCGTCCGCGAGGTCGTCACCGCGCCGGAGCTCAAGCTCGTGCTCGGCCGCCACGCCCACGAGGAGAACATCCACGCCGACTCCCTGGTCTACATGATCTCCTCCCTCGGCATCAACCCGCACGAGTGCGAGGCGATGTTCGAGGACATCCCGACGATCGCCAAGAAGGCCGCCTTCGTCGTCAACAACTCCCGCGCGCTGCGCCGCAAGCTCGACCTCACCAAGC
>JBEBDN010000007.1:0-9002 GCA_041156945.1 Verrucomicrobiota bacterium | reverse complement strand
GTCCCGGCGGGCGAAAGATCGACGCCGAAATTGACGGAGGGGCAGAGCAGCAGATCGTCCGCGGTGGTGGCGGCGGCAGGGGCCAGGCAAAGGAAAACATGCCCGAATCCCGAGACGAACTCGAGGGAGTGTTCCTCCGCGAAGACGAGGTAGACCCGATCAAAGGAAAGCGGGCGAGCCGAAGGGACTTCGGCGCGCCCGCATAAGACGAGGAAGGCAACCAGGACGGACGCGATCCCTCGGCGGAAACTCACCTAGGATCAGCGCTGGGCAGCGGCGGCCAAGGTCTCACCGAAGACGACCGGATTGCCGGCGGCCTGGGCTTCGAAGGCGGCCACCTTCGAGAAGAATTCCTGCGGGGACAGGGCCGGGAAGTACTCCTTGCGCACGGCCTCGACCTTGGCGCCCTGGCCGCTGGCGAGTTCGGACTTGATGGCCGAATAGTAGGTCATGGCGAACGCCTTCAGCTCGGAATCGCGGCGGAACCGCTCGACCGAGGAGGTGGCGGGACGCAGATTGACGTAGTAGGTGTTGGGGGCGTACTCCCAGCAGGCGCCGGTGAGGCAGTCGGTGGTCGAGTAGTCCCAGACGATGCTGAGGATCGCCACCGGGTTGAAGGAAGTCGTGAGGACGACGGACTGGGCCACGTAGCCCGGCTTGGATACCAGGGCGACGGATTCGCGCTTACGCGGGATCTTGCCGGAGAACGGGGTCTGGCCGACGATGTTGCCCTCGATGGCGACGGTGGCGCCGGGGACATTGCTGTCGATGGTCACCGCCTGAGAGGTGCCGCTGATGATGGAGGCGCAGCCACCAAGGAGAGCGGCGCAGGCGAGGACGGGGAGGATTTTTTTCATGGGTAAGAAAACTTATGTTAACTTGCCAGTCCCCGCCCTCAAGCCCAAAAGAAAACAACAAGGAAATCACGTCTCCTTCGCCACCACCCCATCACATGCGCCGCCTCCTCCTTTCCACGCTCAGCCTAATCTTGCTCATCGGCTGCGCCGGCATGAACGACCTACCGGCGAACGCCGCGGAGGCCAATTTCGACGGCGAACAAGGTCACACGGGCTGGGCCAGGTACGAACGCACGACGCTCTTGAAGGACACTCGCCTGGACGCGGCGATGGCGGCGGGAGAGCGCGCCTTGACCTTCTCCAAATTCGAGATCCGCAAAGTCGATCCCGCGGGCGCGGTGGTGGTCGGCGAGCATGGCGCGACCCCCTACGACTACAACATCATGGCCGCCATCTATTTTCGCCAAGAGGGCCGGGACGTAAGGGCGCGCCTCCATGTCCAAGCCTCCCGCGACATAGGCTTCCTCGGGGATGCGACCGAACGGAATTGGACCAAGGAACTGGAGACCTCGCTCAAGACCATCCTGGACCGTTGAAGGGTCGAGCCCGGGATCCGCTCCCGGGAAGGCTTGGTGCGCGTTCGGCTTACTTGCCGGCGGACCGCTTCGCGCGCCACTCGGCCATGCGTACCTTGGCCCGGGCGATCTCCTCGAGCACACGCTGGGCGGAGACCTGGTAATCGGTCGTGACCTGGGCGCCGGCCGCCTTGACTACGAGGCCTTCCAGCCAGCTCGCGGCGTTGGCGTCGCGGGAAGCGGCCATCGCGGCGAAGCCTTCCACCATCTTGACGACGTTGTCGGCCATCGGGGCCTGCACCATCTCGGTGCGCGAACGGAGGACGACCTTGTCGCCGACCTCGCCGGCGGCCAGGCCGAACGTGCGGAACTGGCGGGCCATGGCGGGGAGGCGCGGGTTGGCCTCGGCGCAGGCGACCATATCGACGGCCGCGAGCACGGAAGGATTGGGAACGCCTACCTGCGCGGCTAGGGCGGGCAACGCGGACTCGACGCGTTCGGACTCCAGCGAGCGCAGGGCCAGGCCGAGGTCCTTGGCGCTCATGCCGATCGCGATGACGCCCGGCTGCGGGAACGCGATGAAGAGGGTGCACTCGTTGCCGTCGGGACCGCAATCGTAGGCGAGGCACGGGGCGCCCTCGACGGTCGTGGTCTTGGCGCCCTGCTTGCGCAGGAACTCGCCGACCTTGAGGTCGTCCGCGGAATGGCGCACGAGGATCGCGGCTTGGCGCTCCGCCCCGCCGCCGAAGGCGGTGAGGGCTCGCAGGTCGCGGCGGTAATCGAAGCCGGTCTCCAGCAGGAAGGCCTTGGCCTTCGGCGGCAAGGGGCACGACGCGTCGTCGATCGGCTGGGACATGAGGCTGGCGCCGACGGGCGCCGAACGGGCCGCGTCATGGTCGACATGCAGGAACCAGGCGGAGCCGGCGGGGAGGTCGGCCGGACGGAAAGGGGTCGCCCAAACGCAAGCGGGCAGGAGCAGCAGGGGTAGGAAGCGCATGCGGTATAAACAAACCGAGAACCGAGGGAAGTCCAGTTAACTGGGTGGTTCTCCTCATATCGATTATTGTCCCCATTGGGCCCACGTCCAATAATACCCCAGAGCATGGCGGACCTGTCGACACTCCCCGACCTCCTGCCCTGGCCGTACATGGTGTGCAACCGGGCCGGCTTGGTCCTCTACGCCAATCCCTCCGCCGACCGGGCCTTGGGCCGCCGGGTCCGCGCGGGCATGGACGTCAACTTGCTCTTCCACGAGCTGGACAATGGCCGGCCGATCTCGTCGCTGATCCACCACGCGGCCCGCTGGTCGGCCTGGAGCGGCCTGCTCGAGCTGCGGAGCGTCGAAAAGGAGGTTCCGATCCGCGCGGCCAAGGTCATCATGCAGCCGGACCCGAAGCACCCCGATCAGGTCTGGCTGCTCTTCGCGGACGACGCCCTGGTCAACGGCCTGCCCTTGCTGACGCCGCGGTCCGGCATGGGACTGGCCCGGACGCTCATCGAGAACTCGCCCGACTTCATCATCTTCCGCGACCTGCAGGGCCGGATCCTCCACACCAGCCGCAGCCTCGACGAGTTCCTCGGCCTGCCGCACCGCGGGTTCGTCGCCGACCTCGGCCTGCGCGACATCCTCGCGCCGGCGACCGCGGAGCAGTTCCTGCAGTTCGACGAGGAGGTCGTGCGCACGGGCCAGCGCGTGCGGCACAGCATCCTGCGCTTCGAGACGCTGGACGGGCGCTCCCGCCTGGTGCGCGTCGTCCACGAACGCGTCAAGGGCGGGGCCGGCCTGCCCGCCGGCCTGCTGACGTTCGCGGTCAACATCACGGAGTCGGTGGACGAGCACAACCGCCTGCGGGTGGCCCTCGAGAAGGCCGAGGAGGTGGCCGCGGCCAAGTGGCAGTTCATGGCGAACGTCACGCACGAGATCCGCAACCCGATCAACGCCATCCAAGGCCTCTGCGAGACCGCGCTGGAGGCGCCGGGGGGCGACCCCGCCGAGGTCTTCGCCAAGATCCAACGCTGCGCGACGGAACTGGAGGACATGGTGCGCGACGTGCTCGACTTCTCGCGGCTGGACCGGGGGAACATCACGGTCGAGCACATCCCGTTCAATCCCGTGCGCGCCCTCGAGGAGGTCGTCGCCCAGTTCCAGCAACAGGCCCGGCGCAAGGGGATCGAACTCGCGGCCCTCGCCCGCGCCGACTGCCCGCACTCGGTGCTCGGCGACCCGGTGAAGTTCCGGCGGGTGCTGGCCAACCTCATCGGCAACGCGGTGAAGTTCACCGCGCAGGGCCATGTCCGCGCCGAGCTGCACTTCGAGCGCCGCCAGGAGCGCCTGCTGGCCCACTGCGCGGTCCAGGACAGCGGCATCGGCATCCCGGCGGACCGGCTGGAGAGCATCTTCGAGCCCTTCACGCAGGCCGACGCCTCCACGACGCGCCGCTTCGGCGGGACGGGGCTCGGCCTGAACATCGTGCGCAGCCTCGTGCTCGCCATGGACGGGTTCATCAAGGTGCGGAGCGAACCCGGCCAAGGCAGCTGCTTCACCGCGGCCATGATGGTGGACCGCAACCCCGCGCACGAGGAACCGACGCCGCCGGACCTCGCGGGCGAACGCATCCTCCTGGTGGGCGGCGACGCGGAGATCCGCCATTGGCTCAAACGCACCCTCCAGGCGTGGGGCGGGGCCTGCGCGGAGGCCGAGGCCGGCGAGCAGGCCGAAGCCGCTTGGCTGGAGGCGGAGGAAGCCGGCCGGCCTTTCGCCCGGGCGGTGATCGACCTGCCCGAGGACATCAACCCGCGCCTACCCGCCATCCCGCCCGAGCGCACGCTCCTGCTGACCGCGCCCGGGATCGAGCTGAGCCGCCCCTCCCAACTGCTCAAGCCGCTCACGTTGATGGGCCTCTGGGCGCGCTTCGCGGGCGAGCCACCCCGGACGGCCGACGTCGCCGAGGGCGAGTCGCCCCCCCGGCCGCCCCGCCGCCCCCTGCGCATCCTGCTGGCCGAGGACAACGAGGTGAACCGCGAAGTCGCGGTCGCCCGCCTGCGGCGCGCCGGCCATCACGTGAGCGCCACCGTCGACGGCGCGGCCGCCCTCGAACTGTGGCGGACGAAGGATTTCGACGCGGTGCTGCTCGACATCCAGATGCCGGTGATGGACGGCATCGCCGCGGCCACGGCCATCCGGGCGGAGGAGCGGGCCCTCGGCCGGCGCCCCACCCGGCTCCTGGCGCTGACCGCGATGACCCTCGAGACGGACCGGGCCCGCTGCGAGGCCGCGGGGTTCGACGCCTACCTGGCCAAGCCCGTCCGCGGCGCCGAACTCCTCGAGAAGCTCGACGTCTGCGTCGCCCAGGAGACCCCGGCTCCGATCCTCGGCAACGAATTCCTCTCGGCCCTGGAGGTCTCCGAGGCCGACGAGGCCGAGGACCTGCGCTGCGCCGCGCGGTCCTACCTGCGCCACGCCGAAGGGATGATCGACCAGCTGGGGTCGGCCCTGGCCCGGGGCGATGCGGTGGCCCTCGGCCGCCACGCCCACGGCACGAAGGGCATGCTGGCCCTGATGGGCTGCGTGGTCCTCGCCAAGCTCGCCGGCGCCATCGAACGGCAGCCGGACGGCCCGGAGGTCGCGCCGCAGGTAAATGAGCTCATCGACGGCTTGCGGAAGCTCCGGGAGTCGCTAGTTTCCCGGGCAGACCTGACGCCGCATGGCCAAGCCGAAGATCAAGCCTGAGATCAAGACCGAGTCGGTCGTCGCGCCGGCGCCCAAGTGGAACGTGGTCGTCCTCAACGACCCGATCAACTTCACCGGCTACGTCGTCGTGGCGTTCGTGAACGTCCTGCGCATCTCGAAGGGCGAGGCCAAGCGGTTGATGCGCCAGGTCCACGAGGAGGGCCGCGCGACCGTCTGGACCGGCGAGCGCGAACGCGCCGAGCTGCTGGCGCTCGAACTCCAGCAGTGGCACCTCAACGCGCTCCTCGAAAGCGATGCCTGAACTGCGGCTGAGCATGACGGCGGAGGCCCGCTCGGTCCTGACCGACCTGCTCCGGCTGATCGCGCCGGCGGCCGCCCGGGTCAGCGTCAACCGCGCCCGCATCCCGGAGGCCGACGGCGAGGTCGCGACCTTCTGGACGGAAACCCTGAAGGCCCAGGCCGAGGAGGAGGCGCGGCTGCTGGCCACGGCCTTCGCCGGCGCCAAGGGAGATCCCGCGACGATCGTCCTGCGCAACGAGGCCCAGGCCCTCGCCTTCCTGCGGGCCCTCTCCGCCGTCCGGATGGCCCTCCGCGACCTGGTCTTCGCCGACATCCCCGACGCGGAGCTCGAGGCCGCGGCCGACCTGGAGGACGAGACGCTGCCGACGGAGAAGCGCCACGCGCTCGCGTGCTACAACTGCTTCGGGCTGCTGCAGCAGTCGCTGGTGCTCCAGCTGGAGCCCGAGGCCTTCGATTAAGTTGCGAAATCGGTTGAAGCGCCCGACCGCCTGGGCAACAACGGGTCCGTGCTCCGCGCGCTCGCCGGCATCCTCTCGGACCTCAAGGGTCTGCTGCTCAAGGCCTGGGCGCGGCCGCGCCCGGCCTTCTTCCCGCTCGGCGCCGTCGCGCGCGGGGCGACCGGGCCGATCCTGCGGGCCGACCTGGTCGCCGGCCTGACCGTCGCGCTGCTCGCCTTCCCCATGGCGATGGCCTTCGCGATGAAGGCGGGCCTGCCCGTGTGGTGCGGCCTCGTCGGCTGCGGCGTCGCCGCGTTCGTCGCCCCGATCTTCGCGGGTTCCGCCCACCTCTCCGCCGGCCCGACCAACGCGTCGGCCGCCCTGCTGCTGGGCGCCTTCGCCACCCTCGGCGCGGTCACGCCCGAGATGCGCGTGGCGGCCTTGCCCACGCTGCTGCTGATGACCGGGGTCTTCCTGCTCCTGGCCTCCTGGCTGCGCCTCGGCGGGTTCGCCGACTTCGTCCCGCGCACGGTCATCTCGGCCTACATCGCGGCGGCCGCCCTGCGCGTCATCGCGCTGCAGCTCCCGACGGCGCTGAACCTCCCGGGCGAGCACGCCGGGCAGTCGCTGCCCGAGGTCCTGTGGGCGACCGTCCAAGCCGGCAAGGCCCTGCTGAACCCCGACCTCGGCCTGGCCCTGGTCTCGGCCATCGTCTACGGCCTCCTGCGGCGGCCCTACGGCGCGGGCAAGGCCATCCTCGGCGCGATCGCCGTGGCCTCCCTCGGCGCCTACGTCGGCCAATCGGTCGCGCTCGGCCAAGGCTCGCGGGCCGACCTCGTCCACTATGTCGGCGACGCGGCGCGCACCGCCCACGCCCTGCACCTGCCCGAATTCTCGGCCCGCACCTTCTCGACGCTCTTCTCCCCCGCGCTCGCGCTCGCCGTGCTCGTGATCATCGAGGGCACCGCCAACGCCCGCGCCTCGGCCCTGAAGACCGGCCGCGGCTCCGACCTCCACCAGGAGATCTTCGGGCTGGGCATGGCCAACCTCGCGTGCTGCCTGACGGGCGGCATGGCCGCGTCGGGTTCGATCACGCGCTCGGCCCTCAACGTGAGCAGCGGGGCCCGCACCGCCTACGCCTCGATGTTCTGCGGCGCGTTCATCCTCGCGGCCGGCTACGCGGCGAGCTACCTCGTGGCGCACGTCCCCCTGGCCAGCCTGGCGACGCTCGTGATCGCGGCGGAGCTCGAGCTCGCGAACCTGCCGGTCATCCGGCTGATCCTGCAGTCCGGCGCGCAGGACCGCACCGTCTTCCTCGCGACCTTCGTCACCGCGCTGGTCGCCCCGCTCGATGTGGCGATCTTCTTCGGCACCGGCGTCGCGGTGGCGTTCTACCTCCGCAAGACTTCCAAGCCCGAGGTGGTGGAGTACGACTTCGCGGAGACGGGCGAGCTGCGCGCCCGCCCCCCGGGGCAAGGCTCCACCGGCATCTCCATCCTCCACGTCGAGGGCAGCCTGCACTTCGGCGCCACGCAGGCCTTCCACGACCACCTGCGGCGCGCGTCCGCCGACCCCAACCTCAAGGTGCTGGTGGTGAAGTTCCGCGAGGCGGTGCACCTCGACGCCAACGGCGTCCTGCTCCTGCGGGACCTGGCCGAGACCTTGCGCGCGGGCGGACGGCACCTGATCCTCTGCGAGGCCAAGCCGGAGACCATGGCCATCTTCGGGAACGCCGGCCTGATCGAGACGGTCGGGGCCGACAACGTCCTCCCGTGGGACCCGGCCAACCCCACCGCGGCGCTGGCCAAGGCGGTCCGGCGGGCCAAGGAGCTGGCGGGCGGCGGCGAAGCCGTCCTGCGCATCGTCACGGCCCCGCATCCCGAGCTGCCGGCCCCGGCCTCGGCCACGGGCGCGGACTGGCAAATCTGAGCAGGATCGTCCGAAAAACGGGCAACGGCCTGCGGTCGCGGGAGGATTTATGGCGGGAAATGAATTATGGCTTGAAGCCCGCCCCGCGTCTCCCCCTTTAGAGGGGGTTCGCCCCTCCGGACGGACCCACCCTTTCCACGCACCATGAGCCACTACAGCGACATCCAAAAGCACCTCGGCGCCGAAGCCGAAAACCTCCTCGGGTTCAGCAACCCGAAGATCAAGAAGGAGCAGATCCACTCGCCGCGCGCGGATTGGGTCGACCACGCCTTCGCCGCCTCGGACCGCAACAACCGCGTGCTGGCCAACCTGCAGCGCCTCTACGGCTCCGGCCGCCTCGCCAACACCGGCTACGTCTCGATCCTCCCCGTCGACCAGGGCATCGAACACTCCGCCGGCGCCTCCTTCGCCAAGAACCCGATCTACTTCGACGGCGAGAACATCGTGAAGCTCGCCATCGAAGGCGGCTGCAATGCGGTCTGCTCGACCTTCGGCGTGCTCTCCAGCGTCTCCCGCCGCTACGCGCACAAGATCCCGTTCATGGTGAAGATCAACCATAACCAGCTCCTCACCTACCCCAACGTCGGCGACCAGGTGATGTACGGCACCCTCAAGCAGGCCGCCGACATGGGCTGCGCCGCCGTCGGCGCGACGATCTACTTCGGCTCCGCCGAGACCAACCGCCAGATCATCGAGGTCTCCCACGCCTTCCAGCAGGCCCACGAGCTCGGCATGGCCACCGTCCTCTGGTGCTACACGCGCAACAACGCCTTCAAGAAGGACAAGGACTACCACGTGTCCGCCGACCTCACCGGCCAGGCCAACCACCTCGGCGTCACCATCTGCGCCGACATCATCAAGCAGAAGCTCCCGGAGAACAACGGCGGCTACCTCGCGATCCAGCAGACCGAGTCCTCGTACGGCAAGATCGACAAGCGCATGTACACCGACCTCGCTTCGGACCATCCGATCGACCTCACCCGCTACCAGGTCGCCAACTGCTACATGGGCCGCATCGGCCTGATCAACTCCGGCGGCCCCTCGGGCAACAATGACTTCGCCGAAGCCGTCAAGACCGCCGTCATCAACAAGCGCGCGGGTGGCCAGGGCCTCATCTCCGGTCGCAAGGCCTTCCAGCGTCCGATCGAGGAAGGCGCGAAGCTCCTGCACACCATCCAGGACGTCTACCTCACCAAGGAAGTCACGATCGCCTAAGGCGACCGTCAGTCCCCACGAAGCCCCGGCCCCCGCCGGGGCTTTTTGTTGGGGGACG
>JBEBDN010000006.1:0-2937 GCA_041156945.1 Verrucomicrobiota bacterium | reverse complement strand
CTGCCCAATCCCAACGCCGGCACCGACGCCATCACCCTCCAGGATGGGCGCCACCTGATCGTCTACAACCACACCGCGAAGGGGCGCAGCCCGTTGAACCTCGCCGTCAGCAAGGATGGCGTCACGTGGCAGGCCGCGATGGTGCTGGAGGATGAGCCCGCGGCGGAGTTCAGCTACCCCGCGATCATCCAGTCCGCCGACGGGCTCGTGCACGTCACGTACACCTGGAAACGCCGGCTCGCCAAGCATGCCGTCATCGACCCGGCCAAGCTCGTGGCCCGCCCCTTTTAGCGTGTTCCGAACAGGGCCGGGTGCGTAGATTAGCGGGCATTAATCTACGCAAATTTGCGTAGATTAGGGCGGCCAATCTCCGCGCGGGCGGACCCGGGCGCGACTCCGCACGGGCCGTCCGGCTGCTAGTTGACTCAAGTGGCCTGTTAACCTCGGCGCGCAAGCCTCGCCCGGTATCGCCCCCACGCTGGACCAAAAAACCGTGACTACCCACGATGGCGATGGGGCCGATTCGCCCGCCCGACCGCGGGCCTTTAGGGTGTTTACTTGGAGGAGGGTGGGGCTTTGATGAGCGCATGCCCCGATTCTGGACCCTCTGTGCGTTTTTCCTGTCCGTCGCCCTCGGTTCCGCCCAGACCTTGCGGCAGGCCTCGCCCTGGGCATCTGGCGTCGGCCTGTCCGACCGGATCCCGGAGCGCCCCGAGGATTGGCCTTTGCTGATGGCCCAGTTCGGCCATGTCACCCCGGAGAACTGCATGAAGCCGGCCGCGATCCGTCCGACGGAAGCCCGCTGGAATTTCGACCTCCCCGATAAGTTCGTGGCCTTCGCGAACGGCAAGGACCTCAAGGTCGTCGGCCATTGCCTGGTCTGGGCCAAGGACGACCGCACCCCGCCTTGGTTCTACCTGGACGGCGCCGCCCCGGCCTCGAAGGAGATCCTGTTGGCCCGGATGGAGGCCTACATCGCCAAGGTCGTCGGCCGCTACCAGGGCCGGATCCACGCGTGGGACGTGGTCAACGAGGCTCTCGACGACGGCAAGGGCGAGCTCCGGGAGTCCGGCTGGACGCGCGCCGCGGGCGACGCGTTCATCGCGCGGGCCTTCGCGGCCGCCCACGCCGCCGATCCGGCCGCGCTGCTCATCTACAACGACTACAACAACGAACTGGACGGGAAGCGCGAGAAGATGCTGCGGCTGCTGGCGAAGCTGAAGGCCGGCGGCGCGCCCGTCCACGCCATCGGCCTGCAGGGGCATTACGAGATCGACCGCGTGCCGTACGAGGCGCTCGAGAAGACCTTGGTGGCCCTGCGCGCGCTCGGCCTGAAGGCCGTCGTCAGCGAACTCGACATCGACGTCATCCCCCGCGGCCGTTGGTGGGCCGACGGCAACAAGCACCGGGCCGAGATGGCGAAGGTCAATCCCTACGTCGACGGCTGCCCGCCGGAGGTCCTCGCCCGGCAGGCCGAGCAGTATGGCCGCCTCTTCCGCCTGTTCCGCCGGTACGACGACGTCATCCTCCGCGTGTCCTTCTGGAACCTGCACGACGGCCAGAGCTGGCTCAACAAGTTCCCGTGGGCCCGCGTGAACCACCCCTTGCTCTTCGATCGACAGGGTCAGCCCAAGCCCGCTTTCACCGCGGTGCTGAAGGAACTCGCCGTCCCGCGCCCACCCGGGCCGGCGAAGTGAGGCGGGGCGGCGGCCTTTCGGCGCTCACCAGATGCCCTTGAGGAGCTTGTTGCCGGGGTAGGGGGCGTTGGAGTGCGGCCCGAAGAACATGCGGAAGCCGGCGAAGACGGTGAAGGCGTCGCGAGAGTTCATGCGGGCGTGCTCGACGCCCGTGAGCAGCTTCATCCGGTGGCCCGCGACGTAGTAGTTCAGGCCGAGGTACGTGGCCCGGTATTGGTCGCCGCTCGGCAGGCCGGCGGGGGACTCGTAGCGGCGCTGGCTGCGGAGACCGTCGGCGTGGCTGGCGGTGGCGAACTGGAAGCGGCTGACCAGTTCGAGCCGGTCCGTGAGGAAGAGGCTGGGTTGGACGTTGAGGCCGACCGCGTCGCCCTTGGCGCCGCCGAAGCCCGCGGTGACCTCCGTGACCAGCGCCGCCGGACCTTCGGTCAGGATCAGCGCCGCCGAGGCCGCTTGGTCGAACCGCGTCAGGTTCGTGGCGCCGGTGCGCGCCTCGCTGTGCAGGAGGCTGGCGTAGACCGAGGCCGAGTCGGCTCCGCACCAATGGCCGAGGTCGTACGTCACCGCGGCGAGGCCGGACCAGCCCGAGTGCAGTTCGGTGAAGGCGTCCCACATGTCCGTCCCGGCTTGGTTCGAGAAGACGCCCGCGTAGTAGTCGAGCTTGCCGACGCGTCCGGAGAGCGTCACCGCGGGCGTGTAATCCAGGCCCATCATGTTGGTGAACATCGAGCGCTCCATGAAGCTCAGGTAGCGGCTCGAGACGTTGCGGTCGTGGGTGAAGCGGTGCTTCTGCTGGCCCACGGTCAGGCTGACGGCGGGGTCGAACTCCCAGCGGACCCACAGTTCGGTGAAGCCATTGTAGGCCGGTTCGAAGTCGCTGCCGCTGATGGCCTGCGCGTGGACGGTGAGGTGGTCGATCAGACGGGCCTGGAAGCCGAGGCGGATGCGCCGGCTTTCGAAGCCGCTCTCGCTGCGCCCGACGCCGCTGGTGTCGTGGTAGTGGCCATGGTAGCGGCCCAGCAGCCATAGTTCCTGCAGGCCTTTGGCCTTCGGATCGCGGAAGACGAGACCGAGGTTCTCATACTGCTCCTTGAGCGTCGGCTCGGCCGTGGGTCGGCTAGTCGCCGGGGCGGGTGCGGGGGCCGAAGCCTGCGCCAGGAGCGGAGCCGTGAAGGCCGCGAGCGCGAGCGGGAGAATGTCTTTTAGTCGTAACATTTGTTACAATAGGATGCGGGCATGGGTT
>JBEBDN010000005.1:0-3284 GCA_041156945.1 Verrucomicrobiota bacterium | reverse complement strand
CTGGTGAAGAAGGAACTTCGGGGTCGCTACCCCAAGCACGAGTGGCGATAGTGCCTGCGCCCGCCATGCGTCGCCGCGACTTCCTCTCCGTAGCCTCCGCGTATTCGCTCGCGCTCTCGCTGGGCGCGCAGGTCGCGCCGGCCGGCCGCGCCTCGCGCAAGAAGGGCCTGGGCCTCGTCGCGAAGAAGGGCAACGGGTGGGAGGCGAAGGTCCAGGCCCTCCGCCCCGCCTGGATCTACACCTGGGGTTCCTCCCGTCCGGAGGGCCTGCCGGCCGAGGTCGACTTCACGCCGATGGCCTGGGGCTACTGGGGGCAGGACGCCTCCCTCCTGAAGCTCGGCGAAAAGTCCAAGGCTTCCGGCCAACGCCACCTGCTCGGCTTCAACGAACCCGACGGCAAGGACCAGGCCAACCTGACCGTCGAGAAGGCCCTCGCCGCCTGGCCGGCGCTGATGAAGACGGGCTTGCGCCTCGGCAGCCCGGCCTGCGTGCACGCCGACAACGAGTGGATGAAGGCGTTCATGAAGGGCGTGGAGGAACGCCGGCTCCGCGTGGACTTCATCTGCATGCACTCCTACGGCGGCCCCGACGCCGACGGGCTCGTCAACCGCATCCAGGCGATCTCGAAGGCCTACGGGGGCCGGCCGGTCTGGCTGACGGAGTTCGCCGTCGGCGACTGGAACGCCAAGACCCGCGAGCAGAACCGGTTCAAGCCCGAGCAGGTGCTCGCCTTCATGCGCAAGGTGATGCCGAAGCTGGAGGCCCTCGAATGCCTCGAGCGGCACGCGTGGTTCCCCTCCCGCCCGGACAGCGCCGCGCTCGGGACCTCCGCGTTGCTCGACGCGGCGGGCAACCCCACCCCCCTCGGGGAATTCTTCCGCACCTTCTGACCATGGGCCCGGCCTCCCTGCCTTGGCATCAGGTGCCGATCCATGTGGTGGACTTCGAGGGTGGTCCGCGGACCGGGGTGGTCGAGTTCGGCGTGGCGACCCTGCTCGGCGGCGAGGTGGTCTCGGCCGCCACGGCCCTCCACGCGCCGCGCGCCGCCATCCCGGCCCTCGACACCCAATGCCATGGCTTGGCCGACCGCGACCTCGTCGGCGCCCGGGCTTTCGAGGACGAGTGGGAGCGCTGGGTCTCCCTGCGCCGCACCGGCCTGCTGGCCGCCCATAACGCCACGGTCGAGCACGACCTGCTGCGCGGGACCTGGTCCCGTCCTTCCGCCGTCCCCGCCTTCGTCGGCGAGGGTGGGACCGTCGCCGAATGGGGACCATGGATCGACACCTGCCGGCTCGCCCGGGCTTGGGCGCCTTCGCTGGGAGATTTCCGGCTCGGGCAGTTGGTGGCCGACCTGCGGTTGGGCGCCCGGCTCGACGCCTTGGCGGCGCAGCACTGCCCCCCGAAGCGTCGGCGGTTCCACTGCGCCCTCTACGACGCCTTGGCCGCGGCCCTGGTGCTGCGGGCCCTCTGCGCCCTCGAAGGCCGCTCCCAGGCCACCCTCGCCCAATTAGTCCGCGACAGCGTTTCCGCCCCGGCCGCTAATGACTTGATGCAGGGCGAGCTCGGCCTGTGAGTTTCCGCTTCACTCCCGGGGGGCGGGGGCTAACTAGGTAGCCTCTCCTCATGGCATCCAAGACTCCCATCCGCGTGGCCGTGACCGGCGCCGCCGGCAACATCGGTTACGCCGCCATCTTCCGCCTCGCCTCGGGCGCGGTGTTCGGCCCGGACCAGCCCGTGGCCCTCAACCTCATCGAGGTCGGGCCCGGCCTCAACGCCCTCACCGGCGTCGTGATGGAGCTCCAGGACTGCGCCTTCCCGCTCCTCGCCGATGTCGTCGCCACCGGCGACCTCGACGTCGGCTTCAAGGACGCCGACTGGTGCCTGCTCATCGGCGCGGTGCCGCGCAAGGACGGCATGGAGCGCAAGGACCTGCTCGGCATCAACGGCAAGATCTTCGTCGGCCAGGGCCAGGCCATCGCCCGCAGCGCCAAGAAGACCGTCAAGGTCCTCGTCGTCGGCAATCCCTGCAACACGAACTGCCTCATCGCCCTGCGCTCCGCGGCCGGCCTCCCGGCGGAGAACTTCTTCGCCATGACCCGCCTCGACGAGAACCGCGCCAAGTCGCAGCTCGCCGCCAAGGCCGGCGTCCACAATTCGGTCGTCAAGAACGTCGCCATCTGGGGCAACCACTCCTCGACCCAGTACCCGGACTTCACCAACGCCTCCATCGGCGGGAAGCCCGCCCCGCAGGTCATCACCGACGCCGCGTGGCTGAAGGAGACTTTCGTGCCCGACGTGCAGAAGCGCGGCGCGGCCGTGATCAAGGCCCGCGGCGCCTCCTCGGCGGCCTCCGCCGCCAACGCCGCGCTCGACACCCTGCGCAGCCTGCATTTCCCGACCCCCGCGGGCGAGTGGCATTCCGCCGCCGTGCTCTCCAAGGGCGACTACGGCATCACCCCGGGGATCATGTTCGGCTACCCGCTGCGCACCAAGGCCGATGGTTCCTGGGAAATCGTGCAGGGCCTGCCGCTCGACGCCTTCTCCAAGGAGAAGATCGCGGTCACCGAGAAGGAACTGCTCGAGGAGCGCGCCACGGCTTCCGAAGCGCTCGGCCTGCAGCTCTGAAGACGGCCTTATGAAACCAAAGGCGGCGAGGGACCTCCCTTGACCGCCTTTTTTCGTGCCTATACGTTGGGGTCATGGAGCGACTCGCCGCCGTCGATTGGTTTACGATCATCGCGGCGCTCTGCTTCTGGCAGGCGCTGGTCTGGGCGCAGCCTCTTGACCGAGGTTTTCCGACCTGGCTGCGAAGGTCGGCCTGGCCATGCCTGGCGCTCTGGTTGGTCGCGTGGAACTTCACCGAGCGTCCCGGACTTGTGCTGGCCTTGGCCGCCGCCCCGGCGGCCTTGTTCGCGCTGTGGCTTTCGGCCCATGGCTTGCGGCGCTTCCTCGCCGACGACCTCGCCCCGGCGCCGCGCCGCTTCCTGGAACTGCTCGCCGCCACCGGTCCGCTGGTCGCGGCGACGGCTTGGGTCTGGTCGCGCTACGACCGCACCTTCGCGGGCTTCCCGGACCCCCTGGCGACGCTGACCACCGTCCACTTCGCCGTCACCTTCGGCGTCCTGCCGCTCGCGATGGCGGCCAGCGAGCGGCCGCTGCCACGCTCGAACCGGCGCGACGCGGGACTCTGCCTCTACGTGCTCGGGGCGCCCGCCACGGCGCTGTGCTTCGCCCTGCGGGCCGATCCCTTCCGGCCCGGTTCGGCGGAAGTCGCCTGCGCGGCC
>JBEBDN010000004.1:0-13888 GCA_041156945.1 Verrucomicrobiota bacterium | reverse complement strand
CCGCGCTTGGCGTCGATGACGGCCTTGTGCCGCTTGGTCGTGTGCCACTTGCTATGACCGGACATGGTGGGATGGGGTTGAAAATCAGCCCTTGGCCTTCTTCGGCGGGATCACCTCGACCTCGGGTTCCTCCTTGGTAACGGCCGCCTGGAGCATGGTCAACAGGTTCTGGACCGTCATGTAGAGCGTCAGGGCCGCCGGCATGGTGTAGCAGATCAGCGGGAACATCAGGGTCATCACGAGGATGATGGTCTTCTGGGAGCTGTCGGCCGACGGGCTGGGCGTCATCTTCATGGACAGCCACATCGTCACGCCCATCAGGATGGGCAGCAGGTTGAAGGGCACGCCGCCCAGGACGAAGAGCGTGTCGGGGGCGGCCAGGTCCTGGACCCAGAGGAAGGAATGCAGGCGCAGCTCGACGGTCGTCTGGAAGGCCGTGTACATGCCGAAGAAGATCGGCATCTGGATGAGGATCGGGAGGCAGCCGGCGAGCGGGTTGATGCCGTGGTCCTGGTAGAGCTTCATGAGCTCCTTCTGCTTCTTCTCCGGGTTGTCCTTGTACTTTTCGTTGATTTCCTGGAGCGGCTTGGAGAACTTCGCCATCTTCTTGGCCTGGCGCTGCTGGGCGGAGGTCAGGGGCCAGGTGACGAGCTTGATGAGGAGGGTCAGGGCGACGATGGCCCAGCCCCAGGACCACGCGCCGCTCCAGGCGAGGAGGGCGTGCACGCCGCCGAGGCAGGCGAGCAGCAGCTTGCAGATGGCGGCGAACGGGATGAAGCCGAGGAGCTTGGAGAACTGCAGGACGTAGACCTGGTTGTCCGGCAGGGCCGAGACGCGGGCGTATTCCTTGGGGCCGACGAAGAAGTCGCCGGTGAGCTCGGTGGAGAGGTCGGGCTTCACCACGGTGGCCCAGGAGGCCATGCCGTCGAGGCCCTGCGTCCCCTCGGGGAAGGCGACCGGATGGATGGAGACCAGGGAGCGGGCGCCGCGCGCCTCCAGGCTCGCCGGGTGGATGATGGAGGCGAAGAACTGGTTGCCGGAGGCGACCCAGAAGTGGGGCTTGCCCGCGGAGGCCAGCTCGACGGTCGGGACGGCGCGATGGGCGCCGAGGCCGAGGAAGCCGTTCGAATCGTGGAAGGGATCGACGCCGGTCCGGACGGTGTCTTCGCCGTCGTGCGTCAGGACGGAGAGGAACTGGTTCGCCTTGTCGCCTTCGGTGGGATGCCAGCTGCCGAGGGTCTGCGCGAAGGCCGGGGCGGCGACGCCGGCGCCGGGCGAGAGCAGGCGCGTGGTGAAGCGGATCGAGTAGGGCTCGGCGGTCGCGCCCAGGGCGTAGGTCCGCTCGACCTTGCCGCCGTCCGGCAAAGTGCCGACCAACGTGAGGCTATCCTTCGTCCGGGCGGCGACCTTGAACTCGCCGAGGACCTGCTCCCACGCGCGGGTGGCGCGGTTCTCGACGACGAGGGTGAGGGCCGCATCCGGGTTGCCCCGGTTGAAGACGACCTTGTCCTTGCGCGCGGTATCGGCGAACTCCTTGAGGAGCTCGACCTGTTCGATGGCGCCGCCGCGGCTGGTGAAGGTGACGCGGATGTGGTCGTTCGCGAGGACCTCGCGGACGGCCTTGGCCCGGTCGAGGGCGCCGGCGGCGGTCGGCGCGGCGGCCGCGGCGGAGCCGGTCAGGGCAGGCGGGGTCGCGGGAGCGGTGGCCGGGGCGGCGGTGGGCACGGGGGCCGCGACCGGAGCCGGCGTCTGCCGGGAGGCGCCGAAGAGGTAGAAGGCCAGGGCGCCGCCGAAACAGGCAAGCGCGAGGAAGAGGTTCTTACGGTCCATGGAAAGCGGTGGTTGGGCGTAGGGAAGGGACCGCCGGGGTGCAAGGCACAAGGCGGGCGGGCGCGGGGGAACCCGCCGCCGGCCTGAAAAACCGCCTAACCCACCCTCCCGGCCGAGGTCAGGAGCCGGGCTTGGTCGCGGGCAAGGCGGCCAGCGCCGGCGGCAATTGGTCCGCCGCGTAGGTCGGGAAGGTCAGCTCCAGCAGGGAGATGAAGGGGACGGAGAACTTGGTCTGGCCTCCGGAGCGGTCGACCAAGGTCGCGACGGCCACCGCCTGCGCGCCGTGGGCGCGGATGATCTCGAGGCACTCTTGGACTCGACCGCCGCGGGTCACGACGTCCTCGGCGACGAGCACGCGCTCGCCGGGACGGAAGGTGAAGTTGCGGCGCAGGACGAGTTTGTCGTTCTCCTTCTCGACGAAGATGAAGCGGACGCCGAGCTGGCGGGCGACTTCCTGGCCCACGACCAAGCCGCCCATCGCGGGGGCCAGCACCGTGTCGCAGGGATGGGCGGCCAGCTTCGGCTTGAGCAGCTCGATCAGCCGGGTGACCTTGTCCATGTACTGGCAAACTTGGGCGCACTGGAAGAAATGGCCGCTATGCAGGCCGGAACGCAGCACAAAGTGGCCGGTCAGCAGGGCCTTGGAGTCGCGAAAGATCTGGAGGACTTCTTCTTGGGTCGAGCTCATGGTCGGACCGGATGAAGGCTAAAAGCGCGGGTAGGGCGAGGCGATAGGCGGCGCGGCTCGCTTTTCCCCAACAAAGGGTAGACCCCGCTTGGCCGGCGGGTATCAAAGCAGGCATGCCCTCCCCCGCCCCGGATGACCTGCCCGCAACCGCGCAAAGCCATCGCCGCACGATCGCTTGGGTCGCCGCCGCGCTGGTCGCCCTGCCCTTGGCCGGACTCACCTGGCACCTGACCCGGTCGGCCCCGGCGGCCGCTCCGGCGGGTTCCCCGGCGGGCATGGTCTGGATTCCGGGCGGCGAGTTCACGATGGGAAGCGACCAGGCCGACGATAAGCACAAGGAGGAACGGCCCGGCCACCGCATCCGGGTCGGCGCCTTCTGGATGGACGAGACCGAGGTGACCAACGCGCAGTTCGCGCGCTTCGTCGCGGCGACCGGCTACGTCACGGAGGCCGAGAAGGACCTCGATCCCCGCACCTTCCCCAACGCCCCCTCACCCGAGTTGCTGAAGGGAGGGTCGCTGCTCTTCAAGCACACGGAGGGCGTCAACCCCTTCCAGTGCGGGGTCGGCAGCCTGCCGTGGTGGAAGTTCACCGTGGGCGCGAACTGGCGGCAACCCGAGGGTCCCGGCTCCGACCTCAAGGGCCGCGATGCGCATCCGGTGCTCTGCCTGACCTACAAGGACGCGCAGACCTACGCCCAATGGGCCGGCAAGCGCCTGCCGACCGAGGCCGAATGGGAGTTCGCCGCGCGCGGCGGCCTCGCCGACAAGCCCTACGTGTGGGGCGACGAGGAACGCCCGAACGGCAAGATCATGTGCAACCATTGGCAGGGCAAATTTCCCGCGACGGACACGGGAGCGGACGGCTTCAGGTCCGTGGCGCCGGTGAAATCGTTCCCGCCGAACGGCTACGGCCTCTACGACATGGCCGGCAACGTCTGGGAGATGTGCGAGGACTGGTACGGTCCGGAGTGGTACGGGCGCTCGCCGAAGGACAACCCGACCGGGCCCGTCATCGGCTTCGACCCCGAGGGCACGGGCTACGGGCAGCACGTGATCCGCGGCGGCTCCTGGCTGTGCGACGAAGGGTATTGCTTCCGCTACCGCGCGACCGCCCGGCAGGGGCTCGACCCGCTGACCTCGACGAACCACGCGGGCTTCCGCTGCGCGGCCGACCTGCCGGCGCCGGCGAAGAAGTAGCGCCTACTTGCGCTCCTGGTAGTCCAGGTCCTTGCCGAAGGTCTCCTCCATGCCCCAGAGGGCATAGAAGGCGGCGCCGAAACAGACGACACCCAGGACCGCGCCGGCCAGCGAAGGCGCGAGGAAGGGCGCCGCCTTGGTGCCGGTGAGCTGCGTGAAGCCGAAGGTGAGCAGGACCAGCGAGCCGCGCGCGAAGTTCGGCACGGTCGTCGCCACCGTGGCGCGCAGGTTGGTGCCGAACTGCTCGGCCGCGATCGTGACGAAGAGCGCCCAGTAGCCCATGCCGAGCCCCATCAGGAAGATCAGCCGGTAATAGGCCGCGGAAGTCCAGCCGTCGGCGCCGAAAAGATACAGCGCGACGCAGGCCAGGCTGAAGGCCAGGAAGCCGGCCACCACCTTGCGGCGGGAGCGGAGCAGCTGGCTGCCGACGCCGCTGGCGAGGTCGCCGAACGTCAGCCCGAGGTAGAAGGCCGCGACCGCCCAGTTCGTCTTCACGGGCTCGCCGGTGATGCCGGCCGCCGGCGCGAAGACCGTGGAGGCGCGCTGGACGAGGATGCCGATCATGTACCAGGTCGGCAGGCCGATCAGCACGCAGCGGGCGTAACGGAGGAAGCGGTCGCGGGACGTGAACAGCGCGAGGAAATCGCCGCGGCCCACGTCGCCTTCCGCGCGATGTTCCTTGGCGTGGTGGAACATGCCGGACTCATGGACGCCTACGCGGAGCAGGAGCAGCAGCAGGCCGAGCCCGCCGCCGATGAAATAGCTCAGGCGCCAGCCTTCGGCGCCGACCAAGGCTCCGATGGCGTCGACGTGGTCGGCCATGTAACCGGCGACCACCGCGCCGAAGACGCCGACGGTGGCGACGACCGCCGTGCCGTAGCCGCGCCGTTCCTTCGACAGGGATTCGGAGACCAGGGCGATGCAGCCGCCGAGTTCGCCCGCCAGGCCGAGGCCGGCGACGAAACGCCAGAAGGCATAGGCCTCGAAACTGTCGACCAAGCCGTTGGCGATGTTCGCCACCGAATAAAGGAGGATGGACCCGAAGAGCGTCGTGAGCCGTCCCATGCGGTCGCCGAGGACGCCGAAGAAGATGCCGCCCAGCAGCATGCCGAGCATCTGCCAGGAAAGGAGGTCCTGGTACCAGGGGGCGCCGGTGATGAGGTGTCCCAGGCCCAGGCCGTTGAGGCTCTTCTCCCGGACGGTCATGAACAACGTCAGGTCGTAGATGTCGACGAAGTAGCCGAGCGCGCCGACGACGACGGCGGGATGCAGCAGGTCCTTCCAGAGGGGACGCGGTTCGGCCGAGAATTCGGGGGTGCTCATGGGGCGAGGCTAGGCCTTCAGACCGTGCAGGTTGGCCATGGAAATGCCAGACAACATTGCCCCGGTGACGCCCAGGAAGCCCTGGTCCGTGCCGATCAGGAAGAGGTTGGCGAGGTCCGTCCGCCCGTCGCGCCGCTTCACGGTCGAGCCGTAGATCGCGCCGTTGAGGTGCCCGGTGAACTTGCGGACCGTCCGGGGCGTGAACACGTCGGTCGAGGTCAGCGCCGCGTCGTGGACGGCGTCCGCGACGGCCGGCAGGTGCGCGCGGGCGACGCGGTTGAGGCGGGCGCACCAAGCCTGCTTGTGCGCGAGGTAGTCGGCCTCCGGCAGACGGCACCAAGCATCGTGGTTCGCCAGCGCGGTGACGCGCAGCCAACCTTCGTCGAGCGCCCTCCCCTCCCCGTACCGGTAGTTGTTCGGGATGCAGACCACGCCGGAGCGGGGATCGACCAGTTCGGCCGGCGAGCGGTAGCGGAAGCGCTCGTCGTCGCAGAAGAAGACGATCGTGTCCTTCCAGCCGAAGCCGGCGAAGGCGTCGGGCCGGTAGGTGGCGATGGTCTCCGCGTAGCCGAGGCGGCCCACCTCGGCGGCGCCGGCGCCCGGCTCCGCGTCGGACCGCAGCCGCATCGTCTCGACGGCGCCGGCGGAGGAGTAGACGGCGTCGGCGGCGACCTCGGAGCCGTCGTCGAGGACCAGGGCGGCGACGCGGCCGGCGCGGACCTCGAGCGAACGCACGCCGCACTTCATGCGCCGCTCGACGCCGTGCTCGCGGCAGCGGTCGACGAGCAGGCGGATGACCTGGCGCACGCCGATGAACGGGCGGGCGAAACCCTCGCGGAAGAGCGAGCGCCACATGATGGCGAACTGCGAGACCTCGATGTCGTCCTCGAGGGCGCTGCCGTAGAAGCAGGTCGGCAGGAGCAGCATGTCCCGCAGCAGCGGGTCGCCGAGCCGCTCGTCGAGCAGCGCGCGGGCGGAACCGCCGTGCGCCTCCAGCGCGGCTTCGTCGAGCCCCGCGATCCAGGCGTCGAGCGCGCGGAAACGGTCGACCGTCCCGGGGAACTGGTCGGCGACGTCGGCGAGCAGGTGGTCGAAGTCGTTGTCCAGCCGCAGGTTCTTCCCGGCCATCGCGACGCGCGAGCCCACCTGCGGACAGAGGTCGAGCTCCTCGCGGCGGATGCGCAGCTGCCGCATCAGCTTGACCAGCGGCGCGCCCTTCGCCCCCTCGGGCACCCAGTTCGTCAGGGCGTGGAGGCCGACGTCGTACCGGCGGGCGCCGCGGGCGTAGAAGGAGTTGAGGCCGCCGGGGGCGTTGTGCCGCTCGAGCAGCAGGACCTTGCGGCCGTACATGCCGAGCCGGACGGCGGCGGCGAGGCCGGACATGCCGGCCCCGATGATGACGGCGTCGTAGTGGGCGGGGGCGTCCATGCTCAGGCGCTGATGCGCAGCAGCTCCTCGGCGGCGCGCGCGACCTGCCCCGGGGTGATGCGGTCGAAGGCGCGCGCGATGCGGGCGCGGTGGTCGGCCGGGGCTTCGCCCTCGAACGGCGTGGTGTCGACGCGGACGACGCGGTGCAGCGTGCCCCAAGGACGCGCCCGCGCGTAGTCGGAGGGGCCGAAGACGCCGACGACGGGCGCGCCGACGGCGGCCGCCAGCTGGAGGACCGCGGAATCGACGCCGAGGAACAGGCGCGCGTCCTTCAGCAGCCGCGCGGCCTGGGCGAAGCCGAGCCGCCCGCCGGTGGCGAGGGCGGCCGGGCCGATGAGCCCGCAGAGGGCTTCGGCCTGCAGGCGCTCCCCGTCGGCGGGGCCCGCCGACACGACGATCCGGTCGACGGCGCGGGTGGCGAGCAGCTCGCGGGCGACGGCCGCCCACTTGTCGAGCGCGAGGAGGCGCTCCGGATGGGAGGACCCGGGATGGATGACCGCGAAGCGGCCGGGTTCGACCAGCAACCCGTGCTCCTCCATGCCGGCGGAGGAGAACCACATGCCCGGAGCCTCCGCGTGGAAGCCGAAGGCCTGCGCGCAGACCGCGTGGTCGCAGGCGGCCTCGTGCGGATCGACGGGGAGACCGAACACCTGCTGGTGGTAGAAGGGCCGCCACCAGGCGGGCGCCCGTCCGGCGCAGACGCGCCGCCCGGCCCCGCTCAGCGCCACGAGGCGGCGGCCCACGGGATGAGCCCCCAGCGCGATGGCGGCGTCGAACCGTTGGCGACGGAGGTGGGCGAGGAGCGGCCAGGTGCCTTCGGCCGGATCGCAGGCGACGACCTCGGCCACGGCCGGGCAGCCGGCGAGGGCCGGCTCGGCGCCCGGCGACGTGACGAAGGTGACGGCGATGCCGGGGTGGCGCTCCCGCAGGGCGCGGAAGGCGGCGGTGGTCGCGAGGGCCCCGCGGAGCTTGGCGAACTTGACGACCAGCAACCGCATCAGCCGAGCCCCTGCGCCTGGTTGTCCCACAGCCGGCGGAACAGCTCGTTGGAGCGGTAGACTTCCTCGCGCGGGCCGTCCGCGACGACGCGGCCGGCCTCGAAGACGAGCACGCGGTCGACGTCGCGGATGGTGCTGAAGCGGTGCGCCACGATCAGCGTCGTACGCCCCTTCATGAGGCGCTGCAGGGAGGCCTGGATGCCCCGTTCGGTCTCGGTGTCCAGGGCCGAGGTCGCCTCGTCGAGGATGAGGATCGGGGCGTCCTTGAGGAAGGCCCGCGCGATCGAGACGCGCTGGCGCTGGCCGCCGGACAGGCGGGCCCCGCGCTCGCCCACGCGCGTGGCGAACCCGTCGGGCAGGGACTCGATGAACTCGAGGGCGCCGGCGAGGCGGGCCGCGTCGCGGACCTCCGCCTCCGTCGCCCCTTCCCGCCCGAGCCGGATGTTCTCGAGGATGCTGTCGTCGAAGAGGACCGGCTCCTGCGAGACCAGCGCGATGTTCGCGCGGAGGTCGAACTGGCGGACCGCGCGGAGATCGAGGCCGTCCACGGAGATCGTTCCCCGCTGCGGATCGAAGAACCGCGGGACCAGGTTGATGAAGGTGCTCTTGCCGGCGCCGCTGGGCCCGACCAAGGCGACCGACTGCCCGGCCGGGATGGCCAGGGTGAGGTCGCGCAGCACGGGATCCTCCCCGTAGGCGAAGGTCACCCCCGCGAAGTCCAACCGGCCACGGACACGGGCCAGCGGCCGGGCCGCCGGGACGTCGGACACCTCCACGGGCGCCAGGAGCACGTCCTCCAGGCGGGTCAGCCCGCCCTCGGCGATGGCGATCAGGTTGTTCATGCGCCCCAGCTTCTTGACCGGTTCATAGGCCACGTAGATGGCCGTGATGATCATGAGCAGGTCGTTGTAGGACATCCCGGCGTCGGCGCCGATCCACACGGCCAGGGCGATGCCGGCGGCGGCGACGATCTCCAGCAGGGGCGAGAGGGCCTTGTCGTAGCGGGCCAGCTTCGCCTGCAGGCGCAGACCCTCGCGGCTGGCCGCCCCGAAGCGCCGCTCCTCGCGGTCCTGGAGGCCGTAGGCGCGGATCTCGCGGGGCGACTGCAGGTTCTCGACGACGATGCCGTTGAGGTTGGCCGCCGAGCCCAGCGCCTGCCGCGCGCGGCGATGCAGGGCCCGGCCGATGGCGCGCGCGAGGAAGACCGACCCCGGCACCACCAGCAGGCAGAGCAGGAAGCGGCCGCCGCCGGGGATCGTCAGGCACCGGTAGACGACGAAGCCGACGGCGCCGAGCAAGGTGAAGGGCTGGATGATGGCGTCGGTCGAGATGTCCACCAGCACCATGCGCACCGACTGCACGTCGCCGGTGAGGCGCTGCATGAGGTCGCCGGTGGGCAGGCGCCCGAAGAAACCCAGGTGGAGGCGCTGGAGCTTGCCGAAGACGGCGCTCCGGACGGAATCGACCACCTGCAGGCCGGCGAGGTTGACGAAGTAGCTGGCGAGGAACTGGCTGACGCCGCGGACGAGGAAGACCGCGGGCAGGAAGGCGACCGCGAAGGCGACCTCGTGACCGCGCGGGAGATGCCAGGCGCCGCCGCCGAGCCAGCCCGGAAAGACGAAGACCGGGGCGGCGCGCTCGGCGGGAGTGCCGAAGACGGTGGGGAGGATCTTGCCGATGAGCACCGGTAGGCCCACCGACTGGGCCAGGCCGTAGACCAGGCCGAAAACGACCGCCAACAGCAGCAACCGACGGCTCCCCTTGAGGTGCGTCAGGTAGAGTCTGTAGCGACCGCGGTTCACGGGCCCAGCGTGGCGGAGGGCTCCGCCGGAGGAAACACCAAAAGGCGGGTTATTTCCGCTTCGGGAAGGCCACGGAGAACGCGACGGCCAAGGCCAAGGTCAGGCCGATGACCGACAGCGAGGCCTCGGTGGGGACGTGCACGCGGCCGTCATGGATGAGCCGCTCCGGGACCCAGCCGGCGAACCGGCCGTCGGCCTGACCCAACGCGGCGGCCCAAGGCAGGATCATCTTGAGGCCGATGAAGACCAGGACGAAGGCGAGCGCGGGCTTGAGGAAGCGGAAGTACTGCATGAAGCCGGCGAGGGCGAAATACATCGAACGCAGGCCCATGATCGCGAAGATGTTCGAGGTGAAGGCGACGAAGCGCTTCTCCTCGATCGGGAGGTTCGGCGGCAGGATGCCCAGCACGGCGGGGATCGAATCGATGGCGAAGATCAGGTCGGTGCCCTCGACGACGATCAGCACGAGGAACAGCGGGGTGAAGCGCCGGACCCCCTCCTCCTTGACCCAGAACCTGTTGCCGTGCAGCTGGGGCGTGAGCGGGAAGACCTTCCGGGCGACCCGCACGAAGAGGTTCTCGTCCATGCCCTTGCCTTCGTCCTCGTCGCGGGACAGGGCCAGCTTGACCCCGGTGAAGAGCAGGAAGGCCCCGAAGATCGGGAGCATCCAGGTGAAGCTCTCGACCGCCGCGACCCCGGCGACGATGAAGAGCGCGCGCATGGCCACGGCGCCGATGATGCCCCAGAACAGCACGCGGTGCTGGAGGTGGTCCGGGATCCGGAAATGGGCGAAGACCAGGATGAAGATGAAGAGGTTGTCGACCGAGAGGGCGAGTTCGAGGACGTAGCCCGCGGCGAAGAGCTGGGCGTCCTCCGGGCCGCGCCAGGCGGACAGCAGGAAGCCGAAGGCGACGGCGAGCGCGACCCAGACGACGCACCAGGCCACGGCCTCCTTGAAGGACGGCTTGTGGTCGGTCTTGTTGAAGACCCCGAGGTCGAGGGCCAGCATGCAGGCGACGAAGCCAAGGAAGGCGAGCCAGGCCCAGCCGGGGATGACCAGGGGCGCCTCGGCCGCGAGAAACAAGGTGTTCACGCGTCCGAAATTCGGCCGAAACCGGCGGGAGTCAAGCCGACCCGCCGATGGAGGCTTGCCCGCGGGGCGGACACTCCGCTAGAAGGAATCCGCGTTCCCGTAGTTCAACGGATAGAACATTGGTTTCCTAAACCGAGGATGTGGGTTCGATTCCCGCCGGGGACAGCGCCCACCTCAACGCTTCAGCCGATAGCCCTGCACCCGGGTCGCGGGCGAACGCCGGTAGATGGCCTCGACGTCCTTGATCTGCATCAGCACCCAGGGCGCGAGCACGCTGTCGCCGTTCTTGGTGAACACGATGTCGTCCGCGACGTACACGCAGGTGTGCAGACCCTCGCCATCGTCCAGGAAACAGAGCACGTCGCCGAACCGGTAGGGGGCTTCGATCGCCTGGTAGGCCCCCAATAGGCGGGACGCGGCCTTGGCGGTGTCGAGGTAGTCGTCGCTCGGGGTGGCGGCCGAAAAGTTCAGGGAAGTCCAGTGGCAGTCCGGGAACCGGCCCTTGAGGCCCCATTCCAGTTCCGGGAAGGTGAAGATCCGCTGGCGGGGTAGGTTCGGGAAAAGGTGGGTGATGTCGATGGACTGGTTGGCCCGCCGGCGGAGCATCGAACGCAGGAAGGTCAGCTGGGAGGTGTCGGCCGTGCCGGAACCCCAATAATCGAGGAAGACGCCGCGCTCCACGCGCAGGGGCAGCTTGAGTTCGACGAGGAGGCTCCGGACCCGGGTCAACGCCCGGAAAGTGTCGCGCGTCTCCTCCGGCCCCTTCGCCAAGGTCAGCAAGGCCTGGATATCGCTGAAGGCGAGGACGTCGCCGCGGTTCCAGAGCAGCTTCCGGAAGAGGGCCATCTGCTCGGCGGAAAGCCCCGAATCGGCCAGCCAATCCTCCAGGTCGCCGCCCAGGATATAGACCGGGTCCCGCTGGTACTCGTTGGCGGCCGATTTCGCCAGCTCCCGGTAGAGCGAGGATCGGCTGGCGACCGAGAGGGAGGTGAGTTCCGCGACCGTCGGGAAGAGCTTCACGACGTTCCCCGAAGCAGTCCGGCTGGCGGGATCGAGGAGACGGGCGACCATCGGCGCCGGTACACCATGCTTGAGGAGGAGCTCCCGGACGCCGTCCTCGGACATCTGCTCGAACACCCACCGGGTGACGGCGTTGGGCTTGGCGACGGCGGCCAGGAGGGGATCGGGAGCCTCGAGGTAGACCGTGCGGACCTCCAGTTCCCCCCAAGGCCCCGGCCGGGCCTTCCAACTGTCCTCGCCGTTGGCCGCGCGCAAGGGCAGGCCGGCGAGGCATAGCAGCAGCCAAATGGTGAACCGGGAAAGCACGACCTATTAACACAGATAAGCCGGCAAAGTTCCATCCTATAATGCCGTCGGGATTGACTCGGCGGCGGCGCCCGACGCCTAATGCGGGCATGTCTCACGGCGGCTTCCACGTCCACGGTCCGGACCAGCACGAACTCGAGCATCAGGCGGCCCACGGCGACAACCTCGCCGTCCGCGTCTCGATCATGACGGCGATCCTCGCCACCTTCGGGGCCGTCTTCAGCTACGTCGGCTCGGCGCAGCAGGTCGCGGCGGCCGACTGCAAGAACGACGCGATCCTCGCCAAGAACGAGGCCATCCAACTACGGACGCAGGCCTCCAACCAGTGGTCCTACTACCAGTCGAAGAGCACGAAGCAGAACCTCTCCGAGCTGGCCGAAGCGCTGACGACGGACGCGGCCCTCCGCGCCCGGTACGCCGCGGAGATCGCCCGCTACAAGGCCGAGAAGGCCGAGATCAAGGTCGCCGCCGAGGCGCTCGAACGGCGCGCCGACGCCTTCGACGCGAAGGTCGACCCGCTCGTGCGGAAGAGCCTCGCGCTGATGCATCCGCACCACGTCCTGGCCCAGGCGATCACGCTGATCCAGATCGGCATCGCGCTCGCCTCCATCTGCGCCCTGACCAAGGTGCGCGCCCTGTTCTGGGCCTCCGCCGGGGCGTCCCTCGCCGGCCTGCTGCTGGCGGTCTGGGCCTGGCTCCCGCACGAGGAGCCGGCGACCGCCCCGCCGGCGCCGCCGGCCAAGGCCGCGCCCGCCAAGTGAACCGGAGGGGGCGTTTCGCATTGTAGTGACGACGCCTTGCCGACAGGGATAGTCGGTCCTTCCCCTCTTCCTCCCGTGGCCCGCTCCTCCTCCAAGAAATCCGCCGCCCCCCGCGGCCGCGCCGCCAAGTCCGGCGGTCGCGCCGGCAAGTCCCGCCCGGCCCGCCGCCAGGCCGACGCCGCCTCCACCTCCACCCCCGAGGCCGCCAAGGGCCAGCAAGGGCAGCGCATCGGCGTCCTCATCGACGCGGACAACGTCTCCCACCAGCACCTCCCCACCCTCCGGCGCTTCATCGGCGAGACCCCGATCTCGGCCGCGCGCGCGTACGGCGACTTCCATGGCCGGCTGAGCGGCTGGCGCGCCGTCGCCCAGGAATGGCCGGAGCTCGAACTCGTCGACCAGCGCAGCTACACGCCCGGGAAGAACGCCGCGGACATGCGCCTGACCATCGACGCGGTGAAGCTGATGGCCGGAGCCAACCCGCCGACGACCCTGATCTTCGTCACGAACGACAGCGACTTCACGCCCGTCGTCGAGGACGCCAAGCGCCTCGGCGTCCGCATCGTGGTCATGGGCGAGCGCACCCACAAGGCGCTCCGCTCGACCGCGCACCATTACCTGAACCTCTCCGAACTCCGCGAGCGCATGGACGCCGAGGAACGCGCGAAGTCCGACCCGAAGGCGGCGCTCGCGGTGCTGGCCCAGGCCATCCGCGAGCTGACCCCGAAGACGAAGGCCAAGGCACTGGCGCTGCTCGACCAGTTCGAGAAGATGCTGCCGGACGTGCGCTTCGGCGAGGCCCGCCCGCCCCGCCCCGCCGCCCCGCCCCGCGAGCCGAAGCCCGCGCGCGAACCGCGGGAACGCCGCGGCCACCGCGAGGAGCGCGCGCCCAAGGCCGCCGAGGGCAATGGCCAGGATTACCGGGACACCCCGAACCTCTCCGCCTCCCAGCAGGCGCAAGGCAAGGCCGAGGCCGACCAGCGCCGCGCCCAGCTGCAGCAGCGGCAGGACATCATCGCCGCCCTCGTGGACGTGGCCACCGGCCTCGCGCCCGAAGGCGAATGGATGAAGGTAGAGTTCATCAAGAAGTTCCTGATCCAGGAGCACCCGGGCCTCGAGGCCAACGCCCCGCGCTACGCGAAGTTCTACCGGATGCTGGAGGACACCGGCCGCTTCGACGTGGACCTCCGCGGCTCGACGGTCTTCGCGCGGCTCAAGCCGGGCGCGGATCCCGCCGGCCAGCCCGGCGCCTGATCACTTCCCGATCGTCCGGGCCAGGAACGCCAAGGTCGGCTCCACGAGGTCCGGCTCGGCGCTCTTGGTTTCGACCCTCGTCTCGTTGCCGTTGGCGGCCCAACGAAGCGTGGTGCGCGTCCACCCCGTCCCCTTCGGATGGAGGTCGAAGGTATGCGGGGCGCCCGCGACGACGATGAACTCGTG
>JBEBDN010000003.1:0-9390 GCA_041156945.1 Verrucomicrobiota bacterium | reverse complement strand
GGCCTCCGCGAGGGTGCCGGGCAGGTGGCGGGGGATGGTGAGGGCCAGTCGACCTTCCCCGGGGGTGATTGCCCGGGGCGGAAACAGGAGATCGGGCACGGGGGCGCTCATCTCCAGCAGGTGATAAGCCGCGCCTTCCATGGGGCAAGCCGCTACGAGCGGCTAAATATCGGTGTTCCCGCTTGGAACTTAAGGCCGAAACCCTACATCTACCCACTCACACCCCGTCTATATCCATGGTCCGCTCTACCCTTGGCCTTCTGTTCCTGACCGCCGCCGCCCACGCGGTCCCGGAAGGCTTCACCATCCGCGAGTTCGTGGGCACCGCCCAGGAGCCCGAAATCTACCCGACGGCCGTGTCGGCCGCCGCCAACGGCGACGTCTACATCTCCTCCGATAAGAACGGCTCCCTCGGGCACATCAAGGGCATGGGCCGCATCCTCCTCGCCCGGGACACCAAGGGCGCCGGCAAGGCCGACGTCATGATCGAGTACGCCAAGGTCGAAAGCCCGCGCGGCGGCCACTTCGTCGGCGGCGCCCTCTACCTCGTGCACCCGCCCTTCCTCTCCAAGTTCCAGGATAAGGATGGCGACGGCAAGGCCGACTACGAGTCCGAGCGCACCCTGCTGGTCGACGGCCTCGGCGGGGGCATCGAGCACCCCCGCGGCGCCGACCACACCACCAACGGCTGCCGCATGGGCATCGACGGCTGGCTCTACATCGCCGTGGGCGATTTCGGCGCGGGCCTCATCCGCGACAACGACGGCGCCATCGGCCTGGGCGACAAGAAGCGCGTGACCCTCTATGGCGGCGGCGTCATGCGCGTGCGTCCGGACGGCTCCGAGCTCGAGGTCTACACCGCGATGACCCGCAACATCTGCGACGTCGCGATTTCCCCGACCCTCGACCTCTTCTCCCGCGACAACACCAACGACGGCAAGGGCTGGAACACGCGTTTCCACCACTTCACCTCGCTGGCCGACGCCGGCTATCCCCGCCTGTACAAGAATTTCGACGACGAGACTTCCCGCCCGCTGGCCGACTACGGCGGCGGTTCCGGCACCGGCGGCCTCTACCTCTCCGAGCCGGGCTTCCCCAAGGCCTGGGGCGAGACGCTCTTCACCTGCGACTGGACGACGGGCACGATCCACAACCACCCCGTGAAGCCCTTCGAGGCGACCTTCATCGCCCAGCAGCAGACGTTCCATAAGGTGCCCCGCGCCACCGACATCGACGTCGACGGCAACTCCCGCCTCTACATCGCCGACTGGCGCGCCGGCGGCTTCAGCTACCTCGGCAAGGGCAAGCAGCAGGGCATGATCCAGCAGGTCGTCGCCGAGGGCGTGAAGCCCCACCGCTACGTCGACGTCACCAAGGCGTCCGACGCCGACCTCGTGAAGCTGCTCACCTCCGACAGCTCGGTCCAGCGCCTCGAGGCCTCCCGCCGCATCATCGACCTCAAGAAGACCGGCCTGGCGAACTCCGTGCTCGCCGTCGCCGCCTCCGGCCAGGCCCACCTCTACCACCGCGTCGCCGCGATCTTCACCTACAAGCAGCTGCTCGGCGCGGGCTCGACCGACGGCCTCGTCGGCCTGACCAAGGACGCTGCCGTCCGCGAGTTCGCCCTGCGCGCGCTGGCCGACCGCACCACCGAGACCAAGGGCGTCCCGGTGCAGCCCTTCCTCGACGGCCTCAAGGACCCGAACCCGCGCGTCCGCCTGCAGGCCACCATCGGCCTCCAGCGCCTCGGCGCCAAGGACGCCGCCGGCGCCATCGCCGCCGCCGCCGCGACCTGGCCGGCCGACGAGGCCAAGCTCGAGGAAGGCGCCCACTACCGCCTGCCGCACACCGCCATCCACGCCCTGGAGCGCCTCGCCAACGCCAAGCCGCTCGTCGAGGCCGCCAAGGACCCCGCCCAGCGTTACATCGCGTTGCGCTCGCTCCAGCTCATCCATACCGCCGAGTCCGTCGACGGCCTCATCGAGCTGACCAAGACCGGCGACGACGCCCTGCGCGCCGGCGCCATCGGCGCCCTCGCCCGCCTCTACCACGTCGAGAAACCCTGGAACTACAAGGATTGGTGGAGCACCCGCCCGGATGACCGCGGCCCGTACTTCATCCCGGCCGAATGGGAGGCCACCCCGCGCATCAAGGCCGCCATCGAGGCCGCCTACGCCAAGCTGCCCAACGCGGCCCGCATGGCCACGCTCGAGCTCCTCGCCAAGAACCGCATCGCGATCACCGAGCTTAAGCTCGAGGGGCTCGACCCGATCCGCCTCGCGATGGCTTCGCAGACCCTGCGCCCGGCCGACATGGCCCTGCTCGTCGACGCCTCCCTCCAGGCTTCCCGCAAGTGGTCGGAGCGCCTCGACTGCTACAAGGCCCTGCTGAAGGTCGAAGGCGACGCCGGCCTCGAGCCCCGCGTGAAGGTCCTCGCCGGCTGGTCCAAGGACGCCCAGGCGCCCGCCGCCGCCAGCCAGGCGATCAGCGACTTCATCTACGAGGCCGAGCGCGGCAACCAGGTGAACAAGCTCCGCTCCATGGCGAACAAGGCCGAGGACGCCGCCTCCACCATCCTCTGGAAGGCCCTCCTGAACGTGCTCAGCAGCCCGCTCACCAAGGAGCAGCACAAGAAGGCCGTCCGCGAGCACGTCGAGAAGAACCCGCGCGACATCGGCTTCTTCCACGCCATCGCCGACCTCGGCCTCACGGGCTTCGACAAGCAGCTCGCCGAGGGCATGAAGGGCGACAACGTCATCCAGATCAACGCCGCCAAGGCCGCGCTCGCCGCCGGCAAGCTCGCCGCCGCCAGCAAGGGCAAGACCATCGCCCAGCTCGACGCCAAGGCCGTCGCGGCCGCCGCCCTCAAGGGCCGCGGCAACGTCAAGCTCGGCCAGAAGCTCTTCACGCAGCAGGGTTGCGTGGCCTGCCACGCCGTCGACCTCGCCGCGGAGCAGAAGGGTCCGTACCTCGGCGCCTCCGGCGCGAAGTTCCCCCGCGAGTACCTCATCGACTCGATCCTCGAGCCGAACAAGGTCGTCGCCCAGGGCTTCCAGACCGTCGTCTTCCAGATGAAGGATGATTCCGAGCAGTCGGGCTTCGTCACCGGGGAGGCCGATGGCGTCGTCACCCTCCGCAACATCGCCGGCCAAGTCTCCAAGATCAAGCGAGCCGATGTCCGCAACGAGCGCCACCTCCCGCAGTCCATGATGCCCGCCGGCCTCGCCGCGGGCCTCACGGTCGAGGAGTTCACCTCGCTCATCGAGTACCTCGGCACCCTCAAGTCGATCGGCGGCTGAGGCTCGCGGCCAGCCACGAACCAGGGCGCCCTCCGGGGCGCCCTTTTTGTTGGGTGCGGGGGGTGGGGTCAGCACCGCGTGCTGCCCTAGACGCCGGGTTAGCCCTAGGGCAGCACGCGGTGCTGCCCCTACCTAGGTTGTCCTGATGACACATCTTCCCATCCAGATACTTTGATGCCTGCTTGCTAAGGCCGGATTTCCCCTTTGCATCAGGTTCCTTATGTCCCGTCCCGTATCCTACACCTTCTCCTCCGAGTCGGTCGGCGAAGGCCACCCCGACAAGGTCGCCGACAGCATCTCGGATTCCGTCCTCGACGCCTGCTTCGCCCAGGACCGCTTCTCCCGCGTCGCCTGCGAGACCCTCGTCAAGAGCGACCACGTCGTCATCGCCGGCGAGCTCACGACCAAGGCGAAGGTCAACTTCGAGGAGGTCGTCCGCGCCGCGATCCGCGACATCGGCTACGTGAACGACGACGACGTCTTCCACGCCGACAAGGTCTTCATCACCAACCTCCTCACCAAGCAGTCGCCCGACATCGCCCAGGGCGTCGACGAGCGCAAGGCCGAGGGCAAGAAGCACGCCAAGATGGGCGCCGGCGACCAGGGCATCATGTTCGGCTTCGCGACCACCGAAACCCCCGAGCTCATGCCGGCCCCGGTGATGTTCGCCCACCGCCTCAACCGCGAGCTGGCCCGCATCCGCAAGTCCGGCGCCAAGGGCACGGAGTGGATCCGCCCCGACTGCAAGTCCCAGGTGGCCGTCCGCTACGAGGACGGCGTCCCCGTCGCCATCGAGAACGTGGTCATCTCCACGCAGCACACGGCCGACGTCTCCCACCGCCAGATCGAGAAGTTCTGCATCGAGCAGGTCATCCGCAAGGTCCTCCCGAAGGCCCTCGTCGGCAAGAAGACCGAGTACCTCATCAACCCGACCGGCCGCTTCGTCGTCGGCGGCCCGCAGGGCGACTGCGGCCTGACGGGCCGCAAGATCATCGTCGACTCCTACGGCGGCATGGGTCGCCACGGCGGCGGCGCCTTCTCCGGCAAGGACCCGACCAAGGTCGACCGTTCCGCGGCCTACATGGCCCGCTGGGTCGCCAAGCACATCGTCGACTCGGGCGCCGCCGAACGCTGCGAAATCCAGGTCGCCTACGCCATCGGCCACCCCGAGCCGACCAGCATCCACCTCGATACCTTCGGCACGGGCGCCGTGGCCGACGAGGCCATCCTCGCCGCGGTGAAGAAGACCTTCCTCTTCAATCCCGCCGAGATCATCCGCCAGCTCGACCTGCGCCGCCCGATCTACCGCGCCAGCACCCACTACGGCCACTTCGGCAAGAAGGGCCTGCCGTGGGAGACCACGTCGAAGCTCCCCGCCTTCGTCCGCGCGATCAAGGCCAACGTCCGTTGATCCGACCCAACGCGTAACGCCCAACCGCCAACCCCTTATCCAACCTATGTCCAAAAAATTCACCGATTTCAAAGTGGCCGACCTCGGCCTAGCCGAATGGGGCCGCAAGGAGCTCCAGGTCGCCGAGCATGAGATGCCGGGCCTGATGGCCCTGCGCGCCAAGTACGGCAAGAAGAAGCCGCTCAAGGGCGTCCGCATCGCCGGCTCGCTCCACATGACCATCCAGACGGCCGTCCTCATCGAGACGCTCGTCGACCTCGGCGCCGACGTGCGCTGGGCCTCCTGCAACATCTTCTCCACGCAGGACCACGCCGCCGCGGCCATCGCCAAGGCCGGCATCCCCGTCTTCGCCTGGAAGGGCGAGAACCTCGTCGAGTACTGGGAATGCACCATGCAGGCGCTCACCTGGCCCAACGGCGACGGCCCCGAACTGATCGTCGACGACGGCGGCGACGCCACCCTCCTCATCCACAAGGGCTATGAGCTCGAGAACGGCTCCAAGTGGGTCGACACGAAGTCGGAGTCCGAGGAGGAGCAGGTCATCAAGAACCTGCTGAAGAAGGTCGCGAAGCAGCGCCCCGGCCATTGGCACAAGGTCGTGAAGTCCTGGAAGGGCGTCTCCGAGGAGACCACCACCGGCGTCAAGCGCCTCTACCGCATGCTCGAGGAAGGCTCGCTGCTCGTCCCGACCGTCAACGTCAACGACACCGCCACCAAGTCGAAGTTCGACAACCTCTACGGCTGCCGCGAATCCCTCGTGGACGGCATCAAGCGCGCCACCGACGTCATGGTCGCCGGCAAGGTCGCCCTGGTCATCGGCTACGGCGACGTCGGCAAGGGCTCGGCCCAGTCCCTCCGCGGCCTCGGCGCCACGGTCCAGGTCGCCGAGATCGACCCGATCTGCGCACTCCAGGCGGCGATGGAAGGCTTCCGCGTCGTCACCGTCGAGGATACCCTCGGCACCACCGACATCTACGTCACGGCCACCGGCAACAAGGACATCATCACCCTTGAGCACCTGACCAAGATGAAGGACCAGGCCATCGTCTGCAACATCGGCCACTTCGACAATGAGATCCAGGTCACCCGCCTCAACGCCTTCAAGGGCGTGAAGAAGGACACCATCAAGCCGCAGGTCGACCGCTACACGTTCAAGGACGGCCGCCAGCTCTACATGCTCGCCGAAGGCCGCCTCGTGAACCTCGGCTGCGCCACCGGCCACCCGAGCTACGTGATGTCGACCTCCTTCACGAACCAGGTCCTCGCCCAGTTGCACCTCTGGGAGACGCGCGCCACCGCCACGCCCGGCGTGGGGCTCCTCCCGAAGCACCTCGAAGAGGAAGTCGCCCGCCTCCACCGCGGCAAGCTCGGCGCCAAGCTGACGATCCTCTCCAAGGAGCAGGCTGCCTACATCGGCGTGAAGCAGGCCGGTCCGTTCAAGCCCGACAACTATCGTTACTGAGAGTGGTGGTCAGCGGGTAGCGGTTGGGGGATGGTGAAAGAGGGCGCCTGCGGGCGCCCTCTTTATTTGGGTCGGCCCGCCGTGCCTGGTGACTGATGGATACGGCAGGGTGGGCGATGGGCGGCCTTGCGCTTTGCGGCGGTTGGTTCAAGGTCAGGACCAACCCCGTCCCCGATGAGCTTAAAAGATACCCGCCAAAAACTCCGCGAAGAATTGGAGGCGCCGGCCCCCTTGCGGGCTTTCGGGTCAGGCTGGATCAGCGGTGTCGCCGGGCTCGTGCTCGGCCTGGTCGGCCTCGCTTTGGTCGTCTCGATGCGCGCCCCGGGGCAATTCGCGATGCCCGAGCTCGCGGCCTTGCATGCCAAGACCTGGTTCAAGGCGGGGATCCTCGCGATCCTCCTGCTCGGTTTCGCCGCGTCGGCGCTGAGCCTGGCGCTGCGTCCGGCGAAGCTCCTCGGTACGCTTGGCGTCACCGCCGCCTTGCTTGCGACCTTGCTGGGCGGGGCCACCTCCGGCGCCCTGACCCCGGACCCGACCCCCTTGTTCCTCGGGCTCGATTGGTTCGCCCTGAACGTCCTGTTCACCGGAGTCATCTTCATTCCGCTCGAGCGCCTCAGCCCGCTCAAGTCCGAGCAGGCCCTTTTCCGGAATGAATGGCGGGAGGACATCTTCTATTACCTCGTGAGCAGTTTCATGGTGCAGGTCCTCGCCTTCGTGAGCTTCGCCCCGGCCAAGTGGGTGGCGGCGGCCTCCGTCCTGGGCGAGCTGCAGCGCTGGGTGGCCGCCTTGCCCTTCGTGGTCCAACTCATTGCGATCATGTTCCTGACCGACTTGGTCCAGTACTGGGTCCATCGGGCCTTCCACCGCGTGCCTTGGCTCTGGGGTTTCCATGCCGTGCACCACTCCGCGCAGAGCATGGATTGGATGGCCGGGGCGCGCATGCATTTCCTGGAGATCCTCATCCTGCGCACGCTGACGGTGATCCCCATGTTCGCCCTTGGCTTCGCCCCGACCGCCGTCAACGCCTACATCCTCCTCGTCTACCTCTACTCGACCTTTATCCACGCCAACCTCAGCTGGCGCTTGCCCGTCATCGACCAGTGGCTGGTCACGCCGCGTTTCCACCATTGGCACCATGGCATCGAGAAGGAGGCCATCGACGTGAATTTCGCGATCCACTTCCCGCTTTTCGACCGGCTTTTCGGCACCTACCACCTGCCTAAGGACGAATGGCCGAAAGGCTATGGCATCGAAGGTCACCCGGTGCCGCGGGGTTACTGGGCCCAGTTGCTCTACCCGTTTCGTCGTCGGTAAAACCGGACCAGCCCCGGAAAATTTTTCGCCGCGGGCGTCCGTTTCCACGGACGCCCGCTTTGTTTTAAGGACGCCGGATCGAATGGTTTCGTTACCGACCTAGTGCGCGATGCAACAAGGGGTCGATCGCGCCCGAAAGGTTGCCGCCCTGGGCGGCGCCGTTGCCGTTGAACAGGACCGCCCAACTCCAACCGTCCCAGCGTTTGACCAGGAGAGCCTCGCTGCCGGCGATGAGGCCACCGTGCCACAAGTTCACTTGGCCGTCTTTGATCGGTCGGACCATCCAGCCCGCGCCATAGTAGGCGGCCTTCGGTGAGCCGTCCGCTTCGTGCCCGGACTCACCCTCAGGCCGGGCCTGCATCAGGGCGACGGTCTCGGGCTTGAGCAGCGGGCTCTTCGCGGCGTCGTGGAAGGCGTCGGCAAAGCGGACCAGGTCCGAAGCGGTGGCGATCCAGCCGCCGTGAGCCTCGAAGCCCTCGAAGTTCTCGGCTCCGTAAGGGTAGGGGACCGGTGGTCCAAATGGGTCGTAGAGCGAGAGCCCTGTGCGGTTATCCCGGGTGTGGTAACGGGCCTCGTCGGTTTCCCGGTCTTTCCAGGTCGCCTTGCCGAGTTTCATCGAATCAAGATGCAGCGGCTGGAGCACGCTGGCCCGTACCCAGGCCTCGTAGTCCATCCGGGTCACCTTCTCGATGACGCGCCCGAGCACCAGGTAGCCGAGGTTGGAGTAGGCCATCCGCGCGCCGGGCTCGAAGTCCAAGGGTCGGCCCAGCATGTAGCGCACGATTTGCGCCGGGTCGTAGGGCGGCGGGATCCCCGTGGTCTTGAAAATCTCCCCCATCTGCCCAATCGGGTCCCCGGAGGCCGCCCGGTCCCAGCCGCTGCGATGCTGCAGGCAATGGCGGATCGTGATGCGGGCCCAGCGCGGGTCTTTCGCGGGACGCCCGAGCAGAGGCAGCACCGGGTCGTCGATCCCGAGCTTCCCTTGCTCGACCAGCTTCAGGATGGCGACCGCCGTGAACGGCTTCGAGACGCTCGCGATGCGGAAACGCGTCGTGGGGCGCACCGGGGCGCCGGTGTCGCGATCGGCCAGGCCGAAGCCGCGCGCGTAAAGCAATTTGCCCCGGTGGGCGATGGCGAGGCTGGCGCCCGGCGCGCCTTGTTCGCGCACGAAGCGGGCCATCAGTTCGTCGAAGGCGGTCAGCTCGGGGACGCGCTCGCCGGTCGCGGTGACCTCGGTCGTTTGCGCCCAGGCGCCCGGCGCCGCGGCCAGCGCGGCCGTCAGCCCGAGGAAGTGGCGACGGGACAGCGTCATTTGCCGACGCGCTCCTTGGCCCAGCGGACCGCGGCGAGCTCCCCATCGCGGCGCAGGATCTCGAAATAGCGGCCCACATCCTCGTCGGTCGCCTGCTTGGAAAAGGTCACCGCGGCATCCGTCAGTTCCCTGAATTCGGCGGACTGCGCCTCCAGCTGTCCGAGCCGTTCGCCGGCGCTGAGGCCCCCGTCCACGAGGGTGACGGGGTCGAGTTGGCGGAGGAACCCGGCTTCGATGCCGAGGCCGGTCACTTGTTCGACGACCATCGCCTTCGGGTCCTGCAGACGTCGCCCCAGGTCCAGGCCGACGCGTAAGGTCGGTTCGACGGCGTCGAAGTCGGCCGCCTTCACGAATTCATCCTGCATCCCGCGGAGATCCTTGGAGAGGCCCAGGCCGAGGCGGATTTGGGCGAGGTTGGCGCCCACCGAGGCGCCGAGGCCGGCGACCAGCGCGGCCGTCGGTTCGTAGCCAGCTTCGACGTAGGCGGCGGCGGTCGCGTCGAGCAGCCTCAGGCCATGGCCCTGCAGGGCGCCTTGGTCCATCGACGCCAGGAGCTCCTGCGCCGCCTTAGGGTAGTCGCCCGCCGCGAAGG
>JBEBDN010000002.1:0-2600 GCA_041156945.1 Verrucomicrobiota bacterium | reverse complement strand
CTCGCCGTGCCGCCCGTGGCGGTCCGCCTCCCGTCCGCACCCGGCGGCCTGAACTACGTTCCGGCTTCGCGTCCCGTCGCCGGAGTCGTCGCCTTCGCGCCGAACAACGCACCCGCTGCTTCGGCCGCGGTTCCGGCGCCTGCCGCCGGTTCCGTCGCTCCGTCGACCGCGCCTACCATCGTTCCTGAGGCCGCCGCGCCGTCCGCCGCTCCCGCGACCGTCGCCGAAGCTTCGTCCAGCGAAGCCGCTCCCGCCGGTCCGACCGGTTCTCGTCGCGCCCAGGACGGCGTGACCCGCTCGCTCCTCGGTCCGCTCGACGTGATCGTCGTCAACGGCGGCGTGAACCTCGGCGTCCGCCCGGTCGTCGCCGAATAATCTCCGCTCCGTCTTCTTTTCGATGCGTCATCCTCATCTCGTGCCGCTGGCCCTGTTGCTGGCCGCCACCCGTCTCTCGTTCGCCCAGGTCACTCCGCCCGACGGCGGTCAGGTGCTGAACACGTTGCGTCCGCCCAAGCCGGAAGCTCCCGCCGCGCAGAAGCTCGAGCTTCCGTCTGCCAAGGAGCCCGCCAAGGGCGTCGCCGGCGGCCCCGCCGTGGTCGTCAGCTCCGTCGTCTTCGAAGGCAACACGGTCTTCGCTTCCGAGCTCCTCGGCCGCCTCGTCGCGGCGGAGGTCGGCAAGAAGCATGACCTCGAAGGCCTGCGCGCCGTCGCCCGCATCGTCGGCCAGCACTACCGCCTCAACGGCTATCCGTTCGCGCGCGCGCTCGTGCCGGCGCAGGAGCTCAAGGACGGCGTGCTCCGCATCCGCATCCTCGAAGGCGCCTACGGCGAAGTCGTCGCCACCGGCGAGACCAAGGTCGCGGCGGGTTCGCAGCCTTATCTTTCTCCGCTGCGTCGCGGCGAGCTGATCGAGAGCACGCGCCTCGAACGCACGTTGCTCATCCTCGATGACGTCCCCGGCATCGGCGTGCGTCCCGTCGTCAGCCCCGGCAAGACCGTCGGCGTCGGCGACCTCGAGGTCGGCGTGGTCATGGAGAAGGAGCAGGGCGGTGAGGTCGGCGTGGACAACGAAGGCAGCCGCTACACCGGCGACCTGCGTTTCCGGGCCGCCTGGTATCGCAACTCCGCGCTGCAGTTCGGCGACCGTCTCTCCGCTTCGGTGATGACGACGAACGAGTCCCTCTGGCTCGGCGCCGTCGATTATGATTCCGCCCTGGGTTCCTCCGGCCTGCGCGGCCAGATGGGCTGGGCCCTCAACACCTACCATCTCGGCAAGGAGTTCGCCGCCCTCGAGGCCTCGGGTCTCGCGCGCGTCTGGACGGCCAAGCTCAGCTACCCGCTGATCCGCTCGCGCCAGTCCAACTTGCTCGCCTCGCTCGGCTTCCAATACAAGGTGCTGCATGACGACTTCGCCTCCACGTCGACCTCGGAAGACAAGTTCAGCCAGGGCATCCCGCTCTCGCTGCGCTTCGACCACCGCGACGGACTCGGCGGCGGCGGCATCACCTACGGCATGCTGACCTGGCTCCGTGGCAACATGAACCTCGACGCCGGCCTGACCGCCATCGATGACGCGACCGCGCGCAAGCAGGGCCGCTTCGACAAGGTCACGCTCGACCTCGCCCGCGTGCAGAACCTGCCCGCCGGCTTCTCGCTCTACGGCCGCTACTCGCTCCAGCTGACGGACCGCAACCTCGACTCCTCCGAACGCATCGGCCTCGGCGGCGCCCAGGGCGTGCGCGCTTATCCGCTCGGCGAAGGCATGGGCGACGAAGGTTGGCTCGGCCAGGTGGAGCTGCGTTACGACGCGGGTGCGTTCGCGCCTTACGCGTTCTACGACGCCGCGGAGGCTGATATCAATTATCGCCCATGGGATGCCGCCTCCAATCAGAGCCGCTTCATCTCCGGCGCCGGCATCGGCGTGCGTACGACCTATCAGCAGTGGTCGGGCGACGTCGCGATCGCCTGGGCTCTGAACGGCGGTGCGCCGCAGGCCGATTCCAAGTCGGTCGCCGCGCGCATCTGGTTCTCGCTGAATCGCAGCTTCTGATTCTCGTGGCAGGGATGGGATGACATCGCATCCGCTGTTAATCAGGTAGGGACAGCACCACGTGCTGTCCTCTGTATCGGGTAGGGTGGAGCGCCCTCGCTCAACCGCGCGGCTGACCAAGGTTGGTCAGCCCTACCTAGATGCTGGCGAACGGATGCGATGTCATCGCATCCCTACCTCAGGCACGACCGCAGCATCCTATCCGGTTTCCGGTCTCCCTGTAAGCGTTGCCTCGCCCAACCGCCAACCGCTGACCGCTAGCGGCTGGTGCAATTTGCACCCAATCTGACCAATCTGACCATTCACAAAACCGGTGGCTTAATCGGTCAGGGCTACAATCATCCCGCCTAGGATAACTGATGAAAGCCAAGAAATTCGAAAAGAAGGCCGTCTTCGAGCACCTGGCCGACGGCATCGAGGCTCAGGTCAGGCACGAAGGTTGGAGCGGACTGCTTCCGTCGGGAAGGGACTTGGCCAACCAGCATAACGTGAGCCTTCCGACCGTGCAGAAGGCCATCGCGCTGCTGCTTGCGCGTGGCGTGCTGATCGG
>JBEBDN010000001.1:0-5586 GCA_041156945.1 Verrucomicrobiota bacterium | reverse complement strand
GCCCGCGAACCCCGTTCGCGTTGGTAGGGACCAGCGTCCCTGCTGGTCCGTGTCGGCATGAGGTCAGGCACGCCATCGCTGCGCGAGGCGAAGCCAGACCCCATGCCTGCGGCCGACCGGGACGGTCAGCCCTACCTGAGAACAAGAGACGTGGCCGACCGGGACGGTCAGCCCTGCCTGAATGGTGGGGTATCCATGATGTTGCGATGGAATCGTCATTATCGTCCGAGGTGTCGTGCGAACCTTCTTCTGCGATGAATCCGGCGACCCCGGTCATGATCTTCGCAAGGGGTCCTCGCGCGTTTTTGCCTTTTGCATGCTGAGCACCCCCACGGTGGCCGAACACGAGATCTTCCTGGCGAAACAAGCCGAGATTCGCGGTTCACTGCATTGGTTCGGTGAGTTCAAGTGGACCAAGATGCGTCATGAGCTTCGCATGGAGTACCTGCGAAGGAGTCTACCCTCCCTGCCTCCCCACCATTCGGTGGTCTGGAGAAAACCTATCGACCCATGCGTCGAGGTTACGCCCAAGGAGCTGCTCATGCTGCAAGCCTGCCTACGGGTGCTTAATCCGGAGCAACAGCGATGCCGGCTGATCATCGATGGCGAGAGGAACCGAGGGAAAGCCCGAGGAATCCGCGCAGGCTTGGGGGTGACGGAGGTGCGCTTCATCCCTTCTCATGCCAGCCCCTACCTTCAACTTGCCGATATGCTCGTTGGATTCCAAGTCGCCGAAGCCACGGGAAAGATCCGCGACCTTCCCGACGAACTTAGGGTCCTCCGGGGTGCTCGGAGTGATTGTGGATGAAAGAGGGGCGAGGTCTGGACTATCCTTGGTCAGGAAAGCAACCCATGGTGAGGTTACCTTTCATGCCAGACCCCATTGCATGGCTATTGTCGAAGGGTGGGGCGTGCATGACAAATCATTAAAGACCCTAGGGCGGGTCGGGACGCGGCTGTTTAGGCTAGCACGGAGATACATGGACAAAAGATGCGGCCGACCGGGACGGTCAGCCCTACCTGATCGCAGGAAATGCGGCGGATGGTTCGACGCCTCCGCCGCTTCTTCCAAACAAAGAGGGAGGCCGAAGCCTCCCTTGGTTACCCATGGGTTGACGGGCGTTCAGCGCTTGGCCTGGGGGGCTGGCACGAGGTCCTGCATCAGGCCGTCGGCGGCCTGGTTGCGCTGGCGGCTGGAGATGAACTGCTTGAACTCGTTGAGTTCCTCGGGCTTGACGGCTTCCTTAGGGAGCTCGCTCTTGGCCGCGCGGATGAAGACGTAGTCGCCGCTGTCGATGCGGATCGCCGGGGTGATCTTGTTGAGGCCGGCGAGTTCGATCGCCTGCAGCGTGTCCTCCTCGGCGCCGCGCACCGCGTCGGGCAGGGTGCTCATGGAGAACGGGGCGGGGGAGGCGAGCTTGAGGCCGCGGGCCTTGGCGCTCTCGGCGAAGGACTTGCCCGCGGTGGCGTCGGCCTGGAGGCCCTGCGAGAGCTTCACCAGCTCGGCCTTGAGGAGGCGCTGGCGTTCGGCGTCGCGCCAGTTGTCGGTCGCCAGCTTGGCGGCTTCCTTGAAGTCGGGCAGGCGGGATTCGGTGCGCTTCACGAGCGTCAGGAAGACGACGGCGTCTTCGGTGCGGTAGACTTCGGTGCGCCATTCCTTGTCGGTCAGTTCGCCGGCCGCGCGGAGGGCCTCGGCGGGCACCTTCTCGACGGTGGGGGCGGCACCGGCGTCGAAGGCCGGGAGGGTCTTGACGACCGCGCCGCGGTCCTTGAGCCATTGGGCGAAGCCCGCGTCGCCGGCCTTGGTGGCGTCGGTCGGGAACTTCTCGGCCAGTTCGTCGGAGACCTGGCCCGCGAGGCCGGTCACGGCGCGGTCCTGGCGGATGATCTTCTCGATCTCGGCGCGCTTGGCGAGGGCCTGCTCCTTCACCTTGCCCGTCTCGAACTTGAACTTCTCGGCGAGGTTGTAGCCGTAGTTGACGATCTCGTCGTCGGTGATCGGGGCGGTGTCGGGCGTCAGCTTGGAGACGGTGACCGCGGCGACTTCGACGCGGGGCGGGAGGCGGTAGGCTTCCTTGTTCTTCTCGAAGGCCTCCTTGATCTTGGCCTCATCGTCCGCGATGGCCGGCTTGAACTCCTTGGCGGCGAAGGTCGCGACGTCGGTGGTCCAGAGCGTACGGGAGCGGTCCAGCTGGCGCTTGAGCAGGCCGGCCGTGGCGTGGCCCTTGCCCGACAGCGTCGTGTAGAGCTTGTTGATGCGCCAGGTGTCCTTGATGAAGGTCTCGTAGCGGATGGCGGCTTCCTGTTCGTTGACGCTCAGCTGGCGCGAGGCGAAGGCGATGAACTTGGCCACCCCGTCGTCGGACGGCTTGCCGTCGGCGCCGGTGGCGAACATCTGCGACATCTGGCGGGCGATGCGGCGGACCTCGCCCTCGGTCGGCTCGGGGATGCCCAGCTCGTCGGCGAGGTGCAGTTCGGCGATGCGCTGCTGGATGGTCAGGCCCTGGATGCGGCCGAGGGAGAAGGTCTGGCAGTCGAAGTAGTAGCGCTGGCGGTTGCGCGCATCGGCGAGGTCGACCCCCATGTAGCGGAGCTCGGAATTGAGCCCGAGGTCGCCGCGGCCGACGAACCCGTAGCCGACGAAGGAGACGACCACGATCACCAGCAGGAAGCCGAAGATGGTGCGGTGGTGCTTGGAGGTGGCGTTCTGTAGCCAGGTAATCATCGGGTCACCTTGCCGACCCCTTCGGCCTCTGTCAATCAGTCCAGCGGACCGGCCCTTGCGCTTGCGCCAGAGGGGGTTAGCCCCACTTTAGGGCCGTGCCCAAGCCCATCCAATGCATCGTCGCCGTCGCCCGCAACGGCATCATCGGGTCCTCGGGTCGCCTGCCGTGGCATCTTCCCGAGGATCTGGCGTGGTTCCTGGACACTACCCGCGGGGGGGTGATGATCGAAGGGCCGGCCTGCTACGCCGAGCTCGGCAAGGCCCTGGAGGGGCGGGGTACCGTGGTCGTCTCGCGCGATCCCGCGAAGCGTTTCCCCGGCGCCGAGCGCGTGACCACCCTCGCGGAGGCTTTGGTCGTCGCCGAGTCGCTGCCTTGGGCCGGGCCCACCTGGATCACCGGCGGCGAACGCATCTACGCCGAGGGGCTACCGCTCTGCTCCAAGCTTTTCATCACGCGCATCCACCGCGACTACGAGGGCGACCGGCGATTTCCCGCCGACTGGCAGAAGCACTTCGCGCGTCGGACGTGGTCCCAGGACGGCGAACACGAAGGCGTGAAGTATACGTTCGAGGTTTGGGAGAGGTAGTTCTTGAGGCAGGGGCCAGGGCTTGGGTCAGGGCCGGGGCCGGTGATTCAACAACGTGGTGGAATGGGCGCGGCGGTCGGCTTAGGATGCATCTGCATCTCATTTGACCAGCCCTGGCCCCGGCCCTATCCCTAGCCCACTGCACTACCCCATGCTCTTCCCCCTGCTTTTTCTGGCCGCGGCGATGCCGGCCACGATCGATGACGAGTCGAAGGTGCCGCCCTACACGCTGCCCGACCCATTGGTCGACAACGCCGGCCAGACGGTCGTCGATGCGAAGCAGTGGCGCGAGTCCCGCCGCCCGGAGGTCCTGAAACTCGTCGAGGAGAACATCTTTGGCCGGACGCCCGATACGCGTGAGCGGACCAAGGCCGCGGTCTCCGAGGTCGTCGAGACGTCCGCCACCGCCCTCGGCGGCAAGGCGACCCGCACGCAGCTCAAAGTCTGGCCGATCGGCAAGTCGGGCCCGGCGTTCGACCTCCTGATCTACACGCCCAACGCGGCGAAGGGGCCGGTACCCGTCTTCCTCGGGCTCAACTTCGGCGGTAACCACACCACGGTCGAGGATCCGGCCGTGCGACTGCCGTCGACTTGGGTTTCGAAGCAGTGGGCCGCGACCGATGGTTCCAACCGCGCCACCGAGAAGGGGCGCGGCGGCCAGGCTTCCCGCTGGCAGGCCGAGGCCTTGGTCGCGCGCGGCTACGGCCTCGCGACCGTCTACTGCGGCGACTTCGAGCCCGACTTCCCCGAAGGGTGGAAGCAGGGCTTCCGCGCGGCGCTTTCGCCCGCAGGCGCGAACACCGTCTGGAAGGACGGCGACTGGGCGTGCATCGGCGCGTGGGCCTGGGGTCTGTCGCGTTCGCTCGACGCCCTGGAGAGGCTTCCCGAGGTCGACGCCAAGCGCGTCGCCGTCATCGGACACTCGCGTCTCGGCAAGGCCTCGCTCTGGGCCGGCGCGCAGGACGAACGGTTCGCCCTCGTCATCTCGAACGAGTCCGGCTGCGGCGGCGCGGCCCTCGGCAAGCGCATCTTCGGCGAGACCGTCGGCATCATCGCCGGCGCCTACCCCGGTCGGGGTTTTCCGCACTGGTTCACCGCCCGCTACGCCACCTTCGCGGAGAAGGAGTACCTGATGCCCATCGACCAGCACCACCTGCTCGCCCTCGTCGCCCCGCGCGCTCTCTACGTCGCCAGCGCCGTCGAGGATCGCTGGGCCGATCCCAAGGGCGAATTCCTCGGGGCGCTCGCGGCCGACCCGGTCTTCAGATTGCTCGGGCAGCCTGGCCTCGGCACCGAGGTCTACCCCGCCGTCGGCCAGCGGGTGGGCAAATCCATCGGCTACCACGTCCGTGCCGGCAAGCATGACGTCACCCTGGAGGATTGGCAGGCCTACCTGGACTTCGCCGACCGGGTGATGCCCGCGAAATGAGGCCCTGTGCCCAATTGTAGTATCGTCAAACCGCCAAGCTTCCCTCATCTTGACCTACTTCCCCGGCATGAAAAAGTTCCTCGTTCTCCTCGCCCTCGGTTGTGTCGCCTTCGTCGACGCCGCCGACACGCCCGGAAGTTCCTCCCGGACCTGCCGCCTGCTCTACGTGCAGGCGCCGTTCGACGCCCCCGATAAGGTCGTCCTCGTCGTGGACAAGGACAGCACCGAAGTCGACCTGCCTCGGCTCACCATCTCCAACGCCCGGGTCAAACTCCCCGCCGGGCCGGTGCGCGTCTATGCGGCCGCCAAGGCCCCCACGAAGGCCGAGCCGCTGCCCGCGGGGACGCCGTTCGTGGACATCCCCGAGGCCATGAGCGATGCGCTCATCGTGTTGCTTCCGAACGGCCAGCCGGGTCCGCTCTCCTTCATCATGCTGCCGGTGGAGTTCAACAAGGGACGCGCCCCCGAAGGGGCCGTCATCTGGTTCAACCTCTCCGATCGGATCATCTACGCCAAGCTCGGCGAAGCGGCGGTCACCGTCAATCCGCGCGGCTCCGCGCTCAGCATGCCCACCGTCGGCATCGATCAGCCTTACGTCGTCTACGTCGACGCATCCCCCGTCCCCCCCGAGACCGAGACGGTGCCGGTCGTCCGCGGAAGCTGGGTAAAGGAGGCGAGGATGCGTAATCTGCTCTTCGTCGTGCCCGATCCTTCCCGGACGGTGCCTCGCATCCTCTCGATTCCCGATCGCCTCGACCCCGAACCCGACCCGAACGCCAAGGGCGGCAACGGCAAGCCGGCGCCGAAGCCCGCGCCCAAGCCGAAGGAAGAGAAGAAGGAAGCGG